>JBOFBK010000474.1:0-42525 GCA_051645525.1 Dermatophilaceae bacterium | reverse complement strand
GCCCCGACTGCGTTGCCGCGATGTGTAGCGGGGGCAGGATTTGAACCTGCGACCTCCGGGTTATGAGTCGCCCGTGATGCGTCTCAGCGCTCCCGGGACGCTCGGGGAAGTGCAGGTCATCACGCACGACCACGCACGTCGTGTCACGTTCCGATCAGCGGGGTCCCAGCCGTCTCGCTCCGCCTCGGCAACAGATTCGGCAACACAGATCGGCGATCCATCGAAAGCTCCCAAGGCGGGGCCAGGGCTTCATGTCGCCGGTACGCCCAGGTCACGAGCGTGACACGAGCGGCTCCCAGCACGGACTAGCCACAGCAGCCGTCTTGCGCGACCGTCCCGGGACGCCCATCGGCCGGCCGTGGGTGAGTACCGTCGTCTCGCTACGCGCCCGTCCGGGATTCGGCGCAAGCGGCTACGTCGCTCACCGTCTTGGGCCAGGGCCCCAATGGCGGGTCATCCCTAGCAGGATGGCGCCTACCCCTCCGGTCTACAACTCGAGTGCTAGGCAACGAAACGCCTCGTTCCTAGCAGCGGCTGTGGGATGCTCGCCCCACGAGATCAGCGCGAGGGGCGGGGCCGACGTGACCTACCAGCAGTTGCCTATGGTGGAGCCGGACATCGATAACCTACGGCTCGACCTAGAGAACTACCGCATTCCGACGCGTCCTGATGACGAGGGCGCAGCCCTCAATTACCTCTACGCCGAGGAAGACGTCCTTGGCGCGGCGCGAATGATCCTTCGAGATGGATATTTCGACAACGAAGTTCCCATCGTTATCGAGGAGACGCCCGGCGTCTACCGCGTGCTGGAGGGCAACCGCCGCGTGAGCGCCCTCAAGGGTCTGCTGAACCCCGACGCGGTTCCTGCTCACTCCCACGACCTGCGCGCATTGCTGCGGCGGTACGAATTAGAAGCCGAGGACCTGCCTACGGCGATCAGAGTCCTAGTTGCGCCGGACCGAGACGCTGCAGCGCCGCACATCGCTCGACTCCACACCACTGTGCCGAAGAAGCGTTGGAGTCGAGACCAGCAGGCGAACTACTACTACTCGTTGCTCAGCCCACACCGGACCGTCACGGAAATCCGCGCCATGCACCCCGGCGCCGACGTCGTGAGGTTCATAAAGATGGCCGTGATGCGCCGTTTCCTCAGCGGCGTGCACTTCACCGACCTGAGCCTACACGGCTACGTCAGCGGCGCAGCGCTGACCATGTCTGCGTTCGAGTACGCCTACCGCAACGCGGATATTGCGTATGCGATTGGTGCGATGTACGACGGCGACGGATTCCTTCTGCCGGTGTCCCACAGGCCCGAAAAGGTCGGAGCCACGCTGACCAGCACCCAGCGGAGCGCCGTCGAGTACCTGATGAATGAGTTCCGCGCCAAGCGGCTCAATACTCGCTCCGCTGCATTCAAGAAAGACACCCCGGAAAATCAGATTCTCGTGGCGCGCCTCCTCGGAACGCCCGTCGACCCCAAGGGACCTGAAACACCGGTGCGGCCTGTGGACCCGGACGACCCAGCCACCGACCCGATCGACGACCCAGACGGAGAGAGCGGCGAGGACGACCCGGCGCTGCCGCCCGGAGGTCCAGGTGGTGGTGGCGCCAGGCCAGCACCGAACCCTCGCGGCCCGAACCACCCCGACACCCGAAATCGACTGTCGCTGAGCGGGCTCGACTACACGACAGGAACGCCGGAGAACCTTCAGCTGCGATACCAGGAACTCCGACGCATCGACATCAGCCAGACGCCTGTCGCGGCAGCACTACTGCTTCGATCGGCGCTTGAGACGACGATCAAGTTCCACTTCGAAGGTGCAACAACGCCCGCGTCAGGCGAGTTGACTGCGGTGATGAAGGTTGTCAGCGAGGCCTACGGCAATGACAAGGCCCTGAGGAACGCGATCAACCAGATCCAATCCGGCGGTGCTGAAAAGCCAGGGAGCGTTCAGTGGCACAACCTGGCCTCGCACAGTGCTGACCTGGTGGTGAAGCCGCAGGACGTTCGTGATGCGTACCGGCTCGCCGAAAACCTCCTCAGGCACCTGCTGCGACCGCGTCCAACTCCTTGAGCGCGTCGGCCACTCGGTTGGGCGCGACGATCAGTTCCTGCGCACGTCCCGGATATCTGGCCGAGTAGTTCAGGTCAAGCAGGGCTTGGAAGTGGCCGCCGTAAAGGCGCTCGACGAACGGGTCAAGATCGTACGTGATGATCCAGTCGGCCTTCGTGATCCCCTCGACGACGGATGCAAGCGCGGCGTGGTCACGACCGTCGAAGGCGTTGAGGTATAGCTGCGAGCCGGCCTGCACGTAGGGCGGGTCGATGTACATGAAGGTTGACTTGCGTGAGCCGAACCGTTTGATGACGGTGCGGCCGTCTAGGTCCGTGACCTCGACCGCATCCGACACTGCACCGATCGCCTCAAGTCGAGCGGCCAGGGTCGCCCGGTTGAACCTCGCGTCGATCTTGTACTTGCCCTGTTGGGACTTACCCCCAATCACTCCTGCGTTCAGCACCCCGGAGCGGTTCGTGCGGTTGAGGTAGAAGAACGCGCGCCCCAGGTCGAATGCGTTGTCCGTGCACGACCTGTACACCCCGCGCTGACGCTCCCACTCCGACAGCGTCAGCGGGACATCGCGCACCCAGTCGACGAGGTCGGCGTTGCGCTCGACGACCGACTTCCAGAACGCGTGAACTGCGGGGTCTATGTCGTTGATGACGACGGAGCTTAGGTGACCTTCGAGCAGCAACGCGATGCCGGCGCCAGCCCCGCCCGCGTAAGGTTCGACGTACGTCGGCCGGTCGAGACCAAGCGATGCGATCAGGTCAGCGAACAGGCCAGCGAGCGCTGCCTTGCCTCCCGGGTACCGCAACGGAGACGCTGTGCCGTAGCGCCGTGAGGCTGCCACCTGCATCCGGGAAGCGGTCACTCCTTGGTCCTCATGTCCGACAGGTCAGGGCGGGACGGCTCACGAGACATGGGCCCATGTCTATCCGCATTCGGCTCGATCCGCAGAATTTCGAAGGACGACCTGGATCGCGACGAGGTCTTGGCCCCCACGGGCGACGACGACAACGTGGCACGCGGGACTCCGGGGTACAAGCAGGCCCGCGACCTCCCCTACTGCCAGACGCTCTGAAGTGCGTGGCGACCAGACACTCGACGGCGCGCATCACGGGCCGAACCGGGGATCGTAGGAGCACCACTTCCTTACCCTGGCCCCGTCACCGCGAGCCTCAACCTCAACCGACACAAGCAGTCGGGGATTCGCCGGACCCTTACCTGGGCCCTCCGAACCAGGTGGCCGTTCAGTGACATTGGCATGAACGGTCTGCGTGTCGCGTAGCGCGTTACGCGATATGCGGCGTACGGTGCGGAGTGGTTGGTGTGGCAGGGGTGCCGCCATCACATCCGAGAAGATCAGTGAGGGGAACGACAGTGGGTACCGCATTTCCTATGGCTGATGCGTCAGCACCGGACTTCATCAATGTCGCGGCGATCGTTGGGTTCGGCCTGACCCTGTTCGGGCTGATCGGCCTGTTCGTCGCCCTGCAGATGGGCGCGAAGTCGTCCAAGACGAACCCGAAGGCCCAAGCGCAGACGGCGATGAACTTCGGTCTGGCGGCAGTGGTCGCCGCGATCGCGGTCGGGGGGAGCGTGATCGCGTACGCGACGGGCGCCCTGGACTACCTGTTCAACAGCTGAGGCGCGGGTCTGATGTTCGAGACCGATGACGCTGCGTTGCGGGTGCCGTTCATCTGGAAGGGCAGCGCGGGCATGGAGTGGTGGTTCGAGGCCCGCGGGATCATGTGGGTCCTGGCCACGATCACCTCGTTCGTGCTTACCCCGGTGGCCTACCTCGCCCAGCCGGACGTGCTGTACGGCTGGCTCCCGATCCCGGCACTGTTCCCGAAAGCCGCGGTCGCGCTCGTGGCCGCGGTCGCGTGCGCGGTGGTGTTCACGCGATGGTTCGGCCGGCGGGTGAAGCCGACGACTCCGATCCGGCACCACGTCAGCGCGGTCCAGCGCGAGCTGGGAACTCCCCGGCCGGACGCGCCGGATACCAACCACGTCACGACCATCACCGACTACGACGTGGCCGATCACGGCGCGGTCCTGTACGTCGTCTCCCCGGAGAGGGACATCGATGCGTAACCCGATGAGAGGGACGTCCATGCGCAACCCGTTCCGCCGCAACCGTGACGCGGCACCGACCCCGGAGCAGCAGCTGCTCGACGGGGCAACCCTGCCCACCCACACCGCGCCGTTGGCGCTGAACTTCATCCACCGCAACCTGGTCGCCGCCGACGACGGGGTGTGGGCGTTCTACGTCCTGGAGCCGGTGGACTGGCTGAACCAGGACGCCGACACCCGGCGCGGGATCATGTCGGTGTTCACCCAGCGCCTGACCGAGCTGACCGGGATGCGGCTGTGGATCCGGGGCACCTCCTCGCCGTTCCCGCACGCCGAGTGGGCGAGGGCGTTGGATGAGGCGACCGCGGCGCGGCGGCTGCCCGACCCCGAGCAGGGGCGCACGTTCGGTGACTTTCTCACCGACGCTCAGCGGTACCTGATCGGTACCGGCGCCAGCCGGTACGGGGTCCCGGTCGGGGTGCGGTTCTCCACCCAGAAGATCGACAAGGTCGAGAACCTGGCGATGGTCGCCGGGCGGGAGCCGATCGAGGGCCGGCTCGGGGTGTTGGAGGAGGCCCGCCGGGCGCTGGTCCGGGTGAACCAGGCGATGACTCGTAACGGGTTCGCCCGCCCGATCAGCACCAAGGCGTTGGGCTGGCTGGTGCACGCCTCCCTCGGCCTCGGTGCCCCGGCGCCGGCGGCGTACTTCGGCCGCCGGGCCGGGTTCGACCCGGCCGAGGTGGGCGGGTTCACCGGGCCGGTCGTGGCCACCGCGCGCCCGTACGCCCCGACGACGGTGGTGCACGCCATCCGGAACAGCCGCCGGCACACCAGCCACGTGGCGGTGCTGAACGTGGAGTCGATGGCGGCCCGCACCGAGGACACCGTGCTGCGGGCGGTGCTGCCGTGGATGTACTACCCGCAGACCCTGGACTTCCCGGTCGAGACCTGCGCGGTGTTCGACATCTACGACGGTGAGGACCTCACCCGCACCGCGGAGGACGCCCAGCTGCGGGCGCAGAACATCGCCGCGCACCACGCCGAGCACGGCAGCGTGCCACCCTCGATCGCCCGCGCGGTGGCCCGCGCGGAGGTCGTCGCCGACGAGGTCGCCTCGGCGCACCGGGACGTCTCGGCCCGGGTGATCGGGGTGGTGATGTTCGCGGTCACCGGCGCCGATGAGGAGGAGTGCCTGGACCGGGCCGACACCCTCACCGCGGAGGTCGCCCGGAACCAGAAGATCACCCTGGCCCACGCATACAGCCAGTGGCACCTGTACCGCTCGTTCACCCCGTGTGAGCCGCCGGTCATGAGTGGCTACGTCACCCAGATGCCGGTGGCGACCCTGGCCGCCGCGGTGCCGCACGCGTCATCCGCCGCGGGCGACGCGGTCGGGTTCCCCCTGGGCCAGATCGCCGGCACCAGTGAGGTGTTCGTCCTGGACACCCACGCCGGACCGAGGAAGAACAAACCGGGCCTGGTGCTGGTCACCACCGACCTCGGCGGCGGGAAGTCCACCCTCGTCGGCGCGTTCGCCGACTACGAGACCATGATCGGGCACCAGGCCGTGGTGTTCGACCCGTCCTGGCCGCTCGGCCGGCTCCCCGTCCTGCCCCACCTCAAACGCGACTCCCGCCTGGTGTCCCTGGCCGCGGTCAAGCCCGGGATGATGGTGCCCTCCCTGCTCATCCCCGAGCCCCGCGCCGCGTCCTACGGCAGCGCCGAGGAGTACCAGGCCGCGGTCGCCGACGCCAAGCAGGAACGCCGTGAGCTGCTGCTCGACGCTGCGGTGATGCTGCTGCCGTACCGGATGGTCGCCGCCGACGCCACCGGTGAGCTCGTCGCCCGCCTCGAGGACGCCACCAGCGAGGTCGGCGGCCACTACGGCGCCGACCCGTGGACCCTCATCGACGCCTTGAACCGCCAACCCGGGGAGACCGGGAAGGTGATCGCGGCCCGGCTGGTCGCCGCGGCCGAGCGACGGCTTGGTGCGCCGATCTTCCCGGAGCGTGGGCGCGACGTCGACGACGGTCTGCTGAACGGGCTGTTCGACTCCACCCTCACCGTCATCACCATGCGCGGGATGGAGCTGCCCCCGAAGAACACCGGCGCGGACCTGTCCCAGCTCACCGAGGCCCAACGCGCCTCCCGCCCGATCCTGCACCTCGGCGCCCGGCTCGCGACCCGCGCGATCTACGCGCCGGGCCCGTCCGCGGTCGCGATCGACGAAGGCACCATCATCACCGAAGGCTCCGGCTCCATGAGCGGCCTGGTGGTCCGAGCGTCCAACGACTCCCGCAAGAACGACTCCCTCGTGGTGTTCACCGCACCCAAGCCGAACACCCTGTTCCGGATCGATGAGCAGATCGGCAACCTCGCCGGGATGGTGTTCGCCGGCCGGATGGGCGACGAAGCCTCCGCGCGAGAGGCCATGCCGCTGTTGCACCTCGCCCCCGACTCCGGCTACCACCACACCCTGCGCAACCTCCAGCCCGGGAGCTTCCTGGTGCGGGACTGGGAGGACCGGCGCCGCGTGGTGCACGTCGACATGTCCTGGTGGGACACCACCCTGCGTGGCGCGCTCGACACCACCCCGAGCGGGCGGATCGACGCCACCGACGGCGTCGGCATCTTCGCCGCCGACGAACCCGCCGCGGTCAGCGCATGACCCGCCCCCGCGCGTGCACAGGTGAGCGGATGACGCCCCGCGGCACCCGCCCCGACCCCGGCACCCGCCGGGCCGGTCGCGGTAGTCGCGTCATCCGGCGTGGCCGCGTCATCCGGCGTGGCCGCGTCATCCGGGTCGTCCTGGTCGGGCTCATGCTGGTGGTCGGGTTCGCCGGTGCCGCGGCCGCGGTCGACCTCAACCCGCTGCCCTGCGGTGACCCCGATATCCCGATCGCGTCGCTGCCCGGTGACGGCCTGGCCGCGTCCCTGGACGGCGGGCCGGCCACGGTCAAGGACGGTGACCCGTTCGCGCCCGGGTCGGCGGTGTCGATCTACGAGGTCCACGGGTACGGGCCCGGGCTGGACAACTACGTGTTCCGGTGCGAGCTCGGCGTCGACGTGTCCGACCCCCTCGCCTCACTGTTCTTCACCTTGACCAAGGTCACCGTCGCGGTCGTGGTGATCCTGGCCCGGGTGATCTTCGACCCCGACTTTATGGCACTACTCACCCCGGTATTCCAGTACGCCTCCGTCGCTCTCGGGGAGCGGTTCTTCATCCCACTGATCGGGATCGCGGTGCTTTGTACCGCGCTGTGGATGGCGACCCGCTCCCGCCGCCGCGTCGCCGAGAACGCCGACACCGCCGCGGGTGTGGTCGCCGTGGTCATCATCGCCGTCGCAGCGATGATCTACCCGTTCACCCTCGGCGCCGCCGTCGACAAGGCCATGTCCGGGGTGGTCGGCACCGCCGCGGATGCGATCACCCGCACCGACGGCGAACGCGACGTCGCCGACGCTCTCGGCTCCATGCTGACCAAGTCCCTGGTGTACGAGACGTGGGTGACCGCGAACTTCGGCCGCGGCAACACCGCCGCCGCCCGCAAGTACGGGCCCGCGCTGTGGAACGCCTCCACCCTCACCCGCGCCGAGGAAGCCACCATCGCCAAGGACCCCGGCAAGGCCGAGGCCATCTTCACCAGCAAGAAGGAGACCTCCGAACGGATTCTTGAGGCGGTGAAGAACGAGTACCCCTCCGCCTACCCTTACCTCGCCGGAGACCAGGGCCGCGCCCGGGTCGGGTACGCCTTCGTTGCGTGGTTCGCTGCCGTGTCCAGCATGCTCGTCCTCGGCTACTCCTTCTACCGGGTGGTGTGGGCGCTGGTGTTCCTCCGGCTCGCCGTCGCGGTCACCCCGTTCATCGCCATCGCGGCCCAGCACCCCCGGTGGCGGTGGATGCTGCTCGGGCTGGTCAACACCGCCGGCGGCATCCTGGTCAGCGGCGCCGCGTTCGCGGTCATCTCCGTGATCCTCATCGGTGCCGGCTACGCAGTACTGCTCTCTGTGGAGTTCGGCCTGCCACCGATCTTCGCGATCATCGCGATCGGCGCGCTCAACCTCGCCGTATGGCGACTCACCACAAACCTCCGCCAAGGCGGCCCCCTCGGGCAGCTCCGCGAGATCACCAAGGGCAAGCTCCCCCGCCGGAACACCCAACCCGACAAGCCAGCACCCAGCACCGGTGCGGCCCCCGGTACTGGCTCAGCCCCCGGCACGTTCTCGACACCGACCGCCGCGCCGGCGGAGTCCTCCATGGCATCCAAGGTCCTCAAGGGCGCGTTCGTCGCCGGTGTCGGTGCCGCCACCGGCGGAGCCGGGGCCGCCGCAGCGACCAAGGTCGCCGCATCCGCCGCAGCATCCCAGACCGTGCACCACCTCACCTCCACACCCGCGACCCCACCAGCCAAAACCGGCCGGGTCATCTACACCCCCACCGCGGCGCCGCCCCCGCAGCCGGCCGGCACCCAGCCGACCGTCATCCAGGGAACCGTCATCCCACCCGAGACCGGCACCACGTCGACCCCGAACCAGCAGAGCGGCATCCCTCCCGAAGCCGTCCACGCCACCACCCGGCCTGCGCCCACCGGTCACGCCAACCGCGACGCCGTCATCTACACCCCGACCTCGCGGCCCGTCTCCCCCAACCCGACTCCCGCCCGGCGGGCGCTGCCGGCCGCGCCGGCCAAGGACAGCGACGTGCGGCTCTACACCATCGGAGACCGCCCATGAGGACCATCCGCACCCGCATCCGCCGCACCCTCCACTGGGTCGTCGATTCTCCGCAGAACTTCCGCCGTACCGTCATCGGCGCCTTCACCGTGCTGATCGCGTTCACCGCGTGGAGCATGATCTCCCCCTATCTCGGGGCCGCGCCGGCAGCCGAGCCCGCCGCCCCGACCCGGACCGCTGCACCCACCGACGCCACACCACCGGTGCCGTCGTGGATGCCGACCATCACCCCCACCGCATCCAGCACCCCACCCGGCGGCGACCCGGCAGTCCCGGACGTCACCCGCGAGGTCCAGGCCACCGACGCCGCGACCCGGTTCGTCGTGCGCTGGCTCGAAGCACGGACCACCCCGCGCGCCACCTGGGTGAAACAGACCTCGGCGCTGACCACCGGCGAGGCCACCGCGATGATCCAGGCCACCGTCCCGCAACTCGTGCCGTCCGCGCTCGTGGTCCGCGGCGAGCTGGTCGACGTCACCGCCGTCGACGCGACCGTCAACGTCACCATCACCAACGGGGAGACCCTCGCCGTCGAACTCGACGCGCTGAACGGGTGGAAGGTCACCATGTACGGCCCCGAGGCGACCGGGTGAGCCGGACCTTCTCCGTCGCCGCTGCGCTGCTCGCCGCCGCGGTCAGCGGCCTGTACCTGCTGCTCGCCGCCGCGCCCACCCCCGCCGGGGCGCTCCTCGCTGCTGGTAGCGGAGATGAGCCCGCCGGCGCCGGCGGGGTCTGCAATGTCGCTGCCGCGGCCGGGGTCCGCATCGACCTCACCCCGGACCAGATCGCCGCCGCCCGCACCATCATCACCGTCGGCGCCCAGCTCAAGGTGCCCGAGCGCGGCCATGTCGTCGCCATCGCCACCGCCATGCAGGAGTCCACCTTGCGCGCCGACCTCACCGAGGCACAGTCCGACCGCGACTCCGCCGGGCTGTTCCAGCAGCGCCGCCCCTGGGGGCCGCTGGCCGACCGCACCAACGCCGCCAAGGCAAGCGCGATGTTCTACACCGGCGGGCAAGGCGGCCAACCCGGACTGCTCGACATCGACGGCTGGCAGACCATGCCCATCACCCGCGCCGCCCAAGCCGTGCAGGTCTCCGCCTTCCCCGACGCCTACGCCAGGTGGGAGCCGCTGGCCCGATCGATCGTCGCCGGGACCTCGGTGGCCTGCACCGACGCCGCCGCCGCCGTACCCGCCGGCACCTGGACCGCGCCCCTACGCAAAGGCGCCTACCAGATCACCTCCGACTTCGGACCCCGCAGCTGCTCCGGGCCGTGCTCCACCTTCCACAAAGGCGTCGACCTCGGCGCCCCCGAAGGCACCCCCGTCCAGGCCGCGGCCGCCGGCCGGGTGATCTTCTCCGGGACCATGGGCACCTACGGCCAGATGATCGAGATCGACCACGGCGGCGGCATCACCACCCGCCACGCCCACCTCTCCCTCCGCATCGCCCAGACCGGTCAGACCGTCCGCGGCGGTCAGACGGTCGGTGAAGTCGGCAACACCGGACGCTCCTACGGAGCGCACCTCCACTTCGAGGTCCGCACCAACGCCACCCCCATCGACCCCGTCCCGTTCCTGCGCGCCAAAGGCATCACCCTGTGACCCCCCACGCCACCCGACCCCCCACCGCGACACCGAGCACCACACGACGCCGCCGCCGACCACCAGACCCGGCAGGGACCACCGAATCCGCCGACGACCTCACCCCCGAACAGCAGGCCGCCATCGACGACCTCCGCGACGCCCTCGCACAGATCAAGGCAGCCGACCAGCACCTCCAGGCCACCATCACCACCCGCCAACGCAGCGTCCAGAAACACCACGACGCCATCACCGCCATCGGACTGCGCCGCACCGCACGCATCCTCGGCACCATCACCGAATCCACCCTCCGCCTCGACGCCAAAACCAGAATCGACGACGACTGACTGCCGCACCGGTCCCGCTCAACCACGACGTGTCGACGAATCCACGCGGCTCCGCAACGGTGCTGGTCCGCGTGCGCCGTCGGCTTGAGATATCCGTCGCATGCCTTGACGGTGCCCATGTGCGTACGCGCGGTGCCGCGCCAGGCTGAGACACCGCGCCCCACACTGTGCACACACGGCCAGGTCTGCCGTGTCGAGCCAGGCCGTGACCGACGCCTCGAACCACAGCGCCCGGCCGGCGGCTGTGACGAAGTCGGGCTGCGGGAGCAGCCCGAGCCGGCGCCAGCGCACCACGCTCGGTACGGACACCCCGGCAACCCGCGCGATCTGGGTCACCCCGACCAGCCCCGCCGGAAGCCGTACCGCTGACGTCGGGAACGGACCAAGCGGGCGGGTAGCCGCGCTCACCCGGCCGGGCGAGACGCCGGCGCCGTCGGCGATCGCGCCAATCGTGAGGCCCGCGCGGCGCTGTCTGGCCCAGTCCTGCGCATCCGGATCTGGCGCAGACACGCGAGAAAACGGACCGAACCGACTCGTCACCAGACTCACCAACTGGCGCGTCACACCCTCCGCGGCAGCGATATCGGTCAGGCTCGCGCCGGCTCGGCGTGCTTCTACCCACCGCTGATTCCGCGCCGCCACCACCTCCGGCGGGTGCACCGTCCGCCCAAGCTGCCGCCACGGCCGCGGAAACGGCCCATACAGGGTTGTCGCGTCCAGTACTCGCGCCTGACTCACCCCAGCCTGCCGAGCGATCAGGGCCACAGACTCCCCGGCATGACGCCGAGCCAACCAGTCCAGCGCGGGATAAGTCACGGTCACCAGCTCATCGTCCCAACGCCGGTCGTGCTGCGCTCGTCGTAGGTCCATCGGTCGCTCGGAGCCTCAACGCGCCCGCCTCTGGCCGTGGACAGAAGGACATGTAGGCCGTGCGCTGTCAGTCGCCGAGCATGCTCTACACGCCGCGACGCAGAGAAGTCTCCTCAAGCACGGTCGTCGCACTAATCGAACTTACTTACTATCATCCGCTGATGACCCCCGACGCGGACAGCCGCCGCGACCCCAGGGGCAGGCGACCTGCGGCACCGAACACCAACCCGCCCAAACGCGACCAGTGGCCGCCCTGGCCCGACACCCGATTCGTGCTCGTGCGGAACATTGGCACCAAGCCCTGCCGCGGGCTCCTCGTGGAATGGCGACGCAACGGCTACGCCTGGGAAGCGCTCGTCGTCTGGTACGACGACATCGCCCCGTACCCCACGACCCGGATGGACTGGATCACCAACTCACGGCTGATCCCAGTACCGGTCGACCCCAACTGGACCGGACCGGGCACAGGAGGTCGAGACGGGAGCGGCTGAAGCTCTGTGGAGTCGCCGCACAGAGAAGTCGAGATGTCCGATGCCGCCTCTACGGTCTGCGCATGACGAACGAGACCGCTGTACCTGACCCCATCCTGAACTCCATGACCACCACCGTGGCGACCTCGGCCGCACACCGCCTTCTGTGCTCGCCCTACCACCGGCTCGCCCGCGAGGGAGTGGCGCACCCCGGTGACCTGTACGGGAAGGTTCTCGGCTGGCTCTGGACCAGCGGACAGGAGAACCGCGCGATCATGCTCATCGTTGACCTCGTCGGCGAGCTGCGCCACCACAACCCATACGTCCCAGAAGACGACCGAGTCGCATTCAGCACCGTCCTCGCCTACCTGCCCCTTGCCCTCCCAGGCGACATGAACGAGAGGTTCGTCCAGACCCTCGTCAACCGTGCCAAGGCAGAGGTGCCGAAGTTCTTCGGCCAAGACGACCTCGAGAGCGCGTAGCCTCCGCTCCCCGTGGAGACGGCCGACCAGTATCGGGTTGGCTCTGCCTGCCAGAACGCTCGACGCTGGCCCGGCTGAGACGATGGTCGACATGGACGCGATCCAGTACCGGCTCGCCCTGGCCACCATCGGTTCGATACGCGAGCCTGCGGCCAAGGAGCTCCGCCGCACCCTGCGGGAAGACTCCGATGCCGTGATCGCGTCCAGGATCGTCGACGCCATGAACACCTACACCTCCCCCAGGGTCGAGTCGTTCTGGTCTGCCAGCGGGCACGACGCCACCACCGCCATCTGCGACCTCACCGGCCTCCCCGAAGGCCAGGCATCACAGCTCGTAGCGGCAGCACTACACGCGCTCATCCTCGCGAACTCAGACGTCACCACCGCCAACGTCATCGGCCTCGCCGAGCGCGCAGCAGCATGGGACCGCGGCCGGACATTCGGCGAGACCACGACGCAGGTGAATGAGTCGTCGACTTGACCAACGACGCCAGGACACCCACCAGCGGTCCTCGACTCGGCCCGGCTGAGGAAGGATGACCGAGTGGCGAACGACTCGGAGCTCTGGACCACAACGGAGGTAGCCCGCTATCTGGGGGTGAGGCCGGGGACGGTGAGCGCCTACCGGCATCGAGGGCAGATGCCGGCCCCTGCCCAGACGCTGGGTGAGCGAACCCATCTGTGGGAAGCGGCGACGATCCGGGAGTGGAACGCACGCCGCGGTTCGGGCGCCAAGGCGGCGACGCCGCGGTCGTCATCCGTCGAGCGGCATGACCCGCACGAGTGGCTGGTCCACGGTGAGCGTGACCTGTATCGCTCGGAGTGGGCACGTCTGAGCCTGGTCGACGTCGAGCCGCCGGATGGCGACCGCTTCGAGCATCACGTCGTGACGCTACCCAGTGCGGCGATGACCGCGATCGTGGACGACTCGAGGAAGCACGTGGGCCTGATCTGGCGCCACCGGTTCGCCTCCGGTGTGTGGAACTGGGAGCTGCCTGGCGGTTTGGTCGAGGAGGGCGCGAGCCCTGCCGAGACTGCCCGCCGCGAGGTCACCGAGGAACTCGGCCTGGACGTCGGCGAGCTGCGACACCTGGTGACGTTCGAACCGATGATCGGGACCGTCCGGAGCCCCCACCACATCTACTCGGCGATCGGCTGCACCGTCAGCGGAGAACCCACCGAGCGCAACGAAGGCGCTGGCGTGCAGTGGATTCCACTGGACTCCGTCGAGAGGCTCATCGAGGCCGGCGAGGTCCGCAACTCGGGCACGCTCGTGGCCCTACTGCACCTACGGGCCTTCGGCCTCGAGTAGAGCTCGAACCCGTGCACGCTGGCGCTCCGAGCCAGTTGTCGCCGACAGGTGCGCGGCCTTCGTGGCGTGGTGTCGTGCGGAGTCGCGATCGCCACCGACCGTGTGGGCGATCGACAGGTCGATGTGCAGTCCTGCTGCGGCCCGGCTGAACTCGGGGTCGAGGCCTCGAAGGGCCTGGTCCAGCGACGTCACCGCCCCGGCATCCCCGAGCCTCGCGAGGCAGTGCCCTCGCCACCTGGCAAGGTGCGCACTGTCGAGCACGATGAATGGCAATCTCTCGTCATCGAGCGCCCGTTCGGCGTCGTCGAGCAGCCGTACCGCCCTCGTGGAGTCGCCTGCTGCCGCGCGCGCCTCCGCCTCTGCTGCCGCCAACCAGGATCGGACGACACCAGGAACGCGCGAGCCCGCCTGAGCGCGCGCACGTTCGAACTGGCTCACCGCCTGTGCGGTCCGTCCTGAGTCGAGCAGCACGTACGCCTGCTGCGCCGTGACGTGTGCAATCACGCTCGGGTCACCCGACTCGTAGGCGAGCGAGCGCGCCTCTGCGTGCAACCGCCATGACGCCCTCGGTCGACCGAGATCGAGCGCCTGCCAGCCAGCCAGCGCAGCCGCCTCGGCCCCAGCGGCAGCCAGCTCGCTGCGCAGCCGGCCGAGCGACGACCACTGCACGAGGTCGGCTACAGCGCGGGCATGCGCCTCCGACTGCGTGAGCAACCGGCGCGCGCCCAAGCGCCGATCGAGGACTCTCAAGCTTTGAGTGTGGGCCTCGAGTGCGACGACCGTGCCGTCGTCGATGGCCGAGTCCCCCTGGCCGAGAAGCGCCTCGAACTCTCCCAGAGTCTCCGGCTGAGCCTGCACCTCAGCGACTCCGAAGGCGCGGGCAAGTAGCGCTGAGTAGTGGTCGCTCGGTGCGCGAGTTCCGTTGGCCCACAGGCGAATCATCCGGATGAGGCTGTCATCGCTGGGAAGCTCGCGGCCGTCGATCGCCGCTTCCCGCCGGAGCTCTCGGATGAGTCTCGGGCGACTCCATCCGTGCGCCCGGCACAGCGCTGCGACATCCAGGAAGTCCCTCCGGCGCCCCCCCGAGTCCTCTGCCGCAACCGGTCTCACCCGAACCAGTCTGAACCACGCCGAACACGAGCACATCTTGCGCCGCTACAGCATCAGTCTGTAGCGTCTCCCGCAATACAGACTCAATCTGTAAGCCGACCACCCGAGGAGTTCTGATGCAGACGTTCGACCCACCGCCTGAGGAGCTGGCGGTCATCGAGGCGGAGTGGCCGGTGGTCACGGCCGAGCTGGCGGTGGTGGCGGCGGAGTGCCGCCTGGCCGCGTCGGGGGATGTGGTGTCGGTGCGTGCTCATCGCCGTGCGGTGGCTGCGCTGGCTCGGGTGGTTCGTGCCCGGTCGTGGGTGCGGCCGCTGTTGCCGGACACGGCTGCGTGAGAGGGGAGTTTTCGATGTTGGTTACTGCTCCGTTGTTCGTGGTGCTGCTGTTGGTGACGGTGTTCTGCGTGGTGGGTAGGAGCGCGGAGGTCGGCAGCGTGGTCCTGGGGGTGCTGTTGGGGTTGACGTTGGCGTCGACGCCGGTGGGTGAGCCGATCCTGGACGGACTGACCACTGCGGTGTCCTGGCTGGTCGACACGGTGGGCTCGCTGGCGGGTCAGCAATGACCAGCCACGAGCGGCTCACCCCGGCCCGTGGCGGTTCGCCGGGGGTGGTGTGGCCGGTGCTGCTGCTGTCGTTGCCGGCGGGGGTGGCGATCTGGTCCGGGTGGGTGGGGATCGGCACGTTGTGCGGGTTCGGGAAGGTGCAGCCGTTGCCGGGCATCGTCGACGGCCTGGTGATCGATACCCGGATCACGCTGCCGATCGGGATGGAGACCTACGCGGCTGTGGCCCTGCGGGCATGGCTGACCAGCCCGCCGGGGGTGGTGCGCAGGTTCGCGAAGTGGTCGGCGTTGACGGCGCTGCTGGTGGGCGCGTCCGGGCAGATCGCGTACCACCTGATGGTCGCGGCCGGGATCACCGCGGCGCCGTGGCCGGTGGTCGCGGCGGTCTCGACGTTGCCGGTGGCGGTGCTCGGGATGGGCGCGGCGTTGGCGCACCTGCAACGGGCCGCACCGACCCCGGGAGCATCCGTCGTGGCGACACCGGCGGCTGCTCCCGGCCTCACCTCCCCCACCGACGCGGGCGGCCCGGGCGGGCGCCGGGGTCCGGGGTGGGCTGACAGAACCGACAGAACTGACACAACCACGTCTGCGCAGGTCAGCGGTGGTGGTTTGCGTCAGGACCGCCCTGACAGAACCCGGGTCCGGCCTGACAGAACCGCCCACGCCACCGGCCACGAGGGCGGGGGTGACCTGGCGGAGGTGGTCCGCGGCATCGCGCTCGAGCACCCGGGCTGGACCCAGAAGCAGGTCGCGGCGGCGGCGGGGTGCTCGGTGCGGACCGTGCGCCGGCACCAGGCCACGCCACCCCCAGCCGCTCCCCTACCGGCACCGGCGGCGGATGACGCACCACGACCGGCTGAGGACGACGCCCCGCCCACAGCCTCAACTCATATCGGCGCCGGGGTCGGCGCCGCACCGGACCGGGAGGGCGCGGCGTGACCACACCGAACACGAACTGCGATGGACACCAGGACAGGAGCGCACCAGCGATGACCCAGCAGCAGATGACCGAGCCGGCCCGCACGGCCGAGGAGGAGTACCGGGCCGAGTACGAACGGCTGTGGGATGCCGCCGTGGCGGCCTTGACGGACGCGGTGCGCCTCGGGCACCCGGTGCACGAGGCGCTCGACTTCGCGGACTTCCTCGCGTCGGCCCTGGGTGCGGTCGCCGGCAACGTCGGCAGCACCGACCGGGTCACCGCAGGCCGTCCCGGGTCGTGGGAGTCCGACCTCCTCGACCAGCTCGTGACCGGGACCGTCGGCGACGACCCCGACCTGGCGGAGCTGGCGGGCAGGCGCACCGAGCCGGTCGTGGTGCGGCTGAACGTCGCCCAGCTCGTGGGCGAATCACGGCAGGACGCCCCGGTCGAGGACCGCGCCGGGATGCTGCTCGACATCGACGACGCCCTCGACTCGCTCTGGGAGTCGCAGGACAACCAGGAGCCGATCGGCGCCGAGCTCGCCGAGTGGGACGCCGCCGAGGAGCAGCTGCGCCGGCGGTACGTGGCCGCGTTCGAGACCTATGGGCAGCGGTTTACCGCCGCGGTGAACGCCGCCGCACGCGAGGTGCCCGGGCTCGCAGTGCCTGTGGAGGTGCGGGTCGAGGCCGACCCGCGGGCATCGTGGTGGGACCCCGGTGAGGTGGTCAACCCGCAGGAGTGGGACGAGGTCGACGAGCTGGCGTGGCGGCTCTGGACGGTCGCTCGGCAGCGGGTCGGGCTGCCTGTCCTCGAACCCGCCGACACCGGCCCGGAGGAGGGCGCGGACGAGACCACAGTCACCGGCACTGCTGGGTTGGGCGGGGTCATCCGGGCCGACAGCGAGGGCCTCTGATGGGTACCACGTTCTACTCCCTGGTCGGTGGCCGGGTCCGGGCTCGGCGGGTCGCGACCCGGATCGACCCGGTGTGGGCGCCGCCGAGTGACGCCCGCGCCGCGCTCGACCCGGGCCGGTCCGTCCCGGCGAACGTGACCGAGACCCGGTGGGGGCGCTTACGGCCGGTGTGCCTGTTCTGCGGGGGACCGGGGCGGGCGCTCAACCGTGACGGCGGCCGGCTGGTCGGCCTGCTCGACCTGGACCCGGGGTGGGGCCTGGCGCTGTACCCGCCGAGTCACGTGCACCCGGATGGCTCCCACGGGGCGCTGTTCCACTGCGGCGACTGCGGGGTACGCCTGGCCGCCGGGGAGTCACTGCGCACCCGCGCCTACCTGCCGCACGTGGTCGGCGAGATCGCCCGGGAGGTGCCCCAGTGAACCGTCACCGCCGAGACAACACCGCCGCCCTGTGCGGCGATGACAACCTCCAGGGCCAGGTGCCGACCGACACTGCCGCGGCCGAAGGCGGTGACTGGCAGGTGGCGGCGCTGTGCGCGCAGGTCGACCCGGAGCTGTTCTTCCCGGAGGACGGCGGGTCAGCACGGGAGGCCCTCGCCGTGTGCCTGCGCTGCCCGGTAAGGGCGCAGTGCCTCGAGGCGGCTCTGGCCCGGGGGGAGCGGTTCGGGGTGTGGGGCGGGATGACGCCCGGGCGGCTGGCCCGTCTGCGCCGCGAACGCCGCATCGCGGCCAGGTCGGTCCCGGATTTCGTGGCGTGAGAGAGAGGTCGAGAGCTGTGACGCGCGCCGATGACGGTGACCTGATTCAGGACGGGACCGCCTCCATGGACGGGCTCGACGACGGTGAGGACCGCACTCCGGTGGACGGCCCGGACTCCACCGGCGAGGTCGTCGAGGGCGTCGTCCTCGACCACCCGGGCAGCCTGGGCAACGGCGGGGATGTCGCCGCCACCTCCGGCCGCGGTGGGCCGCCGTTGCCGGCGTTGCCGGCCCGTCCGGTGGTCCCGGCGTGGCTGGCCACCAGGGCGAACCGGCGCGCCGCGATCGCCTGGGGTGCGCGGTACGCCGCGCTGGCGGCGGGGTTCCACGTCATCCGGGTGCCGGTGTACTGGGCTCGGCTGGCCGGGCGGTCCCCGGCCGGGATCTGGCGGGCGGCGCGGGTGGTGGGCCGGTGGGTGTTCGACGCCGACTCCGCCGCCATCCGCCGCGGGATGTCCGCACAGGCGGCCAGTACCGACGTCGGTGGTGCGGACGCCGCCGCGTACACCCGCCTGGTCGAGCAGCGCCGCCGCACCGTCCGCGTCCGCACCATCCTGGCCTCGCTCGTCCTCGCGGTACTGGTGGCCGCGGGGTGGACAGCGGCGGTGGTGCTGCCCGGGTGGCAGTCCACGCTGCTGGCCGCTGCCCTGCTGGCCGTCCTCGGTGGCGCCGGCCGCAGGCCGGACGGCAAGGCGATCGTGCACCGGCACACCGACACCTCCGACGCCCCACGGTTGACCTCGGAGCTGATCCTCACCGCGCTCGGCGCGATCGGCCTGTCCGGGCTGAACAAGGGCCTGCGTCCTGGCGCGGACGGTATCCGGTTCCCCTCCCCGATCGCCCGGGACGGCGCAGGGTGGCGCGCGGACATCGACCTCCCGCCGGGGGTGCCGGCCGGGGAGGTCATCGACCGCCGCGCGAAGCTGGCCGCCGGGCTGCGGCGGCCACTGTCCTCCGTCTGGCCCGAAGGGGACAGCGACATCCACGAGGGCCGGCTCGTGCTGTGGGTGGCGGACAAGCCCATGTCCAAGGCCAAGCCGGTCACCTGGCCGCTGGCCGCGAAGGGGAGCGTGGACCTGTTCGAGCCGTTCCCGCTCGGGGTCGACCCCCGCGGCCGACCGGTCACCGTCACGCTGATGTTCGCGTCCATGGTCATCGGGGCCATGCCACGGGCGGGGAAGACGTTCACCGGGCGGGTCATCATGCTTGCCGCGGCGCTGGATGTCCGCGCGGAGCTGTACGTGTTCGACCTCAAGGGCGGCTCGGACTGGCTCCCGTTGGCCCCGGTCTGCCACGCGTTCCGGGTCGGGGACGAACCCGAGGACATCGCCTACGTCCTGTCCGCACTGCGCGAGCTGCACCAGGACATGCGCCGCCGCTACCAGACCCTGCGCAAGCTGCCGAGAGATGTCTGCCCGGAGGGGAAGATCACCCCGGCCCTGGCCTCCCGGAAGGGTCTGCGGCTGCATCCGGTGGTCGCGTTCGTCGACGAGTGCCAGATCGCCTACGAACACCCCCAGCACGGCGCCGAGATCGCCGACCTGGTCACCGACCTCACCAAACGCGGCCCCGCCGCCGGAATCACCATGATCTCCGCGACCCAACGCCCCGATAAGGACTCCCTGCCCACCGGCATCCGCTCCAACGCCGTGCTGCGGCTCTGCCTGCGGGTGCAGGGACAGGTCGAGAACGACATGGTCCTTGGCACCTCCGCCTACCGGGCTGGGCACCGCGCCACCATGTTCGCCCGCTCCGAGAACGGCGTCGGCTACCTCGCCGGCGAGGGCGACGACCCCGTCATCGTCCGCGCCGCCTACCTCGACGCCACCAACGCGGAGAAGATCGTCGCCCGCGCCCGAGCCGCCCGCGCCGCCGCCGGCCGGCTCACCGGGTACGCCGCCAACGAGGACCCGGCACCGGACACCTCCACCGCGTCGGTGCTAGACCACCTCGCAACCGTCTGGCCCGCCGGGGAGGACCGCGCCTGGTGCGAGACCCTCGCCACCCGCCTCGCCGACACCTACCCGGGCGTGTACGAAGGCTGGACCGGGGAGAACGTCACACACGCCGTCAAGCCCCACGGGTTGAGCGTCCGGCAGGTCAAGCTCCGCGGCGTCAACCGCCGCGGCCTGGCCCGCGACGACCTCACCGCCGCCCTCACCGACCGCGACAACCCCGGGACTCTCGACCATCCGGCGCGCGAGGAGCACCAACGCGACAGCCCGGCCGTGGAGCCCGGATGGTGACCCGCGCGGGGTAGCACCCCGCACCGGAGGTAGCGGCCCTGCTACCCACCGCTGACCACCGCTGACCAGCGCAGACACCGAGGTAGCACCCCGCCCCGGGCCTGCGCCACCACACCCCACCACACCACCCCCGACCGAGGACCGCGGTGCTACCGCTACCCCCGGCCGTCACCCCACCCATGCCCGAAACCGGACCGTCAGGAGCACCCCGCCATGACCCCCGCGCCCACCACGAACAACCGTCCGGATGCCGCCGCGTCACGGCGCGCCGTCCTCGCCTGCGGCACCGGAACCACCGCCGGCATCACTCCGGGCGGCGCACCAGCCACCGCCGACACCTTCACCGGGTTCCGGTGGGGCCTGGCCCCAGCCGGGCTCGCGACCCGCCGCCAGCTCGCCGACCGCGCCCTGCGACCCGGCACCACCGAACCCGTCGCGCGGATCGTGTGGCGGCGTGGACGCCGGCACGCCGACCTCTACCGCCTCACCGACGCCCGGCCCAAGAACCGACCCACCCCAGCGCAGCTCGCCGCGCTCACCGCCGCCCGACGCGCCCGATCAACCTGCACGAGCTGCGGACACGTCGCCGACTACTGCCTCCCAACCCGCAACGGCCGCCGCTGCCCCACCTGCGACCCCGCTACCTACGGCGAGCCGGGTGCGGCATGAACCCGGCGACGTGGATGTACCTGGACACCGACCCCGGCGTGTGGACCGTCGGGTTCTACACCCCGACCGGGCAGTGGATCACCGACTCCGACCACGACACCCCCGACGCCGCCGCCGACCGCTGTCACTACCTCAACGGCCGACCCCAGCACCGGCCACGGCAACGGCGCACCTCCTGCCGCGCCCGCGACGTCGTCCGCGGACCCTGGCCGAACGGCGGGAGTGCAGCGTGAGCGTCCACATCATCCAGGGCGACGCACTTGCGCTGCCGCTCCCGGCCAACAGTGTCGACCTGGTCGTCACCTCACCGCCGTACTACGCGCTGCGCTCGTACACCGACGCCGGCGTGCACTACGCCGGGCAGGTCGGCGACGAGCCCACCCCGCACGCGTTCCTCGACGCCTTGCTGGCCGCGACCGCCGAGATGGTGCGGGTGCTCAAACCGTCCGGGTCGATCTTCGTCAACCTCGGCGACAAGTACGCCGGGACCAGCAACGGCTCGTACGCCCACCGTGGCGCATCGCGAGACCGCAACCACGCGATCGCTCGGACGACGCTCGGGCACGGAGTAGCAGCGAAGTCGCTGATGGGGTTGCCGTGGCGGTACGCGATCCGCTGCGTCGACGAGCTCGGGCTGACCCTGCGGCAGGAGATCGTGTGGGACAAGCCGAACGCGATGCCGGAGTCGGTGACCGACAGGTGCCGCCGCTCGCACGAGCAGTGGTTCCACTTCACCCTCTCGCCGCGGTACTTCGCCGCCGTGGACGAGATCCGCGGGCCGCACTCGGGCGGTTCCCACACGGGCCGCACGGACAAGGACGTCAGCCCACGCAACGCCCGGATCGCTGGGCACGGCGACCACGGCCTACGCCGAAGCAACACCGACCCGTCCCTGTTCGACCCGCGCGGCAAGCTTCCCGGGTCGGTGTGGTCGGTGCCGAGCGAACCGCTCAACGTCCCGGGCGAGCTCGGTGTGGACCACTTCGCGGCGTTCCCGACCGAGTGGCCCCGCCGGCTCATCCACGGGTGGTGCCCGCTGCAGGTGTGCACCGTCTGTGGTCAGGGCCGCCGCCCGACCACCGAGGTCGAGCAGGTGCCGTACCGCGGCGCGGGCAGCAGCGGACGACCAAAGACCCACGACCTGGGCGGGACACGGCCGCAGAACGGGTGGAACGGTGCCGGCTACCCCCACACGAAGGCTGCGGTCACGATTACCGGGCACGAGTGCGCCTGCCCCACCCCGGACGCGGCGTCGACGCCCGGGGTGGTGCTGGACCCATTCGGCGGGACCGGCACCACCGCTCTCGTCGCCGACGTGCTCGGCCGGTACGGGATCAGCGTCGACATGAGCCGCGACTACTGCCGCCTCGCGCGGTGGCGCACCACCGACCCGCGCCAGCGCGCCAAGGCCGCCCGCCACCAGTTCACCCCACCTCGCCCGCAGGCCACCGGCCAGCTCGGACTGTTCGAGGAGATGACCGCATGACCGGGAACACGGCCACCCTGGTGGACGTGCGGGCGATGGCGACCTGGCTCGCCGGGCACGGCATCCCCGTCTTCCCGCTCACGATCGGTGGGAAGAGGCCCGCCGCGACGAACGGGTTCCACGACGCCACCACCAACACGGACGCCATCGCTGCCTGGTGGGAGCGCACCCCGTACAACCTCGGCATGCCCACCGGCGGCCCGGCCCGGCTGCTGGTGGTCGACCTGGACACCCCCAAGCACGACCCCGTCACCGGCGAACTCGTCCCGCTGCCCGAGCCGTACACCTACGCCGCCGACGGCGCCGACGTCCTCGCCGCCCTCGCCGCCGCGGCCGGGCAGCCGATGCCGGTAGACACCCGCACCGTCGCCACCCCACGCGGCGGGCTGCACCTGTACTTCACCGCGCCGCACCCCCTCCCCTCCACCCAGAGCCGGCTCGGGCCGCTGGTCGACACCCGCGGCGAAGGCGGGTACGTCGTCGTCCCACCCTCACGCACCCCCGACGGCGCCTACATCACCGTCAACACGGCACCAGTCCGCCCCCTGCCCGGGTGGCTCGTCGACGCGCTCACCCCACCACCGCCCATCATCCGCCCGCCCGGTACCTACCGCCCACCGGCGCCGCGGGAGGCCATCACGGACCGATACGTCCTGGCCGCGTTCGAGAACGAGGTCCACGCCGTGCTCACCGCCGCCCCCGGCACCCGCAACGCCACCGTGAACCGGGCCGCGTTCGCGCTCGGGCAACTCATCGCCGCCGGCCGGCTCAACGAAGACCAGGTCACCGCCGCGCTCACCGCCGCCGGCGAGCACACCGGCCTCCCGGCGGCCGAGGTCGCCCGCACCATCACCTCCGGCCTGCGAGCAGCCGCCAACCACCCCCGACCCGACCACCAGCCCTACCTCGTCGGCCGCGACACCGGGAGGCGTGCATGACCCGCCAACACCCGCGAACCCACACCAACGCAGGCCCGACACCCGAGCCGACCGCCGACGGCCCGGGGATGACGCCGGTCACCGCACGCAGGCTGCTCGCCGAGGTCGGCGCCGTCCACCAGCCCAACGCCAGGCCGGTCACCGACCGCCAGGCCGCGATGGCAGCGCCGTGGGAAGACCCGATCCCGCTCACCCCGGCCCGGGTCCTGCCGCCGTTCCCCGTCGGCGTGTTCCCGCCCTGGCTCGCCGCCATGGTCACCGAGACCTCCACCGCGCTGCAGGTCCCGCCCGACCTGCCCGCCACCCTCGCCCTGGCCTGCCTCGCCGTCGCCGCCGGCGGCCGGGTCGACATCCAAGCCCGGCCCGGGTGGGTCGAACCCACCAACCTCTACACCGTCGTCGCGCTCGCCCCCGGCTCCCGCAAGTCCTCCACCTTCTCGATGATGACCCGGCCCCTCTACCTCGCCGAACAGGCCCTCGCCGACACCACCGAGACCGCCCGCATGGAAGCGGCGCTGCTCGCCCGGCGCGCGCACGCCGCCGCCGAACGCGCCGCGAAAGCCGCCGAGAACACCGACGACGACGCACCCATGGCGGATGCCGTCGCCGCCGCCGAGACCGCCAGCCGGTACGCCGGCGACATCCACGAACCCCGCCTCCTCGCCGACGACCTCACCCCGGAGACCGCCGCCACCCTCCTCGCCCGCCACGGCGGCCGGCTCGCGCTGCTCTCCGCCGAAGGCGGCGCCTTCACCACCGTGAGCGGCGCCCGCTACAACGCCGCCAAAGGCGCCAACCTCGAACCCCTGCTCAAAGCGCACTCCGGGGACATGATCCGCGTCGACCGGCAAGGCCGGCCCGCCGAGAAGATCGACCGCCCCGCCCTGACCATCGCCCTCACAACGCAGCCCGGGCACCTCGCCGGCATCGCCGCCGACCCCGAAGCCCGAGCCCGCGGACTCCTCGCCCGGTTCCTCTACTCCATCCCCACTAATACCGTCGGCACCCGCACCATCAACCCGCCCCCGGTCACCGACGCCACCTCGAACACCTACGACGCCCACCTCACCACCCTCGTCGCCGGACTGCACACCCTCCCCGACCGGGCCACCCTCACCTGCACCCCCGACGCCGCCCACATCCTCCTCGAGCTCGAGGAATGGCTCGAACCACGGCTGCACCCCGACACCGGCACCCTCGCCCCCGTCACCGACTGGGCCTCCAAGATGGCCGGCCTCGCCACCCGCACCGCCGCACTGCTCCACCTCGCCGCCCACACCAACTCGACCACCCACGGCACCGAACAGCCCGTCACCGCCGACACCATGACCGCCGCCGTCCAGGTCGCCCACTACTACCTCTCCCACGCCCTCGGCGTCTTCACCACCCTCACCCTCCCCCCAGAACTCGACACCGCCCGCCACCTCCTGGACTGGGCCACCCGCACCCGAGCTGACACCTTCACCCGCCGCGACGCCTACCGCGCCCTCACCTCCACCCGCTTCCCCACCGCCGCCGACCTCGACCCGCCCCTGGCGGTGCTCCTCGACCACGGCTACCTCCGCGAACTGCCACCCGCCCGCACCGGCGGACCAGGCCGGACACCCAGCCCCACCTACCAGCTCCACCCCCACCACCACCCGCGGTAACCACCGCCCGAGGCCCACGAAGGGGTTTCTGTCAGGCCACCGACCAGTTCTGTCGTGCCCGGCCTGACACCAACCCGAACCCCTGACCAGCGCAAACACCATTCCGTCAATTCTGTCAGTTCTGTCAGGCCAGCCCGGTCCTAGTCAGAGAAGGAGCACCCCACATGCGCAAGACACGCGTCACCGAAAGTTCGACGAGAACCACCCCCAAGGAGCAGTTTCAGATGGTCGACTTCGACACCCTCCCCGCACTCATCTCCGTCCCGAAGGCCGCCGAGATGCTCGGGATCAGCCGTGCCAGCGCCTACCGGTTCGCCGCCGCCGAGGAGCTACCAGTACGTCGCCTCGGCGGTCGCGTCTTCGTCGTGACGCGCCAGTTGCAGGCGTTCATCGACGGCCCCGATCGAGGGGAGGCAGCGGCATGACGCGAGACAAGACGGTCCCCGGCATCACGGTCTGGTCCCGTGGCCAGACATGGACGTACCAGGTCGAACTGGACCCCGACCCACTCACCGGGCAGCGCAACCGACCGTCCAGAGGCGGATTCACGAGTCGAGCCGAAGCCCTCGCTGAAGCGATGGCGGCCAAGAGGCGCCACGACACGGGTAGAGCTGCGCACGCCAAGCGCATCCGCGTCCGTGACTTCCTCACCGAGTGGATCGACGTGACCGAACCGGACCTCAAGAGGACCACGGCGGCCGGGTATCGCGACAGCATTGAGGACTACATCGTCCCGATCCTCGGCGACCGCTGGCTCGGGGACATCACCGTGCCCGTACTCAACGCCTTCTACAGACATCTGCACACGAACGGCAGGACCCGCGGGGATGCGAACGTGCGGATGTTCCAGTACTGGATGGCGAACAGGGACGAGCGCGACGGCGTGGGGCCTACCCCGAAAGCGGTAGCGAAGGCGTGTGGCACCGGTTACCACGCCGCCCGGCAGGCATTACTCCGGTACCGGCGCGGACGTACGCCGGGGGACCATGCCAGCGGGTTGAGTGCCAAGACCGTCCGCAACGTGCACATCGTGATGCGCCGTGCCCTGGCCGACGCCGTGCGATGGAATCACCTGCACGCGAATCCTGCCGAGCACGCGGTGGTGCCTCGGATCAGGGCGAGAGGAGCCCACGAGCGCCGCGACGACGTGTGGACCGTGGACGAACTGCGGCGCTGGCTCTCGGTCGCATTGGAGGATCGCTACGGCGGCCTGTGGTGTCTCGCGGCGACGACCGGCATGCGCCGCTCCGAACTGGCCGGGATCGAACGTCGCATGATCGATCTGGACCGCGCGGTCCTGCACATCGCCGACACTCGCGTGAGCGTGAACGGCCGAGCAGAGGCATCCGACGGCAAGAGCCGCGCGGGCGAGCGCTCCATCGCGCTGGACTCGTTCACGGTCGCCCAGCTAAGCCGCTTCCTGAGCCAGCTCGACCAGGAGCGCGAAGCGTTCGAGGGCAGCTACCCGGAGCACCCGTACGTCATGGTCGGACCCGAAGGCAGGCCGCTACACCCGGACACCATCACCGCTCGGTTCAACCGCCTGGTGGATCGGGCCGGTGTACGACCCATCCGGCTGCACGACGTGCGACACACCTACGCGACGCTCGCCATGGATCACGGCCAGAACGTCAAGACCCTCAGCGAACGCATCGGACACGCCGACACGTCGATCACGCTGAAGGTCTACACACACCGGTCTCACGTCGAGTCTCAGCGTGGCTTCGCCGACGACATGGGACAGCTGATCGCCGGCCTTCTCGACCCCGCAGAAGGCGCCCTGGCAACAGATCTGGCAACAAGCGGCGATCCCAGGGTCGCCGGGGAGCCGTCCGGAGTCGATGACGACGCGGACGAGGCAGACCGCCGGGCCTGACCTCGGAACCGCATCGGGCGCAAATGACCAGGTCAGGGCCGAGCAACGCAGATGGCCCGGACCACATGGTCCGGGCCATCTACGTTGTCGCGATGTGTAGCGGGGGCAGGATTTGAACCTGCGACCTCCGGGTTATGAGCCCGGCGAGCTACCGAGCTGCTCCACCCCGCGTCGTGGGAAAGCCGGCCGACAGGCCGCTCTCGGTGACGTGAACGTTACGCGACGCCGGAGCCGAGGACCAAATCGACATCACGCATCGAGGTGATCGGGAGTCCCAACCCACCGAGGCGGTCGGGACGCCCGACGACGTCATCCGCGACCATGTCATCCGCCGGGCGACGGACTCGGGCTGGGGCTCGGACTGCTGCCCGGGGCGGCGGGTGCCGCCGCACCGAGCTGGGCCGCGAGGCCGTCGGCGCGAGTGATCGCCGCAGCGAGACGGTCCTGCGCACGGTCGTAGGCGGTGAAGTCGCCGCCGCGGAGTGCCTCCTGCCCGGCCGTGTACGCGGCCTGGACCTCGGCGATCGCCGCAGTGAGCTGTTCGGCGACGGTACCGGTGGCCGGCGGTGGTGCCCCGGGCGAGCCGGGCTGCCCGGCCGGTGGACGGCCACCGAAAAGGCCTGCCACGGCCTGTTCGAACGTATCGCCCCACGCGACGTTGGTGCCGTACACCGCGACGGTGGCCTTGTTCTGCGGGAACGATCCGGACCCGCTCGACGCTTGGACATAGAGCGGCTGCACGTAGAACATGCGCCCCTGGAGCGGGAAACCGAGCAGGTTACCGAAGGTCAGCTGCTTGCCTCCCTGGCTGTTGTTCGTGATGAACTGGGCGAGGTTCAGCGGTTCGGCCTGGTTCTGGGAGCGGGCCGTCGAGTTCTGGATCTGGTTGCGGATCTGGCCCGGGCCGGCAGGGGTCGCCGACCCGTACTCGAGCAGGCGGAGTTCACCGTAGCCCTCGGCCGGCCGCCCGGCCTGGTTGCCCGCATCGGCGTTGACCGCGAGCAGGCCCCGCAGGATCTCTCGGCCGGCCTCGTTGTTGCTGGCCGGGACGAAGGGGCTGGTGATCGAGAACGGGGCCGACTGCTCCCCCGGCATCGCGATGGACTGGAACACCGGTGGCTGGTCCTGGGTGGGCCTGGTGGGGTCCCGGGGCACGCGCCAGCGGTCGGAGCCGCTGAAGAAGTCGCCGGGGTTGGTGACGTGGTACTCGGTGAGCAGCTCCCGCTGCACTTTGTGCAGGTCCTGCGGATAGCGCAGGTGCGACATCAGCTCACCGGAGATGTCGGACAACGGCTCGACCGTGTTGTCGAACGCCTTGCTCCACGCGCGAAGGATCGGGTCCTCGGCATCCCAGGCGTAGAGGCGCACCGTGCCGTCGTAGGCGTCGACCGTGGCCTTGACCGCGTTGCGCACGTAGTTCACCTCGCCCGCCCGCACATTTACCGCATTCGACCGCTCGGCCACGGAGTCGGAGGTGGCCTCGGCGAGCTCGATGAGCCGGCTGTTCGGGTAGCTCGCCGACGTCGTGTACCCGTCGACGATCCACTGCACGCGGTCGCCGACGACGGCCGGGTAGACGTTGCCGTCCAGTCGTAGCCACGGCGCTACTCGCTCGACTCGCTCCGTCGGGGTGCGATGGTCGAGGATGCGGGAGGAGGAGTTGACCGCATCGGCGAGGAAGAAGTTGGCCTCGCGGTACTTGATCGCGTAGGCGAGCCGCCGGAAGGTGGAGCCGACATCGACCCCGCCCTCGCCGGAGTAGGTGTTTCGGACGGCGACGTCCTCGCTCTCCTCGTCGCCCGCCGGGAAGTCGAACTCCTGGGGGCTGGCGCCCTCGGGCGCGCCGACGACCGAGTACTCGGGCGACAGCTCGCCGAAGTAGATCCGTGGCTCGTACTCCCCGAGGGCCGACCGGCCGCCACCCTCGAAGAACTCCGGATCGCCCTCGGCGGTGCGCCGGTTGCCGTAGGCCGCGTAGAAGCCGTAGCCGTGGGTGTAGACGGAGTGGTCGTTGATCCAGTTGCGCTGGTTGTCGGGTAGCCCGTCGAGGTTCATCTCACGCACCGACACCACCGCGTCGTTGGCGCGGCCTCCGACCGTGTAGCGGTCGACGTCCAGGGTGTCGGGGAAGGCGTAGTAGTCGCGCTGTCCCTCAAGCTGGCGGAAGGTCGGCGAGACGACGTTGGGGTCGATGATGCGCACCCCGGGGATCTCACCGGCCGCCGCGCGCAGCGTGTCGTTGTCAGGTGACTGCGGGGCCGTCGGGTTGGGGATGCGGCGGACCCCGTCGAGACCGAACGCCGCACGAGTCGCCTCGATGTTGCGCGAGATGAACGGGGCCTCGAGGGTGCGCTGGGACGGGCTCACCCGTAGACGCTGGATGAGGGCCGGGTAGACCGAGCCCACCAGGACCGCCGTCACGACGAGCAGCACCACCCCGGTGACGGGGAGCCGCCAGCTGCGGCTCCAGATCGCGGCGAGGAAGAACCCGGCACACATGACCGCCGCCACCGCGAGGATGGCCTTCGTCGGGAGCACCGCGTTGGCCCCGGTGTAGGTGATGCCGGTGAGCAGCTCGTTACGCTCGACCGACAGCGAGAAGCGGTCGAGCCAGTACGACGCTGCGCGGGTGAGCGCGATGAGGGCACCGGTGATGCCGAGGTGGATGTAGGCCGCCCGCGTGGTGGGACCGCGCCCGGGCAGCTGCAGCCCTCCGTAGACGTAGTGCGTGAAGGCCCCGGCGACGAACGCCAGCACCAGCACGACCGTGACGAAGCTGACGACGAACCGCAGCCACGGCAGGGTGAAGACGAAGAAGCCCACGTCCATACCGAACTGCGGGTCCTCGACACCGAACGGCTCCTGGTTGGCCCACAGCAGATAGGTGCGCCACGCACCCATCGAGCCCGACCCCGCGAGCAGCCCGAGCACGATCGGGACGCCGATGACCGCCACCCGGCGTAGCGGCTCGATGGCCTGCCGGTACTGCTCGAGAACCTGCTGTGCGGGTGTCACCGGGACGTACAGCGGCCGCGTGCGGTAGGCGAGGACGAGACTGGCGGCGACCGCTCCACCGGTGAGCAGGGCGGACACCGCGAAGATGCCGGCCTTCACGGTCAGCTCGGTGACGAAGACGCCTCGGAACCCCACCGAGTCGTACCACCACAGGTCGGTGAGGACGTTCGCCGCGATGCCACCGAGCACGGCGAGCACGGCGACGACGGCGATGGTGATGCTGAGCGGCCCGGGCCGCCGCCGTGGCGGCAGCACCCGGACCGGTCGAGCCGCCCCCCCGCCGGACCCGCTGCCACCGGGCTCCTGCTCTCCGCGGCCGTCTGCCCCGCCGAACCACTCCGAGCGACTCACGACTCTCCTTCTCCCACGGTCCACGGGGGCATCCCCGTCGAAGGAGACACAACCTACCTCGCGGGCCTGTGCGCGATGCGGGAGCCTGCCTCGGGCACGATGGGCAGGTGAGTTCGGACGCCACGCCTGTCACCGACCCCCTCACGCTCGCCACGCTCGACACCGAACGACACGTCGCGGGCGGCGGCTGGGACCAGCCGATGCGGCTCTTCGCGCTGGTCCCCACCGCCGAGCTCGTCGACCGTGAGCCGCACCTCGCCGGCTCGCTCGCGCGTCATGACGTCGTCGCGGGAGCGCTCAGCGCCGTCGAGCAGGACGACCTGCCGGACGGGCACCGCATCGACGACGTGCTCGCCCGCATCGCCTGGCCCGACCAGGTCGCCGGCTGCGCGCTCGCGGTGGAGCGGGTCGTCATCCCCCCGGGTGCCGAGCACGACCTGCCCGGCGAGGAGGCCGAGGCGCTCGCCGCGGTGGCGCGGCATCCGCTTCGCAAGGACGTACGCCTGGTCGTGGCGGTGACCCGCGACGGGCGCTCGGTCTGCGTGCTGCGGCAGCGCGACCACGACCGTGACGACCGGGTGGCCACCGGCGAGGACCTCGCACCCGGTCTCGTGCACGCCCTGCGCGACACCCTGCGACCCACCTGACGAACCCGGTCGCCAGCCCAGGCGAGGCACCGGCCCGGATGCCGGTCAGCCGCAGCCGGGGAGATCGCCGGCGCGGTCGGCCGCGATGGCCTGCACCGCCGTCAGCGCGTCGTCGAAGGTGGCGACCCGCACTACCCGGATGCCGTCTGGCACGTTGCCGACCACCTGGGCGCAGTCGTCGGCAGGCGCGAGGAACCAGGTGGCACCGGCGTCTCGCGCGCCGACCATCTTCTGCCGCACGCCGCCGATCGGGCCCACCATGCCGCTGTCGTCCATCGTCCCGGTGCCGGCCACCTCGGTGCCGCCGGTGAGCTCACCGGGGGTGAGCACGTCGTAGATGGCCAGGCTGAACATCAGCCCGGCGGAGGGCCCGCCGACCTCGCCGGTGTTGAGGGTGACCTCGACCGGCAGCTCGTAGTCGAGTCCCAGCTCGATGCCGAGCACGGTGCGACCGCCGGACTCGGCGGTGGGCACCTGCAGCTGGCGCCGCGAACCGTCGCGCTCGACCACGACGGACACCGGAGACCCCGCGGCGCCGCGCTGCACCGCCGTCCGGACCGCGTCGGCGGATGACGCCGCGTCACCGTCGACGCTGACCAGCACGTCGTCGACCTCGAGCACGCCGGACGACGGACTGCCTTCGGGGATGCCGCCCACGGTGACCGTCTGGGTGACCTGGCGGCCGAGGGCGCGTAGAGCGGTGGCGGCGGCGACGGTCTGCGACTGCGCCATCTCGGCGGCACCCTCCTGCTGCACCTGCTCCTCGGTGACATCGGGCGGGTACACCTGCTCCTCGGGGAGCACCTCCTCCTCGTCGGAGAGCCACGCCTCGGCGAGCCGGTACACGTTGGTGCGCACGCCGGGACCGCCGAGGACCCGCACGGTCGTGAACTCGAGTGCACCGCTGGTCGGATAGGTCTCGGCACCGGTGACCGACAGCACCGGTCGCTCGTCGACCTCGCCGAGCACGTTGGTGGCCGGGCCCGGCGACATCACGACGTAGGGCAGGTCGACGAAGCTCACCGCGCCGGCGACCAGGATGAGGACGAACGAGGTCGTGAGCAGGGTCGCCGCCAGCCGCCCCGGCCGCATCGACGGCGGTGCCGCAGACCGGTGGACGGAGTCGACGTCGTCGGGAGCGGCGCTCACGCCATCCCCACCCACTCCGCCGACCCGTCGCCCAGATGCTGCCGCTTCCAGATGGGCGTCCGCGCCTTCAGGGTGTCGATCAGGTCGCGGCACGCGTCGAACGCCTCGGCGCGATGCGGCGCCGCGGCCGCGACGACGACCGCGAGGTCGCCGATGTCGAGCGAGCCGGTGCGGTGCACCGCCGCCACCCGGACCGCCGCCGAGCGGGCGAGCACCTCGCGGCACACGCTGTCGAGCTCGGCCTCGGCCGACGGGTGCGCGCTGTAGTCGAGTGCGCTGACCGAAGCCTCGTGGTCGTGGTCGCGGACCGTCCCGACGAACAGTGCCACGCCCCCGCACGACGGATGCCGCACCGCATCGAGCACCTCGTCGACCGACAACGGCCGGTCCCGGACCGCGACCAGCGGGGGCACGTCGGTCTCGCTCGGCATCACGGCTCCTCGGCGGCGATCCGCCGGAACTTTTCGCGTGACGGATCGGGTTGGTGTGAAGGCATCATCGTCTCATCCTTGAGCATAGGAGCCCCGGACGTGCCCGACCCCGCCGACGACGAGACACCCGGACTGCCCCCAGACCTCGAGCGGATGCTGCGCGAGCTCACCGGTGGCGAGCTCGACCCCCAGCTCGTCGAGATGATGCGCGGCATGGGTCTGGACTCGATCGACCCGCAGATGATGGCGATGGCGATGAGCCAGGTCCAGGCCATGCTCGCCGCGCCGGTGGGCGAGCACGCCGTCGATCCCGTGATGGCCACCGACGTGGCGCGCAAGGCCGCGGCCGCCGCCGGCGACACGCTCGCCACCGACGCCGACCGCCGCGCGGCCGCCGACGCGGTGCAGGTGGCGGGGCTCTGGCTCGACCCCGTCACCGACCTCTCCTCCCCCGGCCTGGTCGGCACGGCATGGAGCAGGGCGGAGTGGGTCGAGGCGACGATGCCGGTCTGGACCGGCCTCGTCGAGCCGGTGGCCGACGGGGTCACCGACGCCGTCGTCGAGTCCGTGCAGCGGCAGCTCGGACAGCTGGGCGGGCCCGGGGAGAGCGAGGCCACCGGCCTGCCGGCCGGTCTCGCCTCGATGCTCGACCAGGCGGGCCCGATGCTGCGCAAGGTGCACGGGTCGATGTTCTCCGCCCAGCTCGGCCAGGGCACCGGGACGCTCGCCGGCGAGGTGCTCAGCGGATGCGAGGTCTGCCTGCCGCTCGTGCCCGCGCCGACGGTCGCGCTGATGCCGCAGGCCGTGCGTGAGCTCGCCGAGGGCCTGTCGGTGGACGAGCCGCAGGTACGGCTCTACGTCGCGCTCCGCGAGGTGGCCAGGGTTCGGCTCTTCGGCGGCGTGCCGTGGCTCGCCCCCGCGCTCCTGGCAGCGGTGCGCGACTACGCGTCCGACATCCGCATCGACACCGGCGCCATCGACGAGGCGGTGCGCTCGATCGACCCGTCCGACCCCGGGGCCGTCCAGCAGGCCCTCGAGGGACGGCTGTTCGCGCCGCAGCACTCGGCGGCCCAGCAGTCGGCGCTCGGCCGGCTCGAGACGCTTCTCGCCCTGGTCGAGGGCTGGGTCGACGTCGTCGCCGAACAGGCGGCGCGCGCGCACCTGCCCTCGGTCGATGCACTGGCCGAGTCGGTCCGCCGGCGCCGGGCCACCGGGGGGCCGGCCGAGAAGACGTTCGGGTCGCTCGTCGGTCTCGAGCTGCGGCCTCGCCGGCTGAGGGACGCCGCGAACCTGTTCCGGGCGCTGGAGGACCGCGGCGGGCCGGTAGCGCGCGACGCCGCCTGGGCTCATCCCGACGTCGCGCCGTCCGGCGCCGACCTCGACGACCCGCTCGGGTACGTCGAGCGCGCGTCCTCCCCGCCAGGTGACGAGGTGGATGCCGAGCTCGACCGCATGCTCCGCGGTGAGGACCAGGCGTGACCCCGCCCGCCGGGCCGGCGGTCGACGTGGCCGGCGCCTTCGCCCACCTCCGCGCCGACGCGGTCGCCGTCCTACGCCGGTGGGAGGCACCGGATGCCGAGCAGGCCGCCCTGCGACGCGCCTACCTCGCTCATCTCGCCGCCCATCCGGGCAGCGTCGCGAAGGCCGGACCACCGGCGCACCTCACCGCGTCGTGCCTGGTGATGGACGACCGCGGCGAGCAGGTGCTGTTGACCCACCATCGGCGCGCCGGGCAGTGGTTCCAGTTCGGCGGCCACCTCGAGCCCGGCGACACCTCGTTGCACGCCGCGGCCCGCCGAGAGGCACGAGAGGAGTCCGGCATCAGCGACCTGGAGCCGGCGCCCGAGCCGGTCCACCTGGACCGGCACCTGCTGGTCGGCGACTTCCCGCGCTGCCGCGAGCACCTCGACGTGCGCTACGCGGCCATCACCCCGCCCGGGGCACGGCCGTCGGTGAGCGCCGAGTCGCACGACGTGCGCTGGTGGCCGGTCGACGCCCTCCCCGAGGGCACTCGAACCGAGCTCGCCCCGCTGGTGTCACACGCTCGCGTCGCCCTCGGGCTGGGGTGACCGGCCGAGGCCCGGCCGGCCGGAGGGGTCGTTCTCGTCATCCGGGTCGGCGGGGAGCCCGGCGGCGTGCGACATCCCCTCGAGGAACCCGCGCGAGCGCTCCAGGTGCGGGTAGGACCCGAGGAGCCGCCAGAACGCCGGCCCGTGCCCGGGGACGAGCAGGTGTGCCAGCTCGTGCAGCAGCACGTAGTCGAGCACGTGGCCCGGGCTGTCGCGTAGTCGGTCGCTGACGCGGATCGTGCCGTCGGCCGGGGTGCACGACGCCCAGCGCCGGCGCATCGTCGACACCCACCGCACGCTGGTGGGGCGGGCGTGGCCGCCGAGATAGCGCTCCGACAGCCGCCTCGCCCGGCGCGCGAGGCTGTCGTCGGATGCCGCACCACGGCGCTCCGCGGCGGCGAGACGTGACACCATCCGGTCGACCCAGTCGGCCTCCTCGGCCGCGCTGAGGTCGTCGGGAACCAGCACGATGGTGCGCCCGCCGTCGCGGTAGGCGCTCACGGTGCGGCGGCGCCGACGGCTGCGGCGCACCTCCACGTCGTCGCCGGCCACCAGGCCAGGGTAGGTCGCCGTCGTCGTCGACCGAGATGGATGAGGCCCCTGGGGCCGGTGTGGCGCCGACGAGGCGGGCTCGGGGTGTTGATCGCGCTCGGCGCGACGGTGCGTGGTTAGGGTTGGGCCGTCCTCGCCGCAACGCGCGGCACCACCGGATCGGCCGCGGCCACTGCCATGCCGACGACAAGGAGACGTGACTCAATGTCCGACGAGACCTACAAGGGCGAGTTCTACTGCGTGAAGTGCAAGGAGAAGCGCGAGGCCGAGGGCCGCGTCGTCGTCTCCGACAACGGCCGCCGGATGGCCAAGGCCGTCTGCCCCGTCTGCAGCACCAATCTCAACCGCATCCTCGGCAAGGCCTGACGCACCGTCTCACCGTGCTCGGCCCCGGACCTCCTCGGTCCGGGGCCGAGGTCGTTCCTGGGGCCGACCCTGTGGACGACAGCCTCGGGAAGTCCCGGGTTTCCGCCCGGATGACGTCGACATCGCGGTCGAACGGCGGGAGGGCACGTGCAGCACGCAACCGGGAGGGACCGGACGGGCCCGGTGGTCGTCGACGGATGGCACGTCCTTGCCGGTGAGGTGTCGGCGCAGCTGCGGCGCGGTGGAGTCGGCGTGCGCGGCGGCGCGCACGCCGGCCTGGCGGCGGAGCTCGAGCTCGACGCCGGTGGCGCTGCGCCGTCGGTCCTCGTGCTCGTCACCGCCGGCCGTCCGCCCGCAGCGTCGAGCGCACCGTGGCAACGGCACGGCATCCCCCACCTGCCGGTGTCGGTCGGTACCCGCGACATCATCGTCGGGCCGCTCGTCGTCCCCGGTCGCACGCCGTGCCTCGTGTGTGCCGGCGCGGTGTGGCCCGCCACTCGAGCGCCGGGCCCAGGACACGACGCACCGGGCGCGTCCGCCGTGCTCGCCGCCGCGATCACCAGCGTCACGGTGCTCGCGACGCTCCGCGGCGACTACTCGATGGGCGGCATCTCCACCGAGATCGCCCACGACGGGCAGGCGTTCGTCCACCGTTTGTGGAAGGTCAGAGCCGACTGTCGGTGCGCGTCGGTGAGAATGGCCGGGTGAGCGACATCCCCCGCAGCTCGATCGCCAGGACGGCCAAGCTCGTCGGCCTGCCGCTCGGCCACGCGGGCCGGGTGGCGCTCGGCGTCGGCAAGCGGGTCGGTGGCCGCCCGGCCGACGCGGTGGCCGCCGAGCTGCAGGCCCGCACGGCCGATCAGCTGTTCTCGGTCCTGGGCCAGCTCAAGGGCGGCGCGATGAAGTTCGGCCAGGCGCTGTCGATCATGGAGGCCGCGCTCCCCGAGGAGCTCGCCGGGCCGTACCGGGCCACGCTGACCAAGCTGCAGGAGTCCGGCCCGCCGATGCCGGCCGAGACCGTGCACGGCATCCTCGCCGCCGAGCTCGGGCCTCGGTGGGCGAGCACCAAGCTGGTCGAGTTCGACGACGTCCCGGCGGCGTCGGCGTCGATCGGCCAGGTGCACCGTGGGGTGTGGCGCGACGGCCGTCCGGTGGCGGTGAAGATCCAGTACCCGGGTGCCGGCAAGGCGCTGATGTCCGACCTCACCCAGGTGGCCAGGGTGGCCCGGATGGCGGGCTCGGTACTCCCGGGCGTCGACGTCAAGGCGGTCACCGACGAGCTGCGAGCGCGAATGTCCGAAGAGCTCGACTACCGCCTGGAGGCGAGAAACCAGCGCCATGTCGCGGCCGCGTTCCGTGGCGACGACGACGTGCTCGTCCCCGACGTGCTCGTCGACTCGGCTCGGGTCATCGTCGGCGAGTGGGTCGACGGCCGGCCGCTCGCCTCGGTGATCGCGTCAGGGACGACCGAGGAGCGCGACGACGCGGCCACCCTCTACCTCGAGTTCCTGCTCCGGTGCCCGGGCCGGGCGCAGCTGCTGCACGCCGACCCGCACCCCGGCAACTTCCGCATCACGCCCGATGGGCGGCTCGGTGTACTCGACTTCGGCGCCGTCAACCGACTCCCAGGCGGTCTGCCGACGTCGATCGGCGAGCTGCTCACGGCGGCACTCGCCGGCGACGGCGCCGAGATCGAGGCCGGTCTGCGCGCGGAGGGCTTCCTTCGTCCGGGCACCGAGGTGGAGCCCGACACGCTGCTCTCCTACCTGCATCCGATGGTTGCCCCGTTTGCCCACGACGAGTTCCTCTTCACCCGCGACTGGCTGCGCTCGGCGGCGGCGGCGTTCCAGGACCCGCGCCGCCCCGAGTTCACCCTCGGCCTGAAGTTCACCCTGCCGCCGCGCTACCTGCTGATCCACCGGGTGTGGCTCGGCGGGGTGGGCGTGCTCAGCCAGATCGGGGGCACCGTGCCGCTGCGCGAGATGATCGCCGCCTACCTGCCCGGGGTCGACGAGTCGCGCTGGCCGCCGTCGCCGGTCTGAGTGCGACGCCGGATCCGCACGGTCGGCCCGGGTCGACCTCGTCAGGTGGTGGCGATGTGTCGCCGCCACCTGAGCAGCTCGCCGCCACCCCACACGATGAACACGAGCGGGCTCACGCCTTTCGACGCCATGGTGTCCGAACGGGTCACCGGCGTCGACATACGGACGCCATCGCCGTGTCTCGACGCCATGGCGTCGAAAGGTAGGCGGCGTCGAAAAGCACGCGGCACCACCAGGGGCACGGCGTCGAAGGATGCCGCGGCTCACCACCAGGCGGAGTCGAGCTTGCCCTCGATCGCGCGCAGGTGCCGCCGGCTGCAGGCGGCACAGGTCCAGACCTCGCGCTCGCCCTCGGTGCCGCGGGTCCAGGCCAGCCGCGCGAGTGCCACCGCGTCGTCATCCGGCGGTGTCGTGCCACACGTGGCGCACACCGGGACGGACGCCGCACCTGGCGAGGGCGGCATCGACGCTCAGCCCTTCGCCGCCGCCTTGGCGGCCTTCTTGAAGTCCCGTACCTTCTGCAGCGACTCGGCATCGACGACGTCGGCCACCGACCGGAACGAGCCCTCCTCGGCATAGGGGCCAGCGGCTTGCTCCCAGCCGGCCGGCCGCACGCCGAGCTGCTTGCCGAGCAACGCGACGAAGATGCGGGCCTTCTGGTCGCCGAACCCGGGCAGCGCCCGCACCCGGGCGAGCAGCTCGGTGCCGGATGACGCCCCGCGCCAGATCGCCGCGGCGTCACCGCCGTACTCGTCCCGGACAACGCGGGCGAGTGCCTGGACGCGCCCGGCCATCGAGCGGCCGTAGCGGTGGATGGCCGGCGGGGTGGCGCACAGGTCGGCGAACGCCTCGGGGTCGGCCGCGGCGACCGCACCCGGGTCGAGGGTGCCGAAGCGCTCGAGGATCTTCGCCGGCCCGGCGAACGCCCGTTCCATCGGGAACTGCTGATCGAGCAGCATCCCGGTGACCAGGGCGAACGGGTCCTCGGAGAGCACCTTGTCGGCGGCGGGGTCCTGGGCGATCGTCAACGCGGCCATGGGCGCAGCGTAGCCATCGTGGAAGCGGCGACGGCGCGCCAGAAGTCGCGGGCCGGGAGCAGGCCGTCGGCTGCCGGCGCCGGTGTGCGCCTCTCGGACAACCGCCGGCGCCAGGCCGGCTGCCGATGGCCGTCCGTCTCGATGCGCCCCGCCGCGGCTGCGGGGTCGGGATCGGGAGAGAGCACCGCCCCCGGCGGAGAGCCGGGAGCGGTGCGTCCGTCGGGCACGAGCCTCATCGCACGACACCGCGCGCGATGCTCCGCGCGAGATGCTGGTCGGTCGCGGCCTGGGCCTGCTGCTGTCTGGCCTGGACGCGGCGCGCGTGGGCGGTACGACGGATGCGCGGCCTCCGTCGGGTGAACATGTCGGTCTCCTTGTCGTCGGTGGTGGTGCGGTGCGGTGACCTCGTCTCCGCGGGCCGGCCGTGCGGCGTCGGTCGATGTCGCGGCCAGACAGCGACCTCGTCTCCGGCGGGCCACGCAGCGTCGGCGCATGTCGGGGCTACGCGGCGACCTCGGTCTTCCGAGGCCGGCCACGGGGCCGTTTGCGAGCCACGGTGGCTCCCTGCACGAACAGTTCCCCGCCCCAGACGCCCCACGGCTCGCGCCGCTGGAGAGCACCGGCGAGACACTCCTGCCGGGCCGGGCACGTGACGCACAGCGCCTTGGCGAACTCGACCCCGTCCGGGGTGTCGGCGAACCACAGCTCGGCGTCGTTCTCGCGGCAGGGCACACCCTGACCGGTCGTGACGGACGCCTCGTTCAGGTCGATCAGCTCGCTGAGCTGCATCGGGCTGTCACCTCCTTCCTCGGTGCGCCCGGTGGGGCGCTCGGTCTGCTCGGTGCGCCCGGTGGGGCGCTCGGTCTGCTCGGTGCGCCTGGTGGGGCGCTCGGTATCAGGAGGGCGCTTCGGCCCGGAACCGGTGGTCGTGGTCATTGCGGTACCTCGCGGGTGGTGACGTGGACGGTCGGTGGACAAACAGAAAGGCCGCGGTTCCCGGGAGGGATCCGCGGCCTCGAGTGGAGGTCGACCGACAGGTCAGCCCGGTGGTGCCTCGAGGTGCGGACGCACGTCTCCCGTGATCGGGGCGCCCGTGTCGCCGACGAACTCCATGACGCATGCGACACGGACGGCGACGGACACACTGGTGCCCCGGTAGGCGGCGAGATCGCCGGTGTGAGCGCGGTCGGCGCCGCCCCACGGACGCATGCCGAACTCACGCACGCCGGTGTTCGCCGGTACGGCGGTCATGGTCTCCATCAGTGCCAACCCTCCTCACTGCTCTCGTCGGGTCGCTCGCCTGTCACGGGCGCGCGAGGTACGTCGATCACTGTAGGGGCGACCCGAGCGGCGCGGCAACGGAATTACCGACGAAAGATCCGTCATCCGGCTCGACGTGACGAAAAGCGTTGAGGCTCAGGCGTTCGAGGACTCGGAAAACTCTCGGATGACGCCCAGCACGGGTGCGCCGTACTTCTCGAGCTTGGCCGGCCCCACGCCGGGGATGCGGCTCAGGCCGGCGGTGTCGCCGGGTACCTGCTCGGCGATGGCCGTGAGCGTGGCGTCGGTGAACACCACGTAGGCGGGCACCGACGCCTCGCGGGCGGTCTCGAGCCGCCACTCGCGCAGTGCGTCGAACAGCCGCTCGTCGGCGCTCGACGGGCAGGTCTCGCACCGGCCGACGGTGCGCTCCTTCCCGGTCGTGAGTGCGACCGCGCACACCCGGCAGGTCGTGGGAGCGAGTCGGCGCCGCTCGGCGGACGTGCCCTCGCCGCGGCGCCGGCGTGGCTGGCTGCGGGCACCCTCACCGAGCACCGCGGAGGTGCCGTCGAGGAACCGCGACGGGCGACGGGTGCCCTTGGCTCCGGGGGTGCGGGCGCGAGCATAGGAGAGGACGAGCCGGTGGCGGGCCCGGGTGACCCCGACGTAGAGCAGCCGGCGCTCCTCCTCGATCGCCTCGGCAGTGTCGGCCATGGTGATCGGCAGCAGGCCGTCGGAGCAGCCGACGAGGAACACGGTGTCCCACTCGAGCCCCTTGGCGGCGTGGAACGAGGCGAGCGTGACGCCCTGCACGGTGGGGGCGTGCTGGGCGGCGGCACGTTCGTCGATCTCGCGCACGAATGCGGGCAGCTGCGCGGCCGGGTCGGCGGCGTGCAGGTCGTCGGCGAGAGTGGCGAGCGCGGCGAGGGACTCCCAGCGTTCGCGAGCCGCTCCCCCGGCCCGTGGCGGCTCGCGGGTCCACCCGGCGCCGACCAGGACGTCGCGTACCGCCTCGGGCAGCGGGACCGTGCCGTCGTCACTGCGGGCGGCGCCACGCACCAGCACGAGCGCGTCGCGAACCTCCTTGCGGGAGAAGAACCGTTCACCACCACGCACCAGGTACGGGATGCCGCGCTCGGCCAGGGCCGACTCGAGCTGCTCGCTCTGCCCATTGGTGCGGTAGAGCACGGACACCTCGGCGAGCGGATGGCCACCGTGGACCAGCGCGGCGATCCGTTCGGCGACCCGAGCCGCCTCCTGCGGATCGTCGTCGGCCACGACGAGCTCGGGCGCGGCGCCGTCGGGTCGCTGGGCGCGCAGCTCGACCGACCCGGAGCGCCGCCCGCCGCCCGGAGTGGCGAGTACCAGGTTGGCCAGGCGCACCACCTGTGGTGTCGAGCGGTAGTTGCGCACCAGCTCCACGGTGCGGGTTCCCGGATGCCGCCGTGGGAAGCCCAGCAGGTGCTCCGGGGTGGCACCGGTGAACGAGTAGATGGTCTGCGCGGGGTCGCCGACGACGCACAGGTCGCTGCGGTCTCCGAGCCAGCGTTCGAGGAGGGTCTGCTGGAGCAGGTTCACGTCCTGGTACTCGTCGACGACGAAGTGCCGGTACTGCGCGCGCACGGTGCGAGCGATCTGGTCGTGCTCCCCGAGGATGCCGGCGGTCAGCAGGAGCACGTCCTCGAAGTCGATGACGCCGCGGTCGGTCTTGACGTCCTCGTAGGTGGCGAGCAGCCGCGCCATCGCCGTCGGGTCGAGGCCAGCCGGTGCCTCTCGCGCCGCGGCTCGGGCCGCGGCCGGGTAGGTCTCGGCGGTGAGCATCGACACCTTGGCCCACTCGATCTCACCGGCGAGGTCGCGCACGGCCGGGCCGTCGAGACGCAGCCGCAGCCGGCCTCCCGCCTCGGCGACCGCGCTCGCCTTGTGCGGCATCACCTCCGGCGCCGCTCCCCCGACGGCCTGCGGCCAGAAGTAGTGCAGCTGCCGTAGTGCAGCGGCATGGAAGGTGCGGGCCTGGACGCCGCCGACGCCGAGATCGCGCAGCCGGGTGCGCATCTCGCCGGCAGCGCGCGCGGTGAACGTGACAGCGAGCACCCGCTGCGGGTGGTAGGTGCCGCTGAGCACGCCGTAGGCGATGCGGTGCGTGATGGCGCGGGTCTTGCCGGTGCCGGCCCCGGCGAGCACGCACATCGGACCGACCGGATGCGCGGCGACCTCACGCTGCTCGGGGTCGAGCGCCTCGAGCACGGCGTCGGCGCCGGGGTGGGCGGGCAGCGTGGTCACCGTGCCGATCCTAGGTCGGTGCGCCGACGGCATCCGGCGCTCGTCCACAGACCCGGACCCGAGCCGCGTCCCGCCCGGCGCCCAGGTGGGCGCACCGCCGGTGACGACATCGGCGAGGATAGGGGGATGAGCACCGCCGCACCCGAACCAGGCACCATCACGATGTACAGCACCACGTGGTGCGGCTACTGCCGCCGCCTGAAGTCGCAGCTCGAGCGCGAGGGAATCGGGTTCGCCGAGGTCGACATCGAGCGCGACGA
>JBOFBK010000473.1:0-1031 GCA_051645525.1 Dermatophilaceae bacterium | reverse complement strand
AGATCGACGAGGGCCGCCCGGTGTGGACGCTGCGCCCCACCCAGCTGCTCGTGACCCTGGGGCTCATCGTCGCGGCGGCCCTGGTGCTCGTGGGCGTCGTCGTCAGCGGCGACCTGGCCCGCACCATCGGCGACGTCGTCGGGGTGGGCGCCCAGGCGATGACGGTGTGGGACCTCGCCAAGTGGCCCGTCATCCTCGCCATCGTCGTCGCGATGGTCGCGGTGCTGTACTACGCGACGCCGAACGTGCGGCAGCCGCGCTTCCGATGGGTGTCGGTGGGCGCGCTGGTCGCCATCCTCACCTGGGTCCTCGCCTCGCTGGCGTTCGGGTTCTACGTGAGCAGCTTCGCCTCGTACAACCGCACCTACGGCTCGCTGGCCGGCGTCGTGGTGTTCCTGCTGTGGCTGTGGATCACGAACCTCGCGCTGCTGTTCGGTGCCGAGATCGACGCCGAGCTCGAACGTGGCCGGGAGCTGCAGGCGGGCGTGCGAGCCGAGCACCGGGTGCAACTGCCGGCGCGCGACACCCGCCAGTCCGAGAAGGCTGCGGCGAAGCGGCGTCGCCGGGTACGCGAGGCACGCCGGCTGCGCCGCGGCCAGGCGCCGCCCGACCCCGCACGCTGCGAGCGGGTCGAGCTCGAGCCGCTGCCCTCCGAGGCCGCGCGGGCTCGCGGCCGGTAGCCTCCGGCGGGTGGATGACGCCCGCGTACCAGCTGCCGCTGGACGGCCGGATCGCACACTGCCAGCCAGCACGCCGCCGGCGCACCGACCGCCGGCCAGCACACCACCCGTCAGCACATCGCCGGCCGAGCGGGTGCCCACGTCAGCGCCGGGCCGGGGGCCGACACCGGCGGAGCTGCAGGCCCTGGTCGACGGGAAGACCAAGCCGCCCGGGTCGCTGGGGCGCATCGAGGAGCTCGCGGTGCAGCTGGCCCTGCTCCAGGGCACCGTCGCGCCGACCGCCGAGCGGGTGCGGCACCTCATCGTCGCCGCCGACCACGGCATCGCCGCGCAGGGGGTGTCGGCGTACCC
>JBOFBK010000472.1:0-4180 GCA_051645525.1 Dermatophilaceae bacterium | reverse complement strand
CGCGGGCCACGGGCGGCGAGCCACGATCGGTGCGCAGTGGCGGGCGGCATCCGGTACACCGTCTGCCAGAATGCCGAACTGTGAAGAACATCGTGATCCGCATCGGCGTCAACGCCATCGCCCTCTGGGTGGCCGCACTCGTGGTCGACGGGGTGGACCTCGCCGAGGACGACACCTCGCTCGGCTCGCGGCTGGTCACCATCGTGCTGGTGGCGCTGCTCTTCGGCGTGGTCAACGCCGTGGTCTCCCCGATCGCCAAGTTCTTCTCGTTCCCCCTCATCGTGCTCACGCTGGGGCTGTTCACCTTCGTCGTCAACGCGTTCATGCTGCAGATCACCGCCTGGCTCAGCGAGCCGCTCGGCCTGGCGTTCACGGTCGACGACTTCTTCTGGGATGCCGTCCTGGCCGCCCTGATCATCACCCTCGTCTCCTGGGCGCTCAACCTCGCGCTCCCGAAGGACGACGACTGACTTAACCCGGAGTCCCCGACCGATCACCATGGGCCGTCACACGCAGGGGCGTCACGCCCGACCGATGAGCCACCGGCTCGCTCTCGCCCTCGTCCCCCTCCTCGCCTTCTCGCTCGCCGCCGGGGGCGCGGTGTGGTGGCGCGCGGCCGGGCCGGCCGCGGCCGACACCGATGCCGACTGCGCCGAGCCGCTCACGGTGCTGGTCGCCACGGAGCTGGCCACGACAGCGCGCCGCACGCTCGGCTCGGTGCGCCGCGACGGCTGCCGGGTGGCCGAGGTCGAGTCGGCGTCGAGCGCGGTCGCCGTCCAGCAGATCGCCGCCGGCCGGGTCCCCGACGTGTGGGTGCCCGACTCCAGCACCTGGCTCGACGCGCTCGCCGGCTCGGGGCAGCTGGCCACCGCGCCCGGCGGGTGGGCGGCCGGCGGCTCGGTCGTCACCAGCCCGGTGGTGCTCGTGTCGCCGACCGGTGGCACCAACGAGATCACCGAGGCGCCCGCGTCGTGGGGAGCCGTGGTCAACGGCACGGGCGCCGTGCGGCTGGCCGACCCCGACAACGACACGGCGAGCCGGCTCGCCTACTACTCCTCCCGCCGCGGCGCGCCCGACATCGACATCGCCACGGCCGGCCGGCTGGTCTTCGCCTCCCGCTTCGCCGCGACGAGCTCCACGCAGCTCTTCGACGCCATCGGCGCACCGATCGATCTCGTGCCCTTCCCGGCATCCGAGCAGGCCGTGGCGGCGTTCAGCGAGGACCGGCCGGGCGTCATCCGCCCCTGGCTGCCTACCGCCGGCACCATGAGCCTCGACTACCCCTGGCTGGTGCGCACCGAACTCGACGCCGGCCTCGTGGAGCGCGCCGGCATCGCGCTGCGGGCCATGCGCTCGGATGACGCCCGCGCGCAGCTCGTCGACGCGGGCTTCCGGGTCGGTACCGGCGGCGGGCCGGTCCAGGACGGCGGCGCGGCGCCGGGCTACACCGACCAGCCGCTTCCCGGCCCCGAGGACCGGACGGCGGCGCTGGAGCAGTGGGACGTGCTGCGCACCGACAGCCGCATGCTGGCGGTGCTCGACGTCTCGGGCTCGATGAAGTACCCCGCTCCCGGCACCGGCGGGCTGACCCGCGCGAAGGTGCTCGAGGAGGCCTCGATCACGGCCCTGCGCACGCTTCCCGCAGGGAGCGCGGTCGGGGCGTGGGTGTTCTCGACCGACCGGGGCGGGCCAGGTGTCGACCATGCCGAGCTGCTCCCGGTGCGCCGGCTCGACACCCAGGTGCAGGGCCGCACCTGGCGGCAGGAGCTCGAGCGGCAGGTGCGCACCATCCCACGCCGGCTCGGCGGCGACACCGGGCTCTACGACACCGCGCTCGCGGCGTACACGCGCATGGTCGCCGAGTACGACGACTCCTACATCAACTCGGTCGTCATCCTCACCGACGGCGAGAACGACGACCCCGGTGGCGGGCTGACGCTGACCCAGCTGCTGCAGCGGATCGAGGCGACGAAGCGGGCCGACCGCCCGGTGCGCATCGTCACCATCGGCATGGGTGAGGCCGACCCGTCCGACCTGCAGGCCATCTCGAAGGCCACCGGCGGCACCTCGTACATCGCCAACACTCCGGCCGACATCCAGAACGTCTTCGTGCGCGCCCTGCTGGCCCGCTCGGCCGGATGACACGGCGCGCGTAAGGTCGAGGCTGCGGCCCTCCGGTGTTCTGCCACGCGGTGTTGCTGTAGTGGTGATGTTGTCGACCATCGTGCGCAGCGGTCCAGGCCCCGTCGCAGCCTGTGAGCCGTCATCCCGTCACAGGGCATCGATGAGATCACGCATCAACTGCGACGGCGTGGTGTGGCGCTGCTGCGCCGCCTCATCCAGCTTCGCTCGCCGCGCCGCGTCGAGGCGAAGGGTGAAGGGACGCGCCTGTGCGCCCACGCTGATGGGGCGGCCAGGCACCGAGGGGCCCAGGTGCTTGCCGGCGTAGCCCTTGTTGGATTCTGCCTCGGTGACCCATCGCTCGATGTCTTCTTCGGTGAACGGAGCCCCGTTCACATCGCGGTACGCGTCCATCTGTCTACCTCCTCAGTCCAACCTCGATGAGAACCTTCTTCGTGGCGGGCATGGCGTGGAAGACCAGCCAGCCGTCGGGTTCGTCTTCCACGGCGATGAACTCCAGCAACCGTCCGCTGGCATCCGGCCCGACTCCGACCCACTGCACCGGGTGGGTGTCACGCGCACGGGATCGCAGAGCGCCCTCGAATGCCTCGATCACATCCGAGGTCATGACCTCGGGGTGCCGATCGGTGACTCTCGGGTGCACGTGTACTCGCACGGTCACTCCACATCATTGGTTTCGTACCACATGATGGTAGTACGAAACCGACGGAACCGCACGACGCCGATGAGAACGGCGGTCAGGGACCACGACGGCGAGCGCTCTGCTGCCCCGGCAGCACAGTCCGCTGCATCTCGGCCCGACGGTCCGGCGGCACGAACTTGCCGGTGCTCGAGACGCCGCACGACAACATCCGACTTCGGCACCGTCGTGGCGCGTCGCCCCAGCCGCGCTCGCTATGGTCGGCGGGTGCGCGTTCTCGTCTCCGGCGGAGCCGGCTACATCGGCTCCCACACCGTCGTCCAGCTGATCGCGGCGCAGCACGACGTGGTGGTGGTCGACTCCTTCGCCAACGCCACGCCCTCGGTGGTCGGGCGGGTCGAGGCGCTCACCGGGCGAGCGCTCGACGTGCGCTCGTTCGACCTCACCGACCACGACAAGACCGAGCACCTGTTCGCGCACGAGCGGTTCGACGCCGTCATCCACTTCGCCGGGTACAAGGCGGTGGGCGAGAGCGTAGCAAAACCGCTGGAGTACTACGAGAACAACCTCGGCTCCACGTTCTCCCTGGTGCGCTCGATGCGTCGGCACGGCGTGCACCGGCTGGTGTTCTCGTCATCCGCCACGGTGTACGGTGCGGATGCGCCGGTGCCGATGCACGAGGACCTGCCGACCTCGGCCACCAACCCGTACGGCTGGACCAAGGTGATGCAGGAGCAGGTGCTGCGCGACGTCGCGGCGGCCGACCCGGCATGGCGGGTGGCGCTGCTGCGCTACTTCAACCCGGTGGGCGCGCACGCCTCGGGCACCATCGGCGAGGACCCGAGCGACGTGCCGAACAACCTCATGCCGTACCTCGCCCAGGTGGCGGTGGGGCGGCGCGAGAAGCTGTCGGTGTTCGGCGGCGACTACCCCACGCCCGACGGCACCGGGGTGCGCGACTACATCCACGTCGACGACCTCGCCGCCGGGCACATCGCCGCGCTGCAGCGGCTGGCCACCACCGACCGACCGGTGTCGACGTGGAACCTCGGCACCGGGCAGGGCACGTCGGTGCTCGAGCTGCTGCACGCGTTCGAGCGGGCCTGCGGCCACGAGCTGCCCTACGAGATCGTGGCGCGGCGGCCCGGCGACATCGCCGCCTCGTACGCCGACCCGTCCCGCGCGCAGGCCGAACTCGGCTGGCGGGCAACCCGATCGATCGACGACATGTGCGCCGACACCTGGCGCTGGCAGCGCCGGAACCCGCACGGCTACCCCCGCGGATGACGCCCGCTCACCCGTTACGTGACGGCTCGGACCTGGAACCCCTGGCGGAGACGCTGGCGATCCTCGCGGACTCCGGCGCTCTCCGGCGTCTCGCCGAGTCCGACGCGGAGC
>JBOFBK010000471.1:0-3020 GCA_051645525.1 Dermatophilaceae bacterium | reverse complement strand
GCCGGGCCGGTTCGTCACGGACGCGGCACCACCGTGCGTGGTCGCCACGTCCCGGGTGATGGTGAGGCCCAGGCCGCTCCCGGTGCCGGCCCGGGCGACATCCCCGCGGAAGCCCGGCTCGAACACCTGCGGCAGGTCGCCATCCGGGATGCCGACGCAGCCGTCGGCCACCTCGACCGCGACCGTCCCGGCACCGACCACCGTGCGCACCTCCACGAGATTCCCTGCAGGAGTGTGCTGTACCGCGTTGCGTAGCACGTTGATCACCGCGCGGGTGAGGTCGCGGGCGTCGCCGGTGACGACCGACCCGGACAGCGCGGTGGCGCGCACCTCGACTCCTCCCGCGGCGGCCAGCGGCGCGACGGTCGCGACGGCGTCGGACACCAGGTCGTCGAGCGCCACCTGCTCCGGCGGTGGCAGCGCACGGCCCGGCCCGCGCAGCCGCGACAGCTGGGCGATGTCGTCGACCATCGCATCGAGCCGATCGGCCTCGTGGACGATGCGCCCGTGGGCCGCCCGAGGGTCGGCCACGACACCTGCTTCGAGCGACTCGGCGAGAGCACGGATGCCGGCCAGCGGCGTGCGGAGGTCGTGCGAGAGCCAGCCGATGGTCTCGCGCCGCGACTCCTCGACCTGCCGGTCACGCTCGACGTCGGCACGCTCCTCGGCACGCTCGCGCTCCATCCGTGAGACCCGCCGCGCCATGAGCACGCCGATGAGCACCGCCATCGGCGCCCCGGCGAGCAGGACGAAGACCAGGGTGCGGTAGTCGTCCTCACCGATCAGCATCTGCCGGCTGGCCACCGCGACGCCCGCCGCCAGCGAGCCGACCAGCACGATCGGCGCGCCGAGGGCTGCGACAGCAGGGCGGTGGCGCGCCAGACGGGCGAGCCACAGCGCCCCGGCGCCGCCGGCGAGCGCGGTGACCGAGGCGGAGAGGACAACTGCACTGGTCTCCGGGCTCATCGGGGCCGCCCGGCCGGTCGGGGGCGGGCGTCATCCGAGCCGGCCGGTGCGTGAGGCCGGGGCGTCATCCGGACCGCTCCGGCCCGTCGGACGGGGGCGTTGCCGCCGGGGCGTCGGACGGGGGCGTTGCCGCCGGTGCGTCGGACGGGGGCGTTGCCGCCGGAGCGCCGGGCGGCGATGGCGTCGCCGGAGCGCCGGGCCGGGCATCGGCGGGGTCCCAGCGGTAGCCGCGGCCGAACACGGTGGCGAGGCGGGTGGGCGCTCCAGGATCGCGCTCGACCTTCTCGCGCAGCCGCCGCACGTGCACGGTGACCGTCGAGGCGTCACCGACGTCCCAGCGCCACACCTCGCGCATGAGGTCGTCGCGCGACCACACCGTGCCAGGGTGCTGGACGAGCCACGCGAGAAGGTCGAACTCCCTTGCGGTGAGACCGATCTGGCGACCTTCGCGGATGACGGTGCGAGCTCCCAGGTCGACGGTGAGGTCGCCGTCGACGAGCGTGCCGGACACCTCCTCCGGGGGCGCTGCGGCACGGCGGAGCACCGAGCGCACCCGCAGCTCGAGCTCGCGGAGGCTGAACGGCTTGGTCACGTAGTCGTCGGCGCCGTGCTGCAGGCCCTGCACCCGCTCGTGCTCCTGGCTGCGGGCGGTCACCATGACCAGCGGCAGGTCGCGGCGGATGGAGCGCAGCCGCCGGCTGACCTCGAGGCCGCCGAGGCCGGGGAGCATGAGGTCGAGGAGCACCAGGTCGGCCGGCGCCGCGACGAAGCGGTCGACCGCCGTCTCGCCGTCTCCGACCGCGTCGACCTCGTGCCCGGCCCGCGTGAGGTATGCCGCCACGGCGTCACGCACCGTGGCGTCGTCCTCGACGAGCAGGATGCGGGCCACCCCACCAGGCTAGGCCGCCACCCGGCGGCGCACCGTCATCCGGCAGAGCCTGGGTAAGAACGGCGAAAGGCGTGGGCCGGTCGTGGCGCATCCAGCACCGTGTGACACGACCTACGGCGCGGAACCGGTGTGCCGGGTCGTCTCACCGCGACGTGGCGTCCCGCGGAACTCGTCGCCGGGCTGGGAGACTGGCCGGTATGCGGCGGATCGTCCAGAGCAGGAAGCTCCAGCACGTGCGCTACGACGTGCGCGGCCCGATCCTCGTGGAGGCGCAGCGGCTCGAGGCCGAGGGGCACGAGGTGCTCAAGCTGAACATCGGCAACACCGCCCCGTTCGGGTTCCGCGCGCCCGAGGCCATCGTCGCCGACATGGTGCACAACCTGCCCGAGAGCCAGGGCTACACCGACTCGCGCGGCATCTACTCGGCGAGAACCGCTGTGGCGCAGTACTACCAGTCCCATGGCCTCACCGACACCGGCGTCGACGACGTGTACATCGGCAACGGGGTGAGTGAGCTCATCTCGATGGTGCTGCAGGCCTTCGTCGACGACCGCAACGAGATCCTCGTCCCCGCACCCGACTATCCGCTGTGGACCGGCGCGGTGTCGCTCGCCGGCGGCACCCCGGTGCACTACCGGTGCGACGAGAGCGACGGCTGGAACCCCGACCTGGCGGATGTCGAGGCGAAGGTCACCGAGAACACCCACGCGCTCGTCATCATCAACCCGAACAACCCGACCGGGGCGGTGTACTCGGAGGCGACGGTGCGCGGGCTGGTCGGCATCGCCCGCCGGCACCGGCTCGTCGTCATGGCCGACGAGATCTACGAGAAGATCCTCTTCGACGACGCCGTGCACCACCACGCCGCGACGTTCGCCGGCGACGACGTGCTGTGCCTGACCTTCAGCGGGCTCTCGAAGGCGTACCGGGTGTGCGGATACCGGGCCGGCTGGGTCATGGTCAGCGGCCCCACCCACCTCGCCGAGGACTTCCTCGAGGGCCTGACCCTGCTGTCGAACATGCGGATGTGCGCGAATGTGCCTGCGCAACATGCCATTCAGACGGCGCTCGGCGGGTACCAGTCGATCACCGAGCTGATCGGGCCGGGTGGCCGGTTCCGCGAGCAGAGCAAGCTCGCCTGGCGGCTGCTGAGCGACATCCCGGG
>JBOFBK010000470.1:0-8322 GCA_051645525.1 Dermatophilaceae bacterium | reverse complement strand
CGGCCGACTCGGTCGAGTCGGCCGGTGCCGCCGCCCTGTCGTCGCCTCCGCGCTGCCGCCGTCCTGGTCGGCCTCGCCGGTGTGGTCGCGCTGGCCGGCTGCTCCGAAGGGGACGACAGCACTGGTGAGATCCCGGCCGCGGGCCCGTCGGCGTCATCCGGCACGGCGTCGCCCGGCAGCACGTCGGCGAGCGGCACGCCGACCCCGGCGCCACGCAGCACCGTCGTGCCACGGCTCGCGGTCGAGACGGTCACCGGCGGCCTCGAGCACGGCTGGGACGTCGGGTTCCTGCCCGACGGACGCGCGCTCGTCACCGAGCGGCCGGCGCGGATCTCGCTGGTTTCGGGGCTTCGCGAGGGTGCTCGGCGCACCACGGTGGAGGCCGACCTCGACGACGTGTTCGTCGAGGGCGAGGGCGGCCTGATGGGCATGGTCGTGCACCCCGACTTCGCCACCTCGCGCGCGTTCACCACCTGCCAGACCTCCGAACGCGGCGGCGAACCGGTCGACGTGCGGCTGGTCACCTGGCGGCTGTCGGATGACGCCCGCTCGGCCACGCGGGTGCGGACCCTGCTTTCCGGCCTGCCGATCTCCACCGGCCGCCACTCCGGGTGCCGGCCCGAGATCGCCGCCGACGGTGCGCTGCTGGTCGGCACGGGCGACGTCGCGCGCGGCGCCATCCCGCAGGACCTCACCAGCCTCGGCGGCAAGGTGCTGCGCCTCGACCTGCGCACGGGGCGGCCGTTGCCCGACAACCCCTACGCGGATGCCGCGAACGCGCGGCAGCGCTACGTGCTGAGCTTCGGCCACCGCAACATTCAGGGCGTGGCGGTGCAGCCGGGCACCGGCGCGGTGTACACGGCCGAGCACGGCCCCGACCGGAACGACGAGGTCAACGTCATCCGGCCGGGCGGCAACTACGGGTGGGACCCGTCGCAGGGCGGCACCGTCGACGGCTACGACGAGAGCGTGCCGATGACGGACCGCGACCGCTTCCCCGGTGCGGTGCCGGCCGTGTGGCAGAGCGGTGACACCACCCAGGCACTCTGCGGCGCGGAGTTCCTGCAGGGCGCGCAGTGGGGCGCGCTCGACGGTGCGCTGGTGGTGACGGCGCTGAAGGGCGCGAAGCTGCTGGCGCTCTCGCTCGACGGCGGGGGCCGGCTCGCGGAGGTGTCGATCCCCGAGGAGACGAACGGTCCGTTCGGGAGGCTGCGGGCCGCGCGGCTCGGGCCCGACGGCGCGCTCTACGTGACCACCACCAATGGGGATGACGACCGCCTCCTCCGCGTCACCCCCCGCACCTGACCCAGCACTGTCGCCAGTACCTCCTCCGAGCCGCCTCACCCCGGACCCTCGGGGCAGCTCGTCGGGCGAGCAGGGCGTGGCCGTCCTCCGGACAGGTCGCGCTCGCTCGGGAGGGCTCAGCCAGGTGGCGACTCAGGTGTCGACGACGGTCGTCACGACCTCGGTGACGGCCGGGAAGCGCGGCGTCGCCGAGAAGCCGAACCGGCACGGCGGGTCGACCGGTGCGAGCCCGCCGAGGGGGATGCCGTCGAGCCAGCCGTGCAGCGTGGTCACCTCGCGCCGACAGATGTCGAGTGCGCTCGCGATCTCCAGGATCTCGGGTGACGGGATCGGCGACATCGCCATCGTGCACGGTGCACGTCACGGCTGGAAGGCAGCGGATCGGTTCAGACTCCCGCCATCCGTGGGGGTGTCCGGCATCCGCCAGATCGGTCTCGGACTCGCTCAGGTGATCGTGAGAAAGACCGACGTGAACGGGCCCCAGTTGCCGCTGCTGTCGCGGGTCTGGACGTACAGCTGGTGCCGCCCCGGCGTCAGACCGGTGGTCGGCACGGTGGCCCGGGCGCCTTCGGACGTCGCGTTCCAGCGCCCGTCGCGTGCGCTCATCGTCACGGCGGTGCCGCCGGCCCACGGTGGGGTGTCCACGAAGTAGCGCGCGGCGTTCACCGTCTGGGCGGTCGGGCGCCCTACTCCCGAGGAGCTGAAGGCGGCGTCGTTACCCGTGGCGTCGAGGGTCACCGCGGTGCCGGCCGAGACCGACGCCGCCGAGACGGTGACGGCGCTGGTCGTCGGGCCGAGCGAGAGCTGGTACGGCGCCCGGGCCGCCTTGGCCATGTACATCAGGGAGGGCCGGTTGGTCGACCAGAACGAGTCCTGGCAGGAGTAGGCCGGCACGAAGCCGCTGCATGTGCCCGAGCTCGGCCCGATCTCCATCGTCGAGGCGGCGATACCGCGTTCGCCGTAGAGGTAGTCGTCGGTGGAGCCGGTCACGGTGTAGAGGATTTCGCCGGGCTGACCCACCTGATAGCCGCTGTTCGCGCTGGCCCGGAAGGCCATCGAGCGCAGGCCCGCGTCGTTGGGTGACTTCGTGGTGGTGTCGCCCCACGGGATGAGCACCATGTTGGCGTAGCTGTGCAGCGTCGTCATGTAACCGGGCGTGGTTGCAGGCGCCGCGTCGGACGCGCCGGGGCCGCGCTGGTCGGGGTAGAGCTGGTTCATGAAGGCGGCGATGGCCGTGGTCTCCGGCTCGCTCGCGGCCGCGGTGCCGCGGTACGTCGCGTCGCACGGGTTCGACGACGTCCCGGTACCGCCCCACTTCCAGGCGAAGTTGCGGTTCAGGTCCACGCCGTGCTGGTTGCTCGAGGTCGGCGGCACCGAGCACGCGCCAAGCGTGTCGTTGGCGTTCTTGCGTTGCAGGTAGGGCGAGCTGGTGCCGAGCTCGGCGATCTGGCGGCCGTCGGGGTTGGCCAGGGGAAGCACCCACACCTCGGTGGAGTCGACGACGGCGGTCACGTCGGGGTCGGTGCCGTACGTCGAGACGAGGTGGTCGACGAACCGCGTGGCGACCTCGGTCGGTGTCAGCTCGCGGGCATGCACCGTCCCGATCACCAGCAGTCGCGGCTTGGTGGGGGTGCCGGTGCGGTTGCAGTCGCCGGCGACCTGCTTGGTGATGCAGATCGCGACCAGGTCGTTGCCGGTCGCCAGGCCCTGCGTCTTGCGCCAGGAGTCGCCGATGTCGGCGGTGACCGCGAGCGTCGGGTTGGCCGCGGCCACGTCGCGCAGGTGCTGCACGTAGGCGTCGGCGGTGCGGTACCCGCCGTAGAACGTCGGGTCCGCGGTCGCGGTGGAGGCCGCGGCGGACCTGTCTCGGCCCACGGCGGCCGCCTGCACCCGTTGGGTCGCCGGAGCCCGGTGGTCGACGCGAACCTCGTACCCGAGCCGGGTGAGGTCGGCGCTCACCTCGGCGTCACCGACGACGAGCAGGTCCTTGCCCTTGCGTGCCTCGACGAGGTCGAAGCCGGCGGCCGAAAGTCGAGCCGCCGCAGCGTTCGGGTCGGTGGTGGTGACACGGAGTACGGACACCCCGTCGTCGCGAGGGGGCGCGGCCGGAGCGGAGACCGCGGCGACGGCGGCGGTCGACAGCAGGGTCACGGTCAACAGGCCGGTGGCGACGGTGCGCAACGGGGTCATGCCCGGTGACGCTAGGGACCCCCGACCGGTCTGTCGTCGGCCGAGCCCGGATCAGAACGAAGTCTTTACCCTGCACTTCCCTGTTCTTGACCCTGCTGTGTACGGCGGCGTCGAGCCCGTGGTGGCGTCGGCTCTCACGCTCTTGCCGTCGTCATCCGCGCCGTAGTTGGGTGGGAGCCGTACCGAACCAACAGGAGGGACGACACCGATGCCGGCCGCTCTCGACCCCACGCTCTCGCACACGGTCGGACCCTCGACGCCACCGCTGCTCGGCACCACGATCGGCGATGCCCTCGACGCCACGGTCGGGCGCTTCCCCGATCGCGAGGCCCTGGTCGACCGCGGCTCCGGAGCGCGGATGACGTACGCCGAGCTGGGTGCCGCCGTCGACCGGCTGGCCCGCGCGCTGCTCGCGAGCGGTGTGGCCGTCGGCGACCGCGTGGGCATCTGGGCGCCGAACTGCACGGAGTGGACGCTGACCCAGCTGGCGACGGCCAAGGTCGGCGCCATCCTCGTCACCGTCAATCCGGCGTACCGGTCGCACGAGCTGACCTACGTGCTGAACCAGGCCGGCATCCGCACGCTCGTCACGGCCAGGTCGTTCAAGACGTCGGACTACCTGGCGATGGTCGAGGAGGTGCGGCCCGACTGCCCCGCCCTCGAGCACGTGTACGTCATCGGTGAGGAGTCCTGGGTTGCCCTGCTCGACCGGGCCGGCGACGTGCCGACGGAGCAGCTGGCCGAGGTGCAGTCCGCTCTCGACCCGCAGGATCCGATCAACATCCAGTACACCTCCGGGACAACGGGTTTCCCCAAGGGCGCCACGCTGTCCCACCACAACATCCTGAACAACGGCTACCTCGTCGGTGAGCTGTGCCGGTACACCGAGGCCGACCGCATCTGCATCCCCGTACCCCTCTACCACTGCTTCGGGATGGTCATGGGCAACCTGGCGGCAGTCACCCATGGTGCGTGCATGGTCTATCCCGGGCCGGGCTTCGACCCGGCAGCGACGCTCGCCGCGGTCGCCGAGGAACGCTGCACGTCGTTGTACGGCGTGCCCACGATGTTCATCGCCGAATGGTCGCTCCCGAACTTCACTGCATTCCAGCTTGATTCGGTGCGCACCGGCATCATGGCCGGCTCGCCGTGCCCGGCATCCACGATGACCGCGCTGATCGAGGCCGGCATCGACGAGATGACGATCTGCTACGGGATGACGGAGACCTCGCCGGTGTCGACGCAGACCCGCACCGACGACTCCTTCGAGCGCAAGGTCGGCACCGTGGGGGCGGTGCACCCGCACCTCGAGATCAAGGTGGTGGACCCGGCATCCGGCGAGGTCGTACCGCGCGGCACACCAGGGGAGTTCTGCACCAGGGGGTACTCGGTGATGCTCGGGTACTGGGAGGAGCCGGCGAAGACGGCCGAGGTGCTGCGCGACGGGTGGATGCACACCGGCGACCTTGCGGTGATGGACGACGACGGCTACGTGCAGATCACCGGCCGGATCAAGGACATGGTCATCCGCGGTGGCGAGAACGTCTACCCGCGGGAGGTCGAGGAGTTCCTGCACACCCATCCCGACGTGCTCGACGTGCAGGTGGTCGGCGTGCCCGACGAGCGGTACGGCGAGGAGCTGTGCGCGTGGGTGCGGATGACGGAGGGTGCCGAGCCGTTGACCGCCGAGCGGGTGCGCGAGTTCGCCGCCGGCCGGCTGGCGCACTTCAAGGTGCCGAGGTATGTCGTGATCGTCGACGAGTTCCCGATGACGGTCACCGGCAAGGTGCGCAAGGTCGAGATGCGGGAGAGGTCCGTCGCCCGGCTCGGCCTGGCTCTGCCGCCCGACCAGGGCATTTCGGCGGGATGACGGCGCGCCGCGAGCTGTGGGTCGCCGGCCGAGTGGGCCGTTCGGAGCGGGTCGGCGACGATTCGCGGCGGGTCGACGATGAGTGGTGCCTCCTCCCGCGAACTCGACGGAGAGTGACGGTAGGTTGTGCGGCGTCCTCGCCCGCGCAGGGCTCCGCCGACCCGAGGATTCACGCCATGAGCTCGTCCCTGCCCTACCTCCTGATCGGAGGCGGGCTCCTCATCCTCCTCCTCGCCGTCTGGCTGCTCGTGCGGCAGATGCGCGGCTCGGGCGCCAGCCCGGTGCCTGCGGGCCCGGTCGACATGAGCGAGCACGTCGAGCGGTTGGGCCGGTCCATTCCTCGGCCGACCACGACGAGTGCCGCGATGGCGCCGGCCGGTTCGCCTGCCGTCCCCACCGATGCCGCCCCGGTGGATGCCGCGCCCGCCGCCCCGGTGGATGCCGCGCCCGCTGCCCCGGTGGATGCCGCGCCCGCTGCCCCGGTGGATGCCGCGCCCGCTGCCCCGGTGGATGCCGCGCCCGCGTCGCTGTGGTGGCGGCCCGACATCGCCGACGCTCGAGCGGAGGAGCCCGGCGATGCACGGGCGGTCGCAGCCGATACCCCGGCCGGATCTGCGGCCGAAGAGCAGTTCGACGACCGGATGCCGGAAGAGCCCACGCTGTCGGCGACCGGCGCGGAGACGGCGACCGAGTCACAGGAGCCGGATCACTCGTCCGAGCCGGCAGTCGAGTTCGAGGAGGAACCGATGTCGATGACCGAACCCGAGAAGAAGGCGGGCCTGGTGTCCGAGCCGGAAGGACATGAGGTGCCGGCCGAGGACGACGCGGTGCCGGCCGAGGCTGGTGCGGTCCTGGCCGAGGACGACGCGGTGCCGGCCGAGGCTGGTGCGGTCCTGGCCGAGGACGACCCGGCGCCTGGCCGGAGTCAGGTGATGGCTGGCAGCAGCGAGGCGGCGCCCGCTGAGGCAGGTGCAGACACGCCGGGGACGGGCGCGATGACGTCCGATTCGCAGGCCGAGCCCGGTCCAGAGCACGGCGTCGTCGACACTCGAGTACCGCCGCAGCCGGCGGCGGGCGGCTGGTCGCCGTGGTCGACCCCGGTGGCCGACGGCCCCGACGAGCAGCGCAGCCAGCGCATCGCGGCAGCCACCGACTGGCGCGACGACGCCGGTCTGCCCGACCGGTCGTCACCGACCGAGACCGACGATGAGACGGCAGCGGACGTGGCGCCCGTCGAGACAGCGACAGCCGATGTGGCGCTCGCCGACCCGGCAGAACGGACGCCCGAGGCGCAACTGGCGTCGGCGGATGCCGCCGACCAGGCGTCCGCAGCGGAACGTGCGCCGGCAGATGCCGCAGACCGGCTCCAGACCGACGCCTCGCCCGTCCCAGCCCGGGACCCGGCCGACGCGTCGCCCGTCGCAGTGCAGGGCCCGACCGACGCGTCGCCCCTCCCCGCGGAGGATGAGCCCGTGGAGGTGCCCGGCACCGGTCTGTCCGAGAGCGAGCGCGTCGAGCTGTCCGAGGACGTCGAGTCGCCTCCCGGTGAGTGGGGCGGCCCGCACGACACCGTGACCAGCGACCAGGTGGTGCTCGTCTCCGAGGACGAGTCGACAGACGAGCCGGCGTCGGTGTCGGCGCGCGAGGTCGAGAGCGAGTCTGGCGGGCACTATCCGGGTGCCGTCCGCGCCGAGGGCGATAGTGCCGAGAACGCCGCCGAAAGCGGCGGTGCCGAGAGCGACAGCGCTGCCGTGCCCGAACCAGAGTCGGTCGACGAGCCGGCTGCCGCCGGCGACGTGGTGGCTGATGGGCCGCTCGGCGAGCGGGCCGACACCGTCTCGGATGCCGCGTCATCCGCCGATTCCGCCACGGGCTGGGACGGCGGTGTCGACGTGCCGGCCGAGCCGGTCGGTGATGCCGATGACGGCCTGGGTTCGTCCGTACCCCTCGACTCGGCCACCGAGGTCCCGGTCGACTCCGCGACCGGAGACGACGCTGAGGCTCTGGACGACGCTGCTGGTGAGCCTGACTCTGCCGGTGTGGCAGACGCCGCGAGTGTCCCGGGCGTTGTCGCGACCGGCGAGCTGGCCCAGGTGAGCACCGACGACGCAGTTGTGCCCGGTCGCCCTCTGGAGCGCGACGACACCCTGGGGCCGGACGACGCCGTGGAGCTCGACGACGCCGTGGAACTCAGGGACTCCGTGGGGCCCGACGACTCCCTTGAGCCCGACGACGCCGTGGAGCTCGACGGCACCGTCAGCGGCGCCACCGGTGATCTCGACGAGGCCGGCGGTCCCCACGACATCGCCGGTACCGCGGATGACGTCGACGTCGAGACAGAAGGCGAACCGGGCGGCTCGGGTGGTGTCGACGCGACCGCCGGCACCGACGACCTGGTCGACTCGCCGATGGACGACCCGACGGACACCCACGACGACATCGAGTCGGCTGACCTCGCCGACGAGGCCGATGACCGTGGTGTCGCCGATGACGTGGTGGAGGAGCCGGCGTCGTCCGTTCCCGGAGTCATCACCTCCCCGACCGGTGCGTTTCCGGCGACGGCCGGTCCGGCCGACATCCACGACCCGGCCGGTCCGGACGACGGAGACGCGGCCGACCCGGGCGTCGGCGGGCCGGCCGGTGCCGGCGAGGTGGCCGACGTCGATGTCACGGCTGTTGCCGAGACCGATGAGGTGCCTGACGCCGATGACATGACCGACAGTGCCGGAGACGCCGAGGTCGGCGACCTTGATGTTGCCGAGGACCCCACTGGTGGCGCCGCAGGTGGGACGCCACACGACGCGGAGACGTCGTCGACGGATCCGGCGGCGGCGTGGAGTGCTTCTCCGGTCACCACGTCGGATGACATCGACCGCACCGACGACGTCGACCTCGCCGATGGTGCGCCGCCGCCCACCGCGGCCCGCGTCGCCGAGCAGGCGATGTCGGCCTCCGGC
>JBOFBK010000469.1:0-5260 GCA_051645525.1 Dermatophilaceae bacterium | reverse complement strand
GTTTATGGCGCGGTTCATGGAGCTGGACACCGTCCCGCCGGCCTGAGGGCGTCCTGTCCGAGACTCAGGTGCGGAGCAGCTCGCGCAGGTCGTCGGCGGTGAGGGCGCCGGAGAGGGCGCCACCGTCATCCACGACCTTCGCGAAGAGGTCGCGCTTGCGCTCTTGCAGCGCCACCACCTTCTCCTCGATGGTGTCGCGCGACACCAGGCGGTAGACGTTGACCGGCTTGGTCTGCCCGATCCGGTGGGTGCGGTCGACGGCCTGCGCCTCGGCTGCCGGGTTCCACCACGGGTCGAGCACGAACACGTAGTCGGCCTCGGTGAGGGTGAGCCCGAAACCGCCGGCCTTGAGCGAGATGAGGAACACTGGCGCGTCGCCCTCGCGGAAGGACGCGATGCGCTCGGCCCGCTTGCGGGTGCGCCCGTCGAGGTACTCGAACCCGATGCCCTCGGCCTCCAGCCGTGCCCGCACCAGGCCGAGGAAGCCGGTGAACTGGCTGAACACCAGTGCCCGGTGGCCTTCCTGGGCCAGCTCGCCGACCTGCTCGACGAGCGTGTCGACCTTCGCGGACGATGCCAGGCCCGCGTAGCCGGCATCCACCAGTGACGGGTCGAGCGAGAGCTGCCGCAGCACGGTGAGCGCGCGCAGGATGGCGATGCGGTTGCCGTCGAGGTCGTCGATCAGCCCGAGCAGCCGCTGCCGTTCGCGCTGCAGGTGCCGGTCGTAGACCGACCGGTGCCGCGGGTGGAGGTCGACGGTGAGTACCTGCTCCTGTTTCGGCGGCAGCTCGGTGGCCACCGCCTCCTTGGTGCGGCGCAGCATCAACGGCCGGATGCGACGGCGCAGGGTCGCCAGCCGCTCCCGGTCACCCTCGCGCTCGACCGGGTTCGCCCACTGCTCCCGGAACACCGCCGGGCGCGGCCACAACCCGGGCGCGACGATCGACAGCAGCGACCAGAGGTCCATCAGCGAGTTCTCCAGCGGTGTGCCGGTGATGGCGAACTTGGCTCTGGCAGAGAGCCGCCGCACCGCCTGGTATGTCTTGGCCTGGTGGTTCTTGACGAACTGCGCCTCGTCGAGCACCACCGCACCCCACGATCGCGAGCGCCACACCTCGGCGTCGATGCGGGCCACCGCGTACGAGGTGATGACGAGGTCGGCACCATCGACGGTCTCGCCCATCCCCACCCCTGCCTTGCCGCGCGTGCGGTCGACGACGACGGTGCGCAGGTCGGGCGCGAACCGCTCGGCCTCGCCGGCCCAGGTCGACAGCACCGACGTCGGTGCCACGACGAGCACCGGGTCGGTGAGCTCGCCGCGCTCCTTGGCTCGCAGCACCATCGCCAGCATCTGCAGGGTCTTCCCCAACCCCATGTCGTCGGCGAGCATCCCGCCGAGCCCGCTGTCCCAGAGCAGCGACAGCCACCGGAACCCGTCGACCTGGTACGGCCGCAGCGTGGCGGCCAGCCCGTGCGGCACCTCGGCCGGGGCGAGGGCGCCGTCATCCAGCAGCGCCCCGACGGTGCGTGACCATCGCGCGCTCTGCTCCTCCACGACCCCGAGCGAGGCGAGCTCCTCCCAGAGCCCGACGTTGACCGCCGAGATGCGCAACGGGTCGCTCGGGCGGTCCTGGAGCGAGCGGGCCTCCTCGACCAGCCGCCGCAGCGCCTCGAGCTCGGGCCGGTCGAGGGCGAACCAGGTACCGCTGTCGAGGATCAGGTGCTCGTGCTGCCGGGCGATGCCCTCGATCAGCGGGGCGAGCGGCACGTGCTCGCCCGCGACGGTGACCTCGATGCCGAGGTCGAACCAGTCGACCCCGTCGGCCCCCGTCTCGGATGACGTACCGCCCGTGCCGGATGACGCGCCACCCGTACCGGGTGAGGCATCGGTCGCCGAGACCGAGATCAGCGGCGCCTCCGACGCCTCGCTGTACTCGGCCGGCTCACCCACCACGGCGACCTCGACGTCGGGCTGCTCGTCGAGCACCGGCAGCAGCTCGGCGAACGACACGGTGGCGAAACCGTGCAGCCGCAGCTCGGGCACCAGCCGCTCCTCGCGGGCGACCCCGTGCCAGAGCTGCCGCATCGCCGCGGCCTCCGGCACCTCGCGCAGCCGCTCGACCAGGTCGTGCTCGGCCGCCCGGTCGCGCATGGGGTCGGGCTCGCCCGACCCCATCGGCACGAGCACGGCGTTCTCGGCGGTGCCGTACCGGTAGGCCCAGTGCAGGTGGACCCGGTGACCAGGCTCGAACGTCGCCCGCAGCGCCAGCCGCGGCGGGACGGCATCCGGCAGCTCGAGGTCGGGCGACAGGGACCGTACGCGCGCGCGTCGCCGCAACCCGGGCAGGTGGGTGACGGTGAACCGGGCCCAGTCGCGCTCGGGCACCTCGACGACGCCGAGGTCGAGCAGCCGTTGCCGCGACGCGTCGAGCGGCTCGGCGAGGGCGCCTAGCACCAGGGTGTCGCCGTCACGCAGCCAGAAGCCGGTGGCCGGCGCGCCGACCAGATGGGTCTCGGCGTCGTCGGCGCTCGGCAGGTCGAGCCGGAGCCGCAGGGCCGCTCCGTCGGCGGTGCGCTCGACCTCGGCGACGAGGTCGGCCGGCTCGGACGCGAAGGCCACCGACCCCGACCCGTCGAGGTCGGTGAGCAGTCGTACGCCGGCGCGGTCGGCGTCGCGGAGCAGACCGACCCAGCGTGGGCCGAGCTGGTCGAGCAGGATCGCGTCGGGCATGCGGCCGTAGCCGAAGGCACGCACCGACCGGCGATGGGCGTCGGCGATCGAGGTGAGGGCGTCGCGCTGCTCCTCGGGGAACACCTGCTGCCCCAGCCCGTAGTACCCGCCGGCGAAGGTCTCCCAGGACACCCCGGTGCGGATCCAGGCCGACCGGGCGCCGGGGATGACGGGGCGCACCGTGAGCTGGGCACGGACCGCACCGCCGTGACCGGTGCGGCTCGGGCCCGGCCGCGCCGCCGCGACGAGCAGGCCCACGGCGGTGTCGCCGGTGTCGGCGGAGCTGTCGTCGAGCAGACCGCCCAGCGCCCACTCCCAGGACGGCCGCTGCCGGCCGGGGCGAGCTCCGTTCTCGCCGGGGCGAGCACGAGGCGGTGCACTCTCGCGAATGGCCGCCACCACGGCCACGGCGTGCTTGCAGTCGGCCCCGACCGGGCAGCTGCACCCGGCGCTCCACCGGCGCATCGGTGTGCGCGACGAGCCCCGAGGTGCACCCGGCGCGGGGACCAGCGCCACTCGGGTGGTGTAGGTCTGGCCGTTGCTGCCCCCGACGTAGCCGGTGGCGACCGCGCCGTCGGCCGCGAGGTCGACATCGAGCACTCGGCCCTGCCGCACATAGGCGAGCCCGCGTGCGACCGTGACGGTGCCGCAAAGGGCGCCGAGCTGGCTGTTGGTGAGGTCGGCGAGGTGGTCGACGGCGAGTACCCGCGCCACCGGCCTCACCTCCTCGGCATCCGTGATCGGGGCCGGCTACGCCCCTGAGCCGACCACCGTAAACCGTGGCGCCGACGGGTGCGCGTGCGCCTCCGCCGATCGTCCCCTCGAGACCCGTCGCCGTCACCTCGCAGACCGCTCGGTGGCGACGGTGCCGACCGGCGGCCGTTCGAGGCCTGGGCTGGGCAGGGAGCGTCGTCCTCGGGCCGGATGGCGCGCCACCGGCCTGGGTAGGGCGTCACCCATGAGCGACACGAACCAGGACCCACAGCGCGAGACCCTGGGGAGCGCGAGCGCCGAGCACGGTGCGGAACGTGACCCGGAGAGCTGGGTGACCGGCGACGAGCCGGCCACCGGCCCGCAGAAGAGCTACCTCGACAGCCTGGCCCGTCGGGCGGGCGAGGAGATCGACGCCGACCTCACCAAGGCCGAGGCGTCGGAGCACATCGAGCGCCTCCGGAACCGTGAGGAGACGGACGGCGGCTGAGCCCCGGAAATCTCGCGAGACGGACGGCGGCTGAGCCCCGGAAATCTCGCGGAGACGGACGGCGGCTGACCCCCGGAACCTCGGGAAGACCGACGAGCGGCCGACCGCGGAGGACCGCGACCGACAGTGGCCGACCCGCCAGCCGGAGTCGTCTTCGGTAAGGGTACCCTCACCTGCATGCGCCGAGCTGTCGCCGTTGTCGCCCTCCTCCCCCTGCTCGTCGGCGGCGCCGCCCCAGCCGCCACCACCGACGGCGAGGCGCCGACTCGCGCGACGAGCCTGACGCACGACACCGGCACCCTCGACTTGAATGACGTCCCGGAGCGGGTGGTCACCACGTCGGACGAGGTGACCGAGCTGGTGGTCGCCCTCGGCATGACACCGGTCGGCGCCGGTTCGACGCGGGTCGACGCGACAGCGGCCGACCCGTGGGCCGGGTACTACATCGAGAGGGCCCGGCTGGGCGAGCCACGATTCGTCGGCGGCGCCGAGACCAACCGCGAGGCGGTCGCCGCCTCACGTCCCGACGTCGTCGTGCACGGCGCCGACGACGAGATCGCCGAGGACCTCGGACGCATCGCCCCGACCGCGGTGTTCGACACCACGGCGCCGGGCTCGTGGCAGAAGGCCCTCACCGCTCTGGGCGCCGCCACCGGCCGGGAAGATCGCGCGCGCGAGGTGATCGACGGCTATGAGAAGCGGGTCGCCGCGGCGCGCACCGAGCTCGCGGCTGTCGTGGACCGGACCCCGCGGGTCGCCGTGATCTACCCCGAGTACCGCGGCGGTACCGACAACTACCTCTTCGACGCCGACTTCGCGTTAGCCGAGGTGATCCCGCAGCTCGGGTTCACCCTCGCCGGCAGCCCGAAGGCGGAGGCAGCGTTTCCGGGCGTGCGGTCGATCTCGGCAGAGCTCTACCCGACCATCGACGCCGACCTCATCCTCGCCCTCGGTACCCGGCCGTGGCAGCAGACCGGCAGCGCCGCCGTGCTCGGCTCCCTCGACGTTCCCGTGGTCGGCGTGACTCTCGACGACGGTCAGCCCGCTACCGGTCCGCTCACCTCCCCGGTGCTGCTCGACCGCTACGTCGAGGCGCTCACCCGGACCTGATCGGCTCGCACGTCGCGCTCCACCGCGCCGAGCCTGGCGTCGAGGTCGTCGGCGTAGCTGCGCGACACGGAGGAGCCACGCCGGTAGAGCGCGGCGTACGGCTCGACCAGATGCGGGTGCTCCCGTGCCAGCCAGGCGAGGAACCACTCGCGCGCGCCGGGCCGCAGGTGCAGCGGCATCCCGCTGATGCTCGTGGCCCCGGCCGCGGCGAGCTCACC
>JBOFBK010000468.1:0-2142 GCA_051645525.1 Dermatophilaceae bacterium | reverse complement strand
GGCGTTGTTGAGCTTTCCGTTGTCGCAGTGACTGCAGACCGCCCCGCCGGGGCCGAGCATCTTCCTGACGCAGAGGTACGCACCAGGCATCACCAACACCCCCTCCCGACTCGCGGGAGGTGCACCTCATCCAGAAGGAACATCGCATGCCCACTGGCACCGTGAAGTGGTTCAACGCCGAGAAGGGCTTTGGCTTCATCGCCCCCGACGACGGCACCCCCGACGTGTTCGCCCACTACTCGGCGATCAACTCCGGCGGCTACCGCTCGCTCGACGAGAACGCCAAGGTCGAGTACGAGACGACGCAGGGCCCCAAGGGCCCGCAGGCGGCGAACATCACCGTCCTCGGCTGACGCCACCGCGCCCGATCGCGGCGTACTACCACGACCGCCGCCCGGCTCGCCGGGCGGCGGTCGGCGTTTCACACCCGGCGCGGGTTCTTCTCCGGGCCGCCGCCTGAGGCCCCGACGATGGCGCCGGCCGCCCGCACGATGACGTCACGATCGGCCTGGACCAGGCGGGTGAACTCCGCCGAGGGGTCGTCGGCACTGGTCGACGACCTGTCGGTGACAATGCCCGGGCCCAGGACACCGGCGCGAGAGGCCGCGTCCTCGAGGGCTCCGCGCAGCGCCGAAACGGCCATCGCTGCCCGGAGCGCACGATCCGGCCCGGTCATGGTGCCCGCGAGCACCTCGAGTACCCGGGCTCGCGCACCGAACAAGGAACGGGCGACCTCCGGTACCTGCACGCAGCTCGGGTCGCTGAGGAGCGGGAGGAAGGTGCGCCCGTGGTCGGCGAAGGTGTCGAGGAACCCGGTCAGCACGGCATCCGCGCGTTCCCCGGCCGGGAGAGCAGTCGTGCGCTCGGCCATCGTCGTGAGCAGCGATGCCGCCGTGGCCGCGAGCTCTCCGACGATGGCCTGCTTGGTCGGGAAGTGGTGGTAGAGAGCAGCACTGGAGACACCGACCGCGCTGCCGATCTCCCGGATCGACGTCGCGGCGTACCCCTTCGCAGCGAACAGCTGCGCTGCCTCGTGGACGATGCGCTCGCGGGTCTCGCTCGATGCTCTGGACACCCTCGACAATCTACCGATCGATCGCTAAGGTCGACAACCGTTGCTTATCAATCGATCGGTCAGGAGAGAGTCGTGAAGACGCTGGCAGCAGGAGTAGTCCGGTGGCGATGGTGGGTCATCGCCGGATGGTTCGCCGCCGTGGTCGGGCTACAGGTGGCGTCCGTCCAGGTGGGAACCGACTACAAGGACGTGTTCAAGACGCCGGGTACCGACTCCCAGTCCGCGAGCGACGTGCTCGAGGAGTCGTTCCCGAGCGCCTCGGGCGACGCCGACCTGGTGGTCTGGCGGGTTGACAGCGGCTCGGCCACCGACGAGGACGCGCGCGAGACGATCGACGGGCTGCTCGCCTCGCTGTCCCGGGTCGACTCGGTGTCGTCGGTGACCTCTCCCCTCGACGGCGGCCGCCAGACCGCCGGTCAGGTGTCGCCCGACGGTCGAACCGCCTATGCGACAGTGCAGTTCGATCGTGCCGCTGACCAGCTGGATATCGACAACGTCGAGGAGGTCGTCGAGCTGGTCGAGGATGCCGACGAGGTCGACGGTCTCGACGTCGGCATCTCGGGCCAGGGTGCCGCGCGCCTGTCCGCTCCCGCGCTGGGCATCCTCGAGCTCGTCGGTGTGGCCTTCGCCGCGGTGGTGCTCTTCGTCTCGTTCGGCTCGCTGGTGGCCATGTCCATGCCGCTGCTCTCCGCCGCCGGCGCGCTGGGATCCAGCGTGGCCATCGTCGGACTGCTGAGCAACGCGCTCGATCTCCCCACGGCAGTGCCGACGATCGGCGTCCTTCTCGGACTCGGCGTGGGCATCGACTACGCCCTGTTCCTCGTCAGCCGGTTCCGACGGTCGCTGCGCGCCGGCAGCGCCGTCGCCGACGCGGTCGTCGAGGCGGTCGACTCCTCCGGACGAGCGGTGATCTTCGCCGGGATCACCGTGGTCATCTCGCTGCTCGGCCTGCTCCTCGTCGGGCTCGACTTCCTCGACGGAGTCGGGATCGGCGTCGCGATCGTCGTCCTGTTCACCGTCTTCGCCGCCACGACGCTGCTGCCGGCGATGCTCGCGGTGCTGGGCCA
>JBOFBK010000467.1:0-4510 GCA_051645525.1 Dermatophilaceae bacterium | reverse complement strand
GCTCGTCCGGCGACCCCCGACCCCGTCGGGCGGGCTTCGGCCGCCTGGATGACGCTCGGCCCGGGCGCCCTCTGTCGCCCCCGGGTCGAGCGCTACTCCCCCGGAACCTGGCTCTGGTGAACCAGGGCGGCCGTGACCGCGCTGTGCCAGCCTCCGGAGGTCGACGCACCCCGGGCTCCGCAGCCGCACTGCCACTGCCATCGGCCGCCACCGTCGCCGTGGACGACCGGGTGATGGCTGGTGCGGTAGGTGCCACGTCGCCGGGATCGCATAGACAAACCTTCAACGATCTGCCAGTTCCTTGTCTCCGGTTCGGCCTGCGCGTGGCCGTGTGGGCTGGCACGACTGCCGGGTCGGGCGAGGCCGTGTCGTCCGTTCGGCCCGGTCGGTGGCGGCGAGTGGTCGGTGGTCGGTGGTCGGTGGTCGGTGGTCGGTGGTCGGTGGTCGGTGGTCGGTGGTCGGTGGTCGGTGGTCGGTGGTCGGTGGTCGGTGACAGGATCGGTTCATGGCTCGGTCTCGCGACGGCGTCATCCGGCGACGGCTGGCCACCCAGCGAGTCTCGGGGCCCGGGCTGCGCACCGGAGCGGACGTGGTCCGCCTGTTGGGGGCCGTGCAGTCGCAGGACGCACCGCTCGCCGCATGGTCGCTGGCCTTGCGGATGCAGCGACCGGCGACCTACGCCGGTCTGCTCGCCGAGCAGTCCACCGGCGGCTGGGTCCGCACCCACATCCTTCGCCCGACCTGGCACCTGGTGGCGCGCGAGGACCTCCGCTGGATGCAGCGCGCGACGGCTCCGCGGGTGCATGCCTCGATGGCCGGGAGGCGGCGGCAGCTCGGCATCGACGACGACCTTCTCGGCCGCGCGGTCGACGTTCTCCGGGCCGAGCTCGGCGGGCGCCGGCCTCGAACCCGCCGCGAGCTGCGGGGGGCGTTCGCCGATGCCGGCCTACCCACCTCGGTCGAGCACCTGGCCCACCTGATCATGGCCGCCGAGCTCGACGCGATGATCTGCTCAGGGCCGCCACGAGGGTCTGAGCACACCTACGCGCTGGTCGACGAGGTGGTTCCCGCCGGCCCGTTCGATGACGCCGACCCGGCCGACCTCGGTCGTGAGCTCGTGCGCCGTTTCGTGGCCGGGCACGGGCCCACCGCTGATCGCGACATCGCCCGGTGGTGCGCCTTGACACTCACCGGTGTCCGGGCGGCGCTCTCCGACCTCGCCGGCCAGCTCGACACCGTGCGCCTGGACGGTGATACCCAGTGGTTCGACCCCCAGGTGCTTTCTCGGACGACCCGTCAGGATCGCGCGTACCTTCTGCCCACCTTCGACGAGGTGGCCCTCAGTTATCGGACCACCGGTTTCCCGCGGCGCGAGCCAGCTGCCGCCCGGGCTAGGCTGCTCTCGGAGGCCGGTGGCGGCATCGTCATCGTCGATCGTCAGGACGTCGGCGTGTGGAAGCGGTCCGTCCGGCCGACCGAGATGCGGGTCGTCGTCCGACCCGACCTGCCGCTCGCTGCCGAGGACGTCGGCGCTGTCGAGGAAGCTGCGGCTCGGCTCGCTGCGTTCGTGGAGCGCCCGCTGGTCCTCGAGATGACCTGGACCTGATCACGCGCGACAGATCTCGCCGACGACAACGGGCGTCGCCATCCCAGGATGGCGACGCCCGGCCACGTCCGAGCAGGGTCGATGACTCGGGCGCGGATCCGGCCGCGGGTCGAGGGCGGTCGGAGCACGGGCGGACGATCGTCGTCGACCCCTACGGCGTGGGGATCACCAGACGTTGTCCAGCGTGGACCTGGGCACTGGCCAGGCGGTTGGCGAGCCGGATGGCGGCGATGCCGTTGTCCACCGGAACATGCGGCAGCTGGATCGACGCGATCTCGGAGAGCGTCTGTCCGGTCGAGACCGTGACGGTGCGAGGGGCCGGCGGGGAGCCGGCGGCCCGCCCGACCGCCAACCAGCACACCACCGCAACGAGTGCCAGCAGAGCCGCGACGACGACGAGCCGGCCGCGCCGGGTGAGGCACAACCGTCCCGGTGCAGCTACCTGCGGCGCCTCGTGCGGCACCACGATGAGCCGCCGCACGCGATCGGGCTCTTCACCCGGCACCGACGGTGCCGCAGGCTCCCAGATGAGCGCACTCATGATCTTCTCCGCCTGTCGAGTGGATCGTGGTTCGAACCGCTGTTCGATGGAACGTCTGTACGAGTTGTAGCACGAGCAGGCGACACGAACAAGCCAAAGATCGAAGAAATGTTTGATATCCCTGTACGACTCACCTACACTGAACGCACGGCAGACAGCATGACCTGTTGTACCGACAGGGCTGCTGAGCTGCACCGATGCCGCACCACCCGGTTCTGGGCCGCGGCCGGCACTGAAGGGGTCGACATGGCACGTCCGAGGAACGCCGATATCCACCCGATGCCTGACCGGGGCGACGGTGGCCAGCTCACTCACCGTCAGCGGAAGGTGCTCGAGGTCATCCGCAACGCCATCGACCGGCGCGGATACCCACCGAGCATGCGCGAGATCGGCGACGCCGTGGGGTTGACCTCGCCCAGCTCGGTGGCTCACCAGCTGTCAGCGCTCGAACGGAAGGGCTATCTCCGCCGCGACCCGATGCGGCCGCGTGCGATCGAGGTCGTCTCCCCCGACACGCCCACGTCGGCTCCGGGTTATCGCGGGGCGGCCCAGACCGGTGGCGCTCGACCCGACAGCACCGATCATCTCGATCCGACCGGTAGCGGCGACGCCCGCCCCGAGGCGTCCTACGTCCCGGTTCTCGGCCAGATCGCCGCAGGCGTTCCCATCACCGCGGAGGAGGTCGTCGACGATGTCTTCCCACTACCCAAGCAGCTGGTCGGCGAGGGGTCGCTCTTCCTCCTCAAGGTGGTCGGTGACTCCATGGTCGACGCCGCCATCTGCGACGGCGACTGGGTGGTGGTTCGTCAGCAGCCCACCGCCGACAACGGCGACATCATCGCGGCGATGCTCGACAACGAGGCCACGGTCAAGACGTTCAAGCGCGCTGACGGCAAGGTCTGGCTACTCCCCCACAACCCGGCCTTCGAGCCGATCGACGGGGACCACGCGACGGTCCTCGGCAAGGTGACCGCCGTGTTGCGCCGGATCTGACGCCTGGGCGCATGGGTCGCACGCGCCCATCTGGAGCGGGGCCTGCGGGTCTGCGAACCGGTGCCTCACCTCGCCCAGGGCGCCCGTCATCCGGGCGTCCGGGTCACCGCTCGCGAGCTTCCTACGGGGTGCGGCGGCGCAATGTCGTCGCACCGACCGCGAGCGCGGCGACGACGAATCCGCCGACGATCGCCAGCTCCGTCGCGACAGTGGGCTCGGGCGCGGCCACGACCTCGCGCATCGCGTCGACGGCATAGGACAGCGGGAGCGCGCCCGAGACGGCCTCGAGCGCCCCTGGCATCTGGTCGCGCGGGACCAGGAGGCCACAGAGCAGCAGCTGCGGGAGCACAGCTGCGGGCATGAACTGCACCGCCTGGAACTCGGTGGCCGCGAACGCGCTGACCCCGAGACCCAACGCCACGCCGAGCAGCGCGTCGAGCACCGCCACGACGACGAGCAGCTCCGCCGGGCCGGCGACATCGAGGCCGAGGGGACCGACGACGAGGGCGCTGACCAGCGTGGCCTGGACCACCGCGACGCCGCCGAACCCCAGGGCGTACCCGGCGATGAGGTCGCCCCGGCCGACGGGAAGGGTGAGCAGCCGCTCGAGGGTCCCGGACGTGCGCTCGCGCAGGGTCGCGACGCTGGTGACGAGGAACATCACGGTGAACGGGAAGATGCCGACGAGCGGGCCCCCGACGCCCTCGAACGCGGCCTCCCGGTCGAGGAAGACCCACCACAGCAGCGTCACGAGCAAGCAGGGCACGAAGAGCATCAGGGCGACGGTGCGTCGGTCGTGCCGCAACTGTCGCAGCACCCGGGCGGCGGTCGCGAGGGTCACCCGCGCGCTCACCGGGCCATCTCCGTCCCGGCGGCGTCGACGAGGGCGAGGAAGGCGGCCTCGACGTCGACCGCGCCGGTGCGAACGAGCAGGGCGTAGGGAGCATCGTCGGCGAGGATGCCGCCCTCGCGCATGAGCAGCAGCCGGTCGCACCGCTGCGCCTCGTCCATGACATGGCTCGACACGAGGAGCGTCGTGCCCGCGTCGGCGAGGTCGTGGAAGACCCCCCAGAGGTCGCGGCGCAACACCGGGTCCAGGCCGACGGTCGGCTCGTCGAGCACGAGCACCTCGGGGCTGCCGAGCAGCGCGGCGCCGAGCGAGACCCGGCTCTCCTGCCCGCCCGAGAGCCGGCCGACCCGGGCGCCGACATGGTCGCCGAGACCGACCTGCTCGACCACTCGGTCGACATCCGACGTCGGTGCGCCGAGCACACGCGCGAAGTAGGAGAAGTTCTCTCGGACCGTCAGGTCGGCGTACACGCTTGGGTCCTGGGTGACGTACCCGACCCGGTGGCGCAGGCTCGGCGACC
>JBOFBK010000466.1:0-3162 GCA_051645525.1 Dermatophilaceae bacterium | reverse complement strand
GCAAAAGAAGAAAAAGATTTATTTAGAACAATTTTTTTAAGGGAATGTTTACCTAGAGAATTTACAGATGAAGTTATGAATGATTTTAAAAATTTAATTTATGATGGTTTTAATAAAAATGAAAAATATAGTGAACTTGCTGTGGATATAATAGAATGGGTTATAAAAAAAGGGTGGTATTTTTCACACGGATACGCCACTTTAATCTGTACAGGATTTTATATAGCGAGGACCCGCGTGAACGCCCGGCCGTGGCGGATGACGCCGACGCGCCACTCCAGGTGGCCTACTGACCCGCGCTACGCACCTCGCCCGGCCGAGAACCGCACCCGCACCCGCACCCGCACCCGCACCCGCACCCGCACCACATCGAAAGGGACACCGCGATGGACCTCCCGCTTCTCTGGTTCGGCCTGGTCGGGCTGCTCTGGGCCGGGTATCTCGTGCTCGAGGGCTTCGACTTCGGCGTCGGCGCGCTGCTGCCCGTGCTCGGCCGAAAAACTCACGGCCACAGCGTGGTTCGCGACGGCAGCGACGTCGAGAGCGCCAGCGCCGAGGACAGGAGCGGCGACGACGGAGGCGACGGCGAGCGGCGACGCCGGCTGATGCTCACCACCATCGGCCCGCACTGGGACGGCAACGAGGTCTGGCTGCTCACCGCCGGTGGTGCGATGTTCGCCGCGTTCCCGGAGTGGTACGCCACGATGTTCTCGGCGCTGTACCTGCCGCTACTACTCCTGCTGCTCGCACTCATCGTGCGCAACGTGGGGCTGGAGTTCCGGCACAAGCGCAGTGACGCGGCGTGGCGAGCCCGCTGGGACGCCGCCATCGTCGGCGGCTCGCTGGTCGCGCCGTTCCTCGTCGGGGTGGCGCTCACCAACGTCGTTCGCGGCCTGCCCATCGACCGCGACTACGAGTACACCGGCAGCCTGGACACCCTGCTCAACCTGCCGAGCGTCCTCGGGGGCTTCACCGTGCTGGCGCTCAGCCTCACCCACGGCGCGGTGTTCCTCGCGCTGAAGACGACCGGCCCGATCCGGGCCGACGCCCGTGCGCTCGCCACCCGGCTCGGCATCGCCGCCGCCGGGCTGGCCGTCGCGCTGCTGGCCTGGCTGGGGCTCACCCGGGGCACCGCCACGACATGGGTGCTCTCCGGCGTCGCCGCGGTGGCTCTGGTCGGCGGCGTCGCCGCGAACACCAGGGGCCGCGAGGGCTGGGCGTTCGCCGGCACCGCCGTGGCCATCGCCGGCGCGGTCGCCACGTACTTCGTCGCGCTCCATCCGAACGTCCTGCCCAGCACCCTCGCCGGCGGGCGCTCGCTGAGCATCGACGCCGCGGCCAGCAGCCCGCTCACGCTGACCATCATGACCTGGGCCGCAGCGGTGTTCGTGCCGGTGATGCTGCTCTACGTGGGCTGGACGTACTGGGTGTTCCGCCGGCGTCTCGGCACCCAGCACCTCCCGGCGCCGGTGTCGGTGCCGTGAGGCCGTTCGACCCGCGCCTGCTGCGGGCCGTGCCCGAGGCCCGCCGCCCGGTGGCGCTGCTCGCCGCGGTGGGGGTGGCCCAGGGCGTCGCCACCATCGGGCTCGCGTTCGCCCTCACCGCGCTGGTCGTCGCGGTGGTGTCGGATGACGACCGCACCGGGCCCGCCATCGCCCTGGCCGTCCTCTTCGCCTCCCGGGCCGGGCTCGGCTGGGCCGGTGAGCGTGCCGCCGCCGCGGCGGGCGTCGAGGTGAGCTCGGCGGTACGGGAGGCGCTCGTCATCCGCTGGCTGCACCTCCCGGCCGAGCGACGGCCCGACCCCGACCGGGGCGCCACACTGGCGGCGCAGGGGGCGGCATCCGTCGAGCCGTACGCGGCCCGGTTCCTGCCGACGCTGGTCGCCGCGGCGGTCGTGCCCGCGCTCGCCGTGCTCGCGCTGTTCTGGGTCGACTGGGTCAGCGCGCTGGTCGTCGTGGTCACCCTGCCGCTGCTGCCGGTGTTCGCCGCGCTCATCGGGCACCAGACCGCCGTCGAGACCGAACGGCGTTGGCGTGCGCTGGAGTCGCTGGGCGGTCACTTCCTCGACGTGATGCGCGGGCTGCCCACCCTCGTCGCCTACGGGCGCGCCGAGCGGCAGGTCGACGTCGTGGCCGAGGTCAGCGCACGGCACCGGAGGGCGACCATGCGCACGCTGCGCACCGCGTTCCTCAGCTCGGCGGCGCTGGAGCTGCTCGCCTCGATCTCGGTCGCGATCGTCGCCGTCACGGTCGGCATCCGCCTCACCCACGGGTCGATGACGCTCGAGACGGGGCTGCTCGCCATCCTCCTCGCCCCTGAGGCGTACTGGCCGGTGCGCCGGGTCGGCGCGGAGTTCCACGCCGCAGCCGACGGAGCCGAGGCGCTGAGCGGCATCCTCCCCGAGCTCGAACGGCCGGATGACGCACCGCCGAGACCGTGCGACGCAGCAGGGCCGACGACCGCCGACCACGCTCGGCCGCTGCGCTCCGAGACCTCACCCGAGGCCCCGGAGGTGCGGCTGCTCGGCGTGTCGTACTCGTACCCGGGCTCCGACTCGCCTGTGCTCCAGGGTTTCTCGCTAGATGCGGGCCGAGGTCTCACCGTGCTCACCGGCCCGTCGGGAGCGGGTAAGTCGACGGTGCTCGAGCTGGCCGCCGGCCTGCGCACGCCGACGTCCGGTGCGGTGGATGCCGCGCCGGCGCACCTGGTGTCGCAGCGGCCGTTCCTCCCGGCGGGAACCCTGCGCGATGCGCTCCGGCTCGGCAACGACGCCCCCGACGACCCGCTGTGGCAGGCGCTGCGGGAGGTCGGCCTCGACGGGTTCATCGCCGCGCTGCCGGCCGCGCTCGGCACCACGGTCGGTGACGACGGTGCCGGGCTGTCGGCGGGCCAGCGGGCGCGTATCGCCCTGGCCCGCGCCAGCCTGTCGAGCGCGCCGGTCCTGCTTGCCGACGAGCCCACCGCCCACCTCGACACCGAGTCGTCCGCTCTCGTGCACGACCTTCTGGTGCGGCTCGCCCGCCGGCGCACGGTGCTCGTGGCGACCCACCGCCCCGAGCTCATCGCGCTGGCCGACCACCACAGCGAGCTCGAGGCCACCGTCGGGCGGCCCACCGCGCGCGCCGAGGCGGTGCTCCGATGACCCGGCGACCCACGCTCTCG
>JBOFBK010000465.1:0-10760 GCA_051645525.1 Dermatophilaceae bacterium | reverse complement strand
TGTCGAGGTCGGCGACCGCGGTGCCGTCGAGGTAGCGGCGGTCGAAGTGGTCGACCCAGGGCGCCGCGAGGGTGCGCCGGAACGCGGCGACGACCTCCTCGAGCGTGCGGGCCTCGAACGTCGCGTCGTCGGCGAGCTGCCGTCGGTACTGGTCGACGTGGGCCGCCACCGCGGTGTTGCCGGTCGGATGCAGCACGACGAAACGTCCCGCCGCCTCACCGCTGTCGTTGGCGCCCAGCACGAGGAGGTGGTCGCGCAGCAGCTGGCCGGTGCGACCGCGACCGACGTAGTCGGCACCGTCGCCGGCGAACGCCTCCGAGCGGGCCATGAGGTCGCGGGCTCGCGGATGCAGCTCGGGCCGGGTCCCGGAGAGATCCTCGAAGTACGTCACCTTGACGCCGAGGAAGCGCTTGGCACCTGCCGGGTCGATGTACGACACGTGCACGTCGTGGCGGGTGTCCAGACCCGACGCGGTCGACCACCGGCGACCCGGCGAGTAGTCGAAGACGATGTCGGTGACCTGGGCGATGTCGGGCCACACCGCCTGGAGCGCGAGAGTGGTTTCCTCCGCGTAGATCCGGTCGGTCAACGGGCCGAACAGGTTGAACGAGAGCGACTGGCTGAGCAACAAGTTGCTGTACCAGCGTGCACCGTGGGTGCTGCCGCCGGGCTGGGGCTGAGCCAGCGAGCGTCGCGCCGCGTCACGCGCCGGGGCCGAGAGGAAGGCGATGCCCTGCCGGTCGGGGTCGGCCACCGAGGAGCCGTCGTGCGGCTGTGCACCGGCCGGCGCGAGGCCGCGCTCCTGGCGCCACAGCGACTGCATGAGGCGCGCCCGCTGTTGCCACGGGTTGCGGTCCCAGGTGTGGAACGCCTGGTGCGCCCGAAGGGTCGCCTCACTCAGCATGGGCAGAAGGTAGAGCGCGGACGGCGTACGGCGCTGTCGATCCGTTCGTGGACGAACCGTTCGGACGAGGAGGACGAGCCGACCGGACACCGGCCCGTCCAGCGTACGGCCGGTGCACCGGGGCGCACGCCACGGCATCGACCTGGCGAGTTGTCCGCGATCGGGCACCGCCGCCGGGTGGCTGGCTCTAGGATTCGGCTCGAGGTCACGGTCTGGCGCGCAGCAGGGCGCGAACGGCCGTCGATCGCAGGAAGAGGCACCCGTGCAGATCGCCCTACTCGTCATCGGAGGCGTCGGCGTCCTGCTGCTCGCCGTGTCGCTGGTCGCCGGAGAGTTCGTCGACGGGCTGTTCGACGGCTTCGGCTCCGACCTCCTCTCCGGCCTGGCCGTGGCCGCTTTCCTCGGCGCCTTCGGCTTCGTCGGGGCGCTCACCCTGGACGCCACCGACAATCCCGGTGCGGCGATCGGGGCGGGCCTCGCGGCCGGCGCACTGGTCGGCGTCGGCACCGGCTACGCCACGCGGAGCCTGATGCGCGGTGGCGACGAGGCCACCGTGCGGTCCGCCACCCTGGTGGGGCTCAGCGGCTCGGTCATCGACGCCATCCCCGAAGGCGGTCTCGGCCAGGTCATGGTCACCGCAGCCGGCCACCTCACCCGCCTCAACGCCCGCGCCGACGAGCCGATCCCGAACGGCTCCGCCGTCACGGTCGTCGCCGTCCTCAGCCCGACCTCGGTCAAGGTCACCAGGCACTAGGGAGCCGGCGCGAGGTCACGACCGGCGCGGGTCCGCGCCAAGAGCGATGCCGGACGTGCTCGTGCCTCGCTGCGTTCGGGCGCCCTCAGCGAGCGGCGAGCACGTCGAGGTAGTGCTGGTTCTCCATCACGCCGAGCACATTGCCGAACGGGTCGAGCACCGACGCCGTGACGAACCCGGGCCCGCGTTCGACCGGCTCGGCGTGGTTCGTGGCACCCGCGGCGAGGAGTCTCGCGTGAGCCGCGCGGGCATCGTCCACCGTCCAGTAGGTGATGGCGCCGCTGCCGTCGCAGCCTGCCCCGGATGGTGCGAACCGCGCGTCTACGACGCCGAGCTCGTGCTGGTAGTCGCCGATGCGCCACTCGACGTATGCAGGGGATCCGTCGGCGTCGCGGCGGAAGTACGGTTCCGCGCCGAGCAGCTCGGTGTACCACCGGACGGCGGCGGCGACGTCGGTGGCGAGGTAGGTGATGGTGGTGAGTCCGCGGAGCATGGTGGTGCCTTCCTGGTCCGGCGCCGGCGGTTCCGGCGCTGTGCCTCGACTCTTCTCGCCAAAGTGCTCACCGAACGACCACTTTTACTGGCAACCTCGACCCGTGCGCGCGGACCGGCTCATCGCCACCCTCCTGCTCCTCCAGACTCGCGGTCGGGTCACCGCTCGAGAGCTCGCCGCCGAGCTCGAGGTATCGGTGCCGACCGCCCGTCGCGACCTCGAGGCGCTGTCAGCGGCCGGCATCCCCGTCTATCCGCAACCGGGGCGCGGCGGCGGCTGGCAGCTGGTCGGTGGTGCACGCACCGACCTGAGCGGGTTGTCGGCACCCGAGGCGCACGCGCTGTTCCTCCTCGTCGGCCCGGCGGCCGCGGTGTCCGACGAGGCGCGGTCGGCGCTGCGCAAGCTGGTGCACGCGCTGCCGTCGACATTCCGCGGCCCGGCCGCGGCCGCCGCCACCTCCACCCTCATCGACCCGGCGCGATGGGGCGAGCCGGAGCGCACCAGCACGCCGCTGGTCGACGTCCTCCAGGCTGCGGTCGTGGCCCGGCGGCGCTTGCGGATGACGTACACCGGCCGCCGTTCCGACGTCACCGAGCGCGTCGTCGAGCCGCTCGGGGTGGTCGCGAAGGATGACACCTGGTACCTCGTCGCGGACACCTCGGCGGGGCGGCGCACCTTCCGCGTCGACCGGATCTCGGATGCCGCCCCGTTGGACTCGACATTCGAGCCGCCCGCAAGGTTCGACCTCACCGAGGCGTGGGACGACGTGGTGAGCGCGATGGAGACGTTGCGCTCTCGCACCTGGGCGACGGTGACGATCGAGACGCGCTGGCTCGGCATCCTGCGCGAGCAGTTCGGCCGGCACTGCGAGGTCGAGCCGGACGACGCGCTCGAGGCGGCGGGTCGCAGCCGGGTGCGGGTCGGTGCTCCGGCCGCGCTCGACATCGCCCGCACGCTCGCCGGATGGGGTGGCGCTATCGAGGTGATCGAGCCGACGGAGGTGCGGGCGGAGCTCGTGCGGATCGGCCGTGAGCTGGCCGAGCAGTACGCCTGAGCCGGCCGCCGGTCGTCGTCCGGGAGGCGTTCGCGCCCGGCCGCGCGCCCGGTGGACAGGCGCCCGCCACAGGGCACCGCTCGCCGCTCAAGACCGGCACGCGGAGAGACGGCGTCCTCGCGTCGTCCACAACCGTCCCAGAGCCCTCCCACGACAGCACGCCGGGGCGCTAGGGTCCGCCTGGGGAGACACCGCCGATCAGGGCCCGCGGCCGGCCGGGAACCGAACCGGCGTCCACGTCATCCATCACTCACCAGCGCGGACGGATTGTCGTCAGCGCCGACCACCATCGCCAGAAAGGCCACCGCCATGTTCGACCTCGGTATCTCGACGACGCTGATCAGCGTCGTCGGGCTCGTCCTGCTCGTCCTCCTCGTCGGCGTGCTCATCGCCCAGCGCTACCGGGTCGCCGGGCCGAACGAGGCGTTCATCGTCACCGGCCGCAAGGGCAAGGAGGTGAAGAACCCCGAGACCGGCGAGATGTCGACCGACCTGTCCGGCCAAAAGGTCGTCATGGGCGGGGGCATCTTCGTCGTCCCGTTCGTCCAGCGGCTGCACATCCTCGACCTGTCGAGCCGCCGGATCATGGTGCAGATCCGCGGCGCGGTGTCGGGCCAGGGCGTCAAGCTCAACCTCGACGGCGTCGCCATCGTCAAGGTCGGCGGCAACGAGGACTCGATCCGCGCCGCTGCGCAGCGCTTCCTCACCCAGCAGGGCGAGGTCGAGACCTTCACCCAGGAGACCCTCGCCGGGTCGCTTCGCTCGATCGTCGGCTCGCTGACGGTCGAGCAGATCATCCGTGACCGCGCCGCGTTCGCGCAACGGGTCGCCGACGAGGCCGAGTCCTCGCTCACCGGCCAGGGCCTGGTCCTCGACACCTTCCAGATCCAGGACATCACCGATGACGGCACCTACCTGTCCGACCTCGGCCGCCCGGAGTCGGCCAAGGTCGGTCAGGTCGCGGCGATCGCCGAGGCCAACGCCCGGCAGGCCGCCGAGCAGGCCCGGATCGTCGCCGAGCAGGAGATCGCGATCAGCCAGCGCCAGCTCGCGCTGAAGACCGCGGAGATCAAGGCCGAGACCGATGCGGCGCAGGCCCAGGCCGCGGCGGCCGGACCGCTCGCCCAGGCCGACCGCGACCAGGCGATCCTCGCCGAGCAGGAGAAGGTCGCGGTGCGGCAGGCCGCGCTCAAGGAGCGCCAGCTCGACACCGAGGTGCGCAAGCCCGCCGACGCCGAGCGCTACCGGGTGGAGCAGGAGGCCGAGGGTGCCCGCAACGCCGCGATCGCCGAGGCCGAGGCCCGCAAGGCGGCGAGCATCGCTGCGGCACAGGCGGATGCCGAGCAGGCCCGCCTCACGGGTGAGGCCGAGAAGGCCCGCCGGTCGGCGCTCGCCGACGCCGAGGCGATCGAGGGTGCCCGCCGCGGCGAGGCCGACAAGTCGCTACGCGTCGCCCAGGCCGAGGCCACCCGGGCCGAGGGCGAGGCGCAGGCCGCCGCGATCCTCGCGACCGGTCAAGCCGAGGCCGAGGCGATGAACAAGCGTGCCGACGCCTTCGCCCGCTACACCGACGCGGCCGTCATCCAGATGCTCGTCGAGGTGCTGCCGAAGGTGGCCCGCGAGGTCGCCGCACCGATGGCGAACATCGACAAGCTCACCGTCGTGTCCACCGAGGGCGCCGGTTCGCTGCCGCGCACGGTCAACGACAACCTCGTGCAGACCATGGAGATCCTCAAGAACAGCACCGGGCTCGACCTCGAGAGCCTGCTCACCAAGTTCACCAACGGCTCGACCTCCTCGGCGGATGCCGCCGCCGCGCCGTCCGCGGTGATCGCCGCGCCGGTTGCCCCCGGGCCCGTCGACAGCTCGGTCGACGGGTCGGTCGACGGGGAGGCCGCACGGGCGTGAGCCGAGCCCGTCGGCTGTCGTGCGGTCCTCGCGCGACAGCCGGCGGGAGGCGATGCCGACCCGTCGTTTCTCGCCGCCGAGTCGGCATCGGTCGCCCTGCCGAGGTGGTCGGCCGGACGCAGGGTCGGCCGCTCCTCGCGAGCTGCCGGCTCACCGGATGGTAGAAGTCCGACGATGAACGGTAGAATTCTCCGATGGGCATGAACATCAAGAACGATCGCGTCCACGATCTGGCGCGCCAGGCCGCTGAGCGCACCGGCAAGTCCCAGACCAGTGTCGTCGAGGAGGCGCTGTCGCAGTACCTCGCCCAGCTCGACCGGAAAAGCGACGAAGCCGAGGCGCAGGTGAGACGAGTCCTGGCCGACTTCGACCGGCTGCTCACCGACGAGGACCGCCGAGCGATGCGTGACATGCCGGACGACCTCTACGACGACCTGGGCCTGCCTCGGTGATCGTCGACACCTCGGCCCTGGTCGCGATCGTCACCGAGGAGCCCGAGCGTGACGCGATGCTCGACGCGATCCGGTCGGCGGTCCGCGTGCGGATGTCGGCCGGTACTTATCTCGAGGTGGGAGTGGTGGTCGACGGCCGCCGCAGCCCGGTACTCACCCGTCGTCTCGATGACGTCATCACCGCCCTGGGCATCGAGATCGTGCCGCTCACCCCTGGGCACGCGTCACTCGGACGGGCTGCGTACCGCGACTTCGGCAAGGGCGGCGGCCACCCCGCTCGGTTGAACCTCGGCGACTGCTTCGCCTACGCGCTGGCCCGCGAGACCGGCGAGCCGCTGCTGTTCAAGGGTGACGACTTCATCCATACCGACGTCCTCCCCGCGCTGCCGGTCGGCTGACCACGCCGACGGCTGTGGCCCGACGTCCCGGGTCGAGCCGGTCGATGCCGGTGCCGATGCATCCGAGCGCCGTCGTCGGGTAGGGCGCTGAGAGATGGCGCACGGACGCCATCTCCCTGACCCCGACTCCAGGAGGCCTCTCGATGGCTGACACGATCTCCCGCTCGATGCACGATCTCGGCCTGTCCGCCTGGTTCGGTGGCACGCTGGCCAATGCCGTGTCACTGAACCCCGCTGCCGCGGAGGCGGGCTCGTCATCCGACACCGGTGCGGTGGCCAACACCGGCTGGGACCGTTGGACCCCGGTCAACGCCGCGGCCATCGGTCTGCACCTGGTGGGCAGTGTCGGCCAGCTCGTCGGCAACCGCGACCGGCTCACCGGCCAGCGGGGCGTCGGCACGATGGCGCTGGTGAAGACCGCCGTCACCGCGGGCGCTCTCGGTGCCACCGCCTACAGCCGCCTGCTCGGCCGCAAGGTGTCCGAGTTCCACGCCGTGCCGGCGGAGTCGGGCACCACCCCGGCCGCGTCGACCCCTCCGGAGGTCGCCGACGCCCAGCGGCGGCTGAAGTCCCTGCAGTGGGTCATCCCCGCGCTCACCGGAGCCCTGGTCGTGGTGAGCGCCTTCGCCGGCGAGCAGCAGCGACCCCAGTCCGTGGCCGCCGGCGTTCGGGCCCGACTGCGCCGCGACTGACCGGGCGCGAGCGGGCGTTGTCGGCGGGCGGTCGTACGGTAGCGACGACCGTCAGCCGAGCAGCGAGGAGCACCGTCATGGTCGACTACCGCATCGAACTCGTCAGCGTCCCGGTGGCCGATGTCGATCGGTCCAAGGAGTTCTACGGCACGACGCTGGGGTGGTCGGTCGACCACGACCACGTCGTCAGCGACGACATCCGCTTCATCCAGGTCACGCCGCCGGGCTCGGCGTGCTCGATCGCGTTCGGCACGGGCCTCAGCGAGATGGCACCTGGCTCGTTGAAGGCGCTCCAGGTGGTCGTCGCCTCCGCCGACGCGGCGCTCGCCGATCTGCGGCAGCGGGGCGTCGAGGCGTCCGGTGTCGACGAGCAGCCATGGGGCCGCTTCGTCCACTTCGCCGACCCCGACGGCAACACCTGGAGCGTCCAGGAGCTCCCGAGCCGGTCGTAGCCCCGCTCCCTGTCACCGCATCGGTGTGGTGAAGCGGTCGAGCAGCGCCGCGAAGGTGCCTCGGTCCGCGTCGGACCAGCCCTCGGTGAGGTCGATGAGGATGCCGTGCCGGTGGCGCCGGGCGGCCTCGTGCAGGTCGCGTCCGGCGGCGGTCACGGACAGCTCCGCGGCGCGCGGGTCGGTGACGGACGTGCGCCGGGTCAGGGCTCTCATGGCGACTGCCCGGGCGACCAGTCGGCTCGCCGTCGAATGGGTCACGTCGACCGCGGCCGCGACCTCACTCACGGTCGTCGCTCCCAGCCGTAGCACGGCATCGACGACGAGCACCGTTGAGGCCTCCACGCGCCGGCCGTCGTGCGGCATCGATGCCGGCGCCGAGACGAACCGGCGCAGGCGCAGGAGCGCGTGGTCGATGCGGTCCAGATCCTCGCCGTCAGGCATATGTGTACGATACATATGAAGACGCCGGGTGTCGCCCGGTTCCCGGCGCCATGGGTGCGCCCGCCCGCATTGCTGCTCGGTTCGTGAGGCATCGGGCGGGCCGCCGGATGCCACCTACCCGGGCCGAGGAGGCCTCCCATGCACATCGCCCTGATCGGTGCGACCGGTCGCACCGGCCGGCACGTCGTCGACGTCGCCCTGGCTCGGGGGCACGGTCTCACCGTCCTCGTCCGCGACCCGGCCCGGCTCCCGGCCACACTCCCGCCATCGGTCCAGGTCGTCACCGGCACCTCCACCGATCGCGCCGCGGTGCAGCGCCTCGTCGCCGGCGCCGACGCCGTGGTGTCGGCACTCGGCCCGACCGCCAAGGAGGGCGATCTGCACACGCGCACCGCGGAGGTGCTGGTCGAGGTGCTCTCGCGCAGCGGTCCGACCCGGTTCGTGGGTGTCACCGGCGCCGGCATCGACCTCCCGGGCGATCAGAAGTCGCTGCGGGACAAGGTGATCAGCAAGGCCATCCAGACTCTCGGTGGCGCCGTGGTCGAGGACAAGCCGGGGGAGTACCGCACCTTCGCTGCGAGTGACCTCGAGTGGACCCTGGTGCGCGCGCCACGTCTGGTCGTCGGCGCGGCCAGCGGGCGGTCGTTGCAGCACGACGCGCACGTCTCGACCCGGAGCACCAAGCTCGTGCGTGCCGACCTCGCTGCCTTCCTGCTCGATGTCGTCGAGCAGGGCCTCTACGTACGGCAGGCGCCGTTCGTCGCCACGCCATGACGCGCTGAGCCGGGCTGCCGGCTCGGTTAGCCGGTGCAGGACGACGGCGCTCGGGGCGGTGCATCGCGGGAGGAACGGTCGCCGCGTCGTCCGAGCCGTCGCCGAGATCCCGTGCTCGCCGATCCGTCCATGGTGTCCATCGGCGGCCGTCGCCGTTCGTCTCTAGGGTGAGGTCGGCGAGAGTCGCCGGCCCGTCGCCCGAGGAGGCCGAGATGCCGCAGTACATCGCACTGACCTACACGCCCGACGTCGACTGGTCGGCGCCCGAGCAGTCCGCCACGATGGCCGAGTACGCCGAGTTCGGCGAGAAGGCCGCCGAGGCGATCCGTGGGGGAGCCGTGCTGTACCCCACCGCTACCGCCACCACCGTGCGCGTCGCCGCGAAAGGCGGCCAGGTGCTCGCCAGCGACGGTCCGTACGCCGAGACCAAGGAGGCGCTCACCGGCTACTACGTGCTCGAGGCCGCCGATCTCGACGCCGCCGTCGCCCTCGCCGCGCAGATCCCGGCGGCCTGGGACGGAGCGGTCGAGGTGCGCCCCCTCATCCCGATGTGACGAGATGCTCGACGACGAGGCGCGTCGCGCCCTGACCACGCTGGTGCGCGAGTCGGGGCGCGACGTGCTCGCCACTCTCGCCCGCACGACCGGAGACCTCCAGCTGGCCGAGGATGCCGTCCAGGACGCCATGGTGACAGCGCTGGAGGTGTGGCCGCGCGTCGGCGTCCCACCCAACCCGGTCGCCTGGCTGCGGCTCACCGCCCGGCGGCGGGCGATCGACCTTCTACGCCGGGAGGCACGGCGCGGCATGAAGGAGGACGGCGCCGTGCGCCTCGGCGCCCAGCTCGGCGGCGGCGCCTGGCCTGACCCGGAGGCGCTCGCCGACGCTGCTCTCCACGAGCCCGAGGCGGCGATCGTCGACGACGACCTGCTCCGGCTGGTGCTCGTGTGCTGCCATCCGGCACTGGCGCTCGAGACGCAGGTGGCCCTGGCGCTGCACACCCTCTGCGGTCTGAGCACCGCGGAGGTCGGCCGGGCCCTGCTGGTGCCGGAGGCCACCATGGCCAAGCGCATCACCCGGGCCCGCCAGAAGGTGCGACGAGCCGGCATCCCGTTCGCGGTGCCCTCCGCTGCGGAGCTGCCGGCCCGGTGGGCCGGCGCGGTGGCGGTGGCGTACCTCATCTTCAACGAGGGGTACGCAGCGACCGCGGGGCCGGATGTCGTGCGCGCGCCGCTCGTCGACGACGCCCTCCGCCTGGCGCGGCTGCTGCGCCGCGTGCGCCCGGCCGACCCGTCCGCCGCCGGCCTGCTCGCGCTGATGTTGCTGCACGACTCCCGACGGGACGCACGCGTCGACGGTGCTGGCACCGGAGTGCTGCTGGCCGACCAGGACCGCTCGAGGTGGGACCGCCGGCAGATCGCCGAGGCGGTTCCGCTCGTGCTCGAGGCGCTTCAGCGCACCGCTTCGGAGCCCGACCGGTACGTCATCCAGGCGGCGATCGCCGTCTGCCACGCGACGGCGCCGTCCTGGGGCGACACCGACTGGGCCGCGATCGTCGCGTGGTACGACGTGCTCCTCTCGATCGACGACGGCCCGGTGGTGCGTCTGAACCGCGCTGCCGCGGTGGCCGAACGCGACGGCGCCGCAGCGGCTCTGGCCCTCGTGGACGAGATCGACGGCCTGCAGCAGTACGCGCTGTGGCACGCCTCGCGAGCCGTCCTGCTCCGTAGGCTCGGCCGCGACGCCGATGCCGAGGACGCCGAGCGCACCGCGTCGGGTCTGTCGATGAACGACGGACTGCGCAGGCGGCTCAGCGGCGCGGCGCCGACGGAGACGAGAGCCACGGACGGTGTCGCCGATACACCTCCTGCGGCGTGTCCAACGAGCCCGCAGTGATCTCGGCGACCAGCTCCCGCAGGTGGTCGTCGAGACTCACACGGGCTACCCGACGGGTGCGTGACGGCCGGCCGTCCCGGTAGAGCTGCAGCACGACCGGCCGCCCCCCGATCCGTCTGGCCAGCAGCCACGGCGGGCTGAGCACCAGGAGCAGGATCGTCTCCAGAGCGAGCGTGAGGAGACCGGCTCCGAGCAGGAGCAGTCCGTCCACGAGAAACGCCGTCTCGCGGTCGCGGCGCCGCTCGTACCACGGCCGCGGCGCGAGATCGGGCGTCGCCGCCTCGGCCTTCAACGAGCTGAAGAACGCCGGACTCCGAGGACGCCAGGCGGTGCGCTGCAGCCAGATCGTCCATCGGACGCCGTAGGGATCGGCGACGGTCGTCGCACCGGGCCAGGTGTGGGCCGAGAGGGGTGTCATGTCAGAGACCGTAGGTGGCGCACTCGGAGCGACCGGCCGGTTTTCCACAGGGTCGGCGATCGGCGGCTCGCGCTGTCCACAGACTGCGCCGAGAACGGCCGGCATCCACAGGTCGTGGCGCGGACCG
>JBOFBK010000464.1:0-1466 GCA_051645525.1 Dermatophilaceae bacterium | reverse complement strand
CTCTGCAGGTGGCACGGGATGCCGCTCGGCCGCGAGACCTCGCCACGGTGGAACACCTTCGCGGCGCACGACGACGGCGTGCTCGCCTGGGTGCGGGTCGGGCAGGTCGAGCCGGGCGTGCAGCCCACGGCCACACCGGTGCTCGCCACGCGGCCGCGGCCCGAGGAGGCGATCTCGTCGGTGGTGTCGCTGCCCACCACGTGCGAGCCGCGCGACATCATCCAGAACCGGCTCGACCCGTGGCACGGCGCCTGGCTGCACCCGTACGCGTTCAGCGACCTCAGCGTCGACGACGCGGAGTCCACCGACGACCGACTGGTGCTCGACGTCGCGTACCGGCTCGGCCGTACCTACGCGGTGCCGGTGCGCGCCGAGTTCACCTGCCCCGACTCGCACACCATCGTCATGACCATCACCGGCGGCGAGGGGGTCGGCAGTGTCGTCGAGACCCATGCGACGCCGCTCACCGCGCCCGGGCTGCACCCGGCGCGCACCGTGATGACCGAGGTGGTGGCGGCCACCTCGCCGCGGGTCGGCTTCCGCATCGCCCAGCGGCTCGCGCCGCTCGTCCGAATGGGGATGCGGGCCAGCGCGGTGCAGTTGTGGGCCGACGACCTCGTCTACGCCGCGCGCCTCTACGAGCTGCGCCGCCGAGTCACCGAGAACACCACGCGCTGACGCACCGACTCCCCCGCCGAGCAGTAGGTGCGTGATTCGGGCGCCTACCGCCGCTGCTCCTTCACGGAAGGATCTTTCTCATGGGCGTCGCCAGGCGCAACGTGTCCCCCAGACGTCGCAGCCCGATGCCCTGGTAGTACCCCACGAGCGACTCATCTGCTGCATCGATGACGAACAGCGGGAAAGGGGCCTCGGCGTGGGCTCGGGCTGCTGACCGCATCACATCCCTCACAACCGCCTTGCCCACCCCACGATTGGCGCACGCCGAACGCACGCCCATCTGAGCGAGCAGGTACCCGACGGAGTGGCCGTCGCGACTACCCGCGCGCTGGGCGCCGGTTCCGCCGGCTACGACGACGATCACCATGGTGGTCGCGGCGAACGCGATGAGCCTGGTGTTCTCGTCGAGATAGAGACGGGTGGCGACGTTGGGACGGGCTGCCAGTGCTCGCTCGTGCAGCCAGGTGTCGACAGACTCACGGCCGCACGTGAAGCCGTGGATCTGGCTGGGGTCGGTCAGTTCGGCTACTGCCGTCCAAGGGTTCGCCGTCACGCGCTGAGGAATGCCCGCAATCGCCGATCGGCATCCTCATCATCCTCGAAGACATCCGGCGTCACCACGACAACGTTGGTGTGCTCGATACGGTCGCCTGCGGGAACCTGGTGCCGGAAGTACGCCGTCATGGCGTCATCAGGGATGGGATGACGGAACGCCCGTTCGACATAGTGCTCACGCCACGGTGCCTGGCGATGACTGAGGTGACGAAGTGCGCTAGCGGTCCAGTCCT
>JBOFBK010000463.1:0-3806 GCA_051645525.1 Dermatophilaceae bacterium | reverse complement strand
CCGGTGCCCCTGGAATCGGTTCGAGCACGGCGGCCCGGCTGCTCGCGGCGTTCGGGACCCTCGACGAGGCACAGGCCGCAGTGCGCGACGAGCGGCGGAGCCAGGTGGTCGCGCTGATCGGCGAGCCGGCCGCGCGGCGGCTGGTCGAGCCGGGTGTGCAGGACGATCTCCGGCGCAACCGCCGGTTGATGACGATGCGCCACGACCTGCCGGTCCCGGCGGTGGAGTCGATGCAGGTTCCGCTGGATCGCGTCAGGATGCAGCGCACGCTGCGGGCACGCGACATCCGGCTGGGCCCGTGCCTGTGGGCGCTGGTCGGTGGGCCGCCACCGACCCCGCCGCTGTGGGAGTGGGACGACGCGGCTGACCGCAGGCAGCCCCGCCGTGCCACACGCCGGCCCCACCGTGCCGGACGCCAGCCCGCAGACCGACGCGGCGCGACGCTTCCCCGCCGCGCCGGGGTCTCACCGGCCGTGCAGCTCCGCTTGTTCTGACCCCGGCCCTGACCGGCCCCGCGGTACCACCCGCGTTCGATCGGAACGATCTCCGAGTGCACCGGGCGGCCGGTCAGCCGCCGGTCACCAGCCCCGCTCCGCGAGACGATGCGGCTGCGGGATCTCCTCGACGTTGATGCCGACCATCGCCTCGCCGAGCCCGCGGGAGACCTTGGCGATGACGTCGGGGTCGTCGTGGAAGGTCGTCGCCTTGACGATCGCCTCGGCGCGCTGGGCCGGGTTGCCCGACTTGAAGATGCCCGAGCCGACGAAGACGCCGTCGGCGCCGAGCTGCATCATCATCGCGGCGTCGGCCGGGGTGGCGATGCCGCCGGCGGTGAACATCACGACGGGCAGCTTCCCGGTCTCGGCGACCTCCTTGACGAGGTCGTAGGGCGCCTGGAGCTCCTTGGCCGCGACGTAGAGCTCGTCGGGGCTCATCGAGCGCAGCCGGTTCAGCTCGGCACGGATCGTGCGCATGTGGGTCGTCGCGTTCGACACGTCGCCGGTGCCCGCCTCCCCCTTGGAGCGGATCATCGCCGCGCCCTCGGTGATCCGGCGCAGCGCTTCGCCGAGGTTGGTGGCCCCGCAGACGAACGGCACCGTGAACGTCCACTTGTCGATGTGGTTGGCGTAGTCGGCGGGGGTGAGCACCTCGGACTCGTCGACGTAGTCGACGCCGAGACTCTGCAGCACCTGGGCCTCGACGAAGTGACCGATCCGCGCCTTGGCCATCACCGGGATCGAGACCGTCTCGATGATGCCGTCGATCATGTCGGGGTCACTCATCCGCGACACCCCGCCCTGGGCCCGGATGTCCGCTGGCACCCGCTCGAGCGCCATGACCGCGACCGCCCCGGCATCCTCGGCGATCTTCGCCTGCTCGGGGGTGACGACGTCCATGATCACGCCCCCCTTGAGCATCTCGGCCATGCCGCGCTTCACGCGGGTCGTGCCGACGGAGGGGCGATCTGGCTGCGGTGCGGTCATGGGCCGATTCTAAGCCGGATGACGACTGCTCCCGGAGGCCGTGTCGAGGGTGAGCGCGCCGGGCAGGTCGTCGTCGAACTCGAGCCGCTCGGGCAGGCCCGCGTAGCCGGCCAGCCGGAACGTCCGCACGATCCGCTTGGCCCGGACCCGGCGCACCTCGCGCACCGCGTCGTTGTGGAACCGGCGCGCCATCCGCACCCGGAGCCCGCTCGCCGCGATACGGGCCAGCAACTCGTCGACGAGGTCGTCACGGCGATCGCGGAGCGCGGCGACGGTCTCGTCGGTGAGCGTCGCGCGCAGCACTCGGCTGAGGTCGCTCTCCACCTCCTCCCGACCACCGAAGTGCTGGCCGTCGAGCAGGTCCTCGGCACGCGGGTGCTCGGTCATCCGCTCCATCGACTCGGTCGCCGCATCGGCCAGCAGCAACGCACTCGCCGGGTCGAGCGCCCCGCTGTTGGCCAGCTCGAGGGTGGCCTCGGCGCGCCGCACCAGCTGGGCGTCGAGCGCCGACATCGCGCCCTCCGCCTTCGCGTGCAGCCGGTCGAGCCGGGATGCCGAGTAGGAGAGGTACCAGGCGACGACGACGAGGACGGTGACGGCGAAGGTCGCCGTCTGGAGGACGTCGAACCCGTCCTGGAGGCTCATCACCCGACACCCACACGGGGGACGCCCCGGACCAGGCGTCCCCACAGCCCGCGCGGCGTGGGGTCGGCCGGCTCGCCCCGCGCCGAGGCGAGCGCGGTCTCGTACACCGCCATGATCTCGCCGGCCACCCGCGACCAATCGAAGGCCCAGGCCCGGTCCCGGCCGGCGATCCGCAGGCGTTCGCGACGGCCGTTGTCGCCGAGCAGGTCGAGCACGGCACGGGCGAGCGCATCGGCCGAGCCGGTCTCGAACACCACGCCGGTCCGTCCGCCGTCGAGGACGGCGACGAACGCGGAGAGGTCGGACGCCACTACCGGCGCTCCGGCCGCCATCGCCTCGACGAGGACGATGCCGAAGCTCTCGCCACCGAGGTGCGGCGCGATGTAGGCGTCGACCGAGGCCAGCAGGGCGACCTTGTCGGGCTCGGACACCGCGCCGAGCAGATGGACGGCTGCGGCGGTCCTCGGGTCGACGTCGTCGAGCAGCTCGCTCGCGTCACCGGGCCCGGCGACGAGCAGCCGGGTGCGCGGATGACGGTCGATCACCGCGGGGAGCGCGCGCAGCGCCACCTCGAGACCCTTGCGGGGCTCGTCGACCCGGCCGAGAAAGGCCAGCGTCGGAGCCTCGGCCGCGCCCACCCACTCGCGCCGGTGCGTCGCGGCCGAGAACCGCTCCACGTGAACGCCGTTCGGCACGACATAGGTCTCACCACCGAGATGCCGGCGTACCGTCAGCGCGGCGTCGTCGGACACCGCGATCCGGGCCCTGATCTTCTCCAGCGTCGGCCGCAACAGCGGGTTGGCCGCATGCATCGCCCGCGAGCGCACGTTCGCCGTGTGGAAGGTCGCGACCACCGGCTCGGTCGCCGCCCAGAGCGCCATCAGCGACGCTGACGGAGCCATCGGCTCATGGAGATGCAGGATGTCGAACGCACCGTTCTCCAGCCACCGGGTGACCCGACCCGAGGTGACCGGGCCGAAGCTGAGCCGGGCGACCGACCCGTTGTACCGCACCGGCACGGCACCACCGCAGGACACCAGGTACGGCGGGAGCTCTGCTCCGTCGTCGGCGGGTGCGAGCACCGACACCTCGTGGCCCTGGGCGAGGTAGACCTCGGCGAGGTCGCGCACGTGGAACTGCACCCCGCCCGGCACGTCGAACGAGTAGGGGCACACCATCCCGATCCTCACGGCGCCACCACCCTGGCCGGTGCGGAGGCGCGGTCGAGGTCGGCCACGAACACCCGCTGGAGCATGTGCCAGTCGACGGTGTGCTGCCGGATGACGTCGCCGAGCACGTCGGCGCACGCCTGGGTCATCGCGACCACTCGCTGCCGGGTGGCGCCGTCGTCGGGGACCGCGACGGCCGGGTGGAACGTGATGACGATGCCCCAGCCACGACCCCGGGGCTCGTGCCGGATGGTCACCGGATGCAGCGGCCGTCTCTCGGCGAGCGCCAGCGCGGCCGGCCCGGGCGCCATCCGCGCCAGCTGCCCGCACAGCTCGACCGTGACGCCACGGGAGGTGAGGTCACGGTCGGCGAGCAACGGGATGACGGCCGGTCCTCGTGCGGCCTGCCGGAGCGCCGGGAAGACGTCGGGGCCGCCGGTGAGCGGCAGGATCGTCATCCCGAGGCTCTCGCGGAACGCGAGGAACTCGGCGTAGACCTGCTCGGGAC
>JBOFBK010000462.1:0-3062 GCA_051645525.1 Dermatophilaceae bacterium | reverse complement strand
TGCTCGAGGAGAGGTGATCTGGAGATGACGACGGTGGAGCCGTCGAAGCCCGATGCCAGGCAGGCCATCCCGGATGGCGCGGCGCACCACGCGCGGACGACGCCGCCCGCGTCGCCCGACGACGCGCAGGTGCGTGGCTTGGTCGTCGAGGTCGCGCAGCTCAAGGCGGCGCTGGCGTCACGAGCCGAGATCGGCCAGGCGGTCGGCATCCTCATGGCCCGTCACGGGTGTGGCGCGGAGGAGGCGTTCGCCACCCTCCGGAAGACGTCGAACGACACCAACGTGCGCCTGGCCGACCTTGCCGCGACGATCATGGGTGACACGAGTCGCGCGCCGTCGGAACGGCACCACATCGGCGACGGCAGGGATGGCGACGTCACCGGTTGCCGCCCGGGCAGCACGTGAGGTCGAGGGCGAGCCTGCGGATCGGGTGACGACGGCACCGCCCGTCCACCGACCGGTGGACGGCTGGTCCACCGAGAAGGCGTCGCCGCGGCATTAGGACGCCGTCATGCTGGGGCCATGGACGAGAACGCCATCATCATCAGGGGACTGACCAAGCGCTACGGCGCACGCCGCGCCGTCGACGGCCTGGACCTCGACGTGCACCTCGGCGAGGTCTTCGCCCTGCTCGGGCCGAACGGTGCCGGCAAGACCACGACCGGCGCAGTTCTCGAGGGCTTCCGCTCCCGCGACGGCGGCGAGGTGTCGGTGCTCGGCACCGACCCGCAGGGTGCGCCGCGGTCCTGGCGCGACCGGATCGGCATCGTGCTGCAGACCAGCGGCGGCCTCGACCTGCTCACGCCCCGCGAGGTGCTCGCGAGCACCGCCCGCTGCTACCGACGGCCGCGCGACGTCGACGAGGTGCTCGCCGCGGTGGGGCTGACCGAGCAGGCGCGCGACCGCGTCGTCGGGCTGAGCGGTGGTCAGCGCCGCCGCCTCGACGTCGCCCTCGGCATCGTGGGCGCCCCCGAGCTGCTCTTCCTCGACGAGCCGACCACCGGCTTCGACCCCCGGGCCCGCCGCGACTTCTGGGGCCTCATCCGTGCGCTCGCCGACGGCGGCACGACCATCCTGCTCACCACGCACTACCTCGACGAGGCCGAGCACCTCGCCGACCGGGTCGGCGTCATCGCGGCCGGCCGGCTGCTCGCCCTCGACACCCCGGCCGGGCTGCGCGGCCGTGACGCCGAGGCGACGGTGACCTGGACCGAGGACGGCGCGCCGCGCGTCATCCGCACCGACACCCCGACGGCCGAGGTCGCGGCGCTCGCCGCGCGCTTCCCGGATGGCGAGGTGCCGGGCCTCACCGTCACCCGTCCCTCCCTCGAGGACACCTACCTCACCCTCATCGCCCCCCACGTCGTCACCGACGACACCACCCACACCGTGGAGGTGCCCGCGTGAACACCCTCGCCATCGGCCTCGACCGCACCCTCCTGGAGGTGCGGATGTTCTCCCGCGAGAAGGAGGCGGTGTTCTTCTCGTTCCTCCTGCCGATCCTGCTGCTCGCGCTGTTCTCGGTGATCTTCGGCGACTCCTTCGAGGGCGCCGACGAGGAGGCGAGGGGGATGACGGCCGCCCGCTGGTTCCTGCCCGGGATGGTGGCGGCGGGCGTCATCCTCACCAGCTTCCAGACCATCGCCCTGTCCGTGGCGACCGAGCGCGACGACGGCACCCTCAAGCGGCTGCGGGCGACGCCGATGCCGGCGGCGGCGTACTTCCTCGGCAAGGTCGGCCTGGTCGCCGTCACCTCGCTGCTGCAGGTGGCGGTGCTGTTCGTCGTGGCGCGCCTCGCCTTCGACGTGCCGCTGCCGGAGGACGCCGGGCGGTGGGGGGTGTTCGCGCTGGTGTTCCTCCTCGGTACCTTCGCGGGCACCGTTCTCGGCGTGGCGTTCTCGTCATTGGCGTCGGCACGCTCGATCGGGGCGGTCGTCATCGGCCCGCTGCTCGTGCTGCAGTTCATCTCCGGCGTCTACGTGAGCTTCGGCGACATCCCCGACTGGCTCAAGCAGGTGGCGTCGATCTTCCCGCTCAAGTGGATCGCGCAGGGCATGCGGGCCGCGTTCTACCCCGACGGTCTCGCCACGCTCGAGATGGCCGGTACCTGGGAGGTCGGCCGCACGGCGCTCGTGCTCGCGGCGTGGAGCATCGGCGGCCTCGTGCTCTGTGTCACGACGTTCCGCTGGTACAAGCGCGGCACGGTGTGACCACGCGCCCGACGGCACGCGACATCACCATGGTCGGCGTGAGCAGCATGGTGAACTCCTCGAGCGAGGAGTTCGACGCGATGTGGCGTCGGCAGCAGCCCGTCTGGCACGCCTTCTACGCCGTCATCTGGCTCGCCGCCGTCTATGTCCTCGTCGTCGATGCCGAGGACAGCCCCGGCCTGATGGACCTCGCGCTGCTCGTCGGCATGGGCGTTGTCTACCTGGCCTTCGGGCCGCGCGGCCTGTTGGGCGACACGAGGGCGGCGGTCGTCTACCACGCCGTGGCGTGGGGGGTGCTGCTCACGCTGCAAGCCAGGAACGCCGACGCGCCGACCTGGGTGCTGTTCTGGATCCTCTTCCCGCACGTGTGGGCGATGTTCGAGAAGCGGGCGGCCGTCTCGCTGACTCTCGTGGTCGCGCTCGGCCTGAACCTGCTGCGGTGGTGGCAGCTGGAGTTCGCCCTCGACGAGCTGCCGGGCGTGGCCTTCAGTGCAGCCGTCACCATCGCCCTCTCCCTGGCTCCGGGCCTCTTCGTCGACCACATGGTCCGCGAGGCGGAGAGCCGGGCGTGCACCATCGACGAGCTGCGGGCCACCCAGGCGCGCCTCGCCGCCGTGGAGCGCGACCGGGGTGTGCAGGACGAGCGCGAGCGGGTGTCGCGCGAGATCCACGACACCCTCGCCCAGGGGTACACCTCGGTGGTCACGCTGTCGCGTGCGGCGGATGCCGCGCTGGCGCGAGGGGACGTCGACGCCGCGCGGGAACGACTGCGGCTCATCGAGGGCACCGCCACCGACAACCTGCACGAGGCCCGCCTCATCGTCGCCGAGCTGACCCCCGGCCACCTGCAGT
>JBOFBK010000461.1:0-1778 GCA_051645525.1 Dermatophilaceae bacterium | reverse complement strand
ACAACGGCCCGGGCATCGCCGAGACGGACCAGGAGCGGATCTTCGACCGGTTCGGACGCCGGTCCGGGGACGCCGGCACCGACGGTCACGGACTGGGCCTGGCCATCGCCCGACAGGTCGTGGAGTCGCACGAGGGCCGTATCGCGGTGTTCAGCTCCGTCGGAGTGGGCAGTACGTTCGTGGTGTGGCTGCCGGACCGGGCGATCGACGGGCCGGGCGAGCGCGAGCGCACCCCTCCGGTCGAAAACCCCCTCGGAGGGCCTGCCTAGGGCGTGTCTGCTAATGGTTGCCTCGGTGGGTCAGGATCACCATCCCCAGGGTGAAGCCGCCTAAGTAGGTGACGGCGTACTTGTCGTAGCGGGTGGCCAGTCCACGCCACTGCTTCACCCGGCTGAATGAGCGTTCGATGGTGTTGCGCTTCTTGTAGGTCTCACTGTCGAACCCGGGTGGTCGGCCGCCCTTGGAGCCCTTGGCTCTGCGGCGGGCGATCTGGTCGCTCTTCTCGGGGATAGTGTGCTTGATCTTCCTGCCCCGCAGGAAGATCCGGGTGCTGGGGTGCGAGTACGCCTTGTCGGCCAGAAGCTGGAAGTCCTGGTCGTACCCACCCGCGGCGAGGGCCTTGACCAAGGTGGCGAGCACGGGGTTGTCCCCGGCCTGACCGCCAGTCAGCGCCGCGATCACCGGGGTGCAGGCCTGGTCCGCCAGGGCGTGGATCTTCGTGCTCAGCCCACCGCGGGAGCGACCCAGCGCATGGTCAGGTGGCTCCCCGGGCACGACCCGCGAATTCATGTAGTTCGATCCTGCCCCCCGTGTCGTCCGCAGGGGCCGCAACGACGGAGTCGCGGCGTGCGCCGGCTGCGTGCTGGTGAGCCCGCACGACCGTGGAGTCGATCGACAGGATCGCCTCCACCTCGTCGTCGTCCAACTCCGACTGCTCGCGCACCGCAGCGAGCATCCGCCCGTACGTGCCATCTGTCGACCACAGTCGATGCCGTTCCCACACAGACTGATACCGCCCGAACGGCTCCGGCAGGTCACGCCAGGGCGACCCTGTGCGGAACCGCCAGATGATCCCCTCCAACGTCGTGCGGTGATCGTTCCACGGACGACCCCGACGGCCTGCGTCCTGCGGCATCACCGTCTCCAGGACATCCCACAACTCATCACTGATCACACCATCACGAAGCATGAGAGCAACGATGCCCGCCCTAGCCGCGGATCATTAGCAGACACGCCCTAGAAGCCGCCGAAGTCGCCGCCACCCCCGAAGTCGCCACCGCCAGCGAAGTCACCGCCGCCCGCGGCATCCCACTCTCCCGAGTCGTACCCACCGGCGTCGGCCGGCGAGTCGGTCGGCGAGGCCTCGGTGGCCCGGTCCGAAGTTCCTGCTGCCTCGCCCGCCTCCGCGGCCTCCGGACTCGAGTCGAACCCGGACAGCAGTGTCGAGGCGACCATCGATCCGACCACCACGCCGGCGACCGTTCCGAGCATGGATCCGGCGAACACCCCACCCATCCCGAGCGACCGACGCGACATCGTGCTCTGCAGGTACCCGGGCTGGCGCATCTCGGCCCGGGTCGCAGCGCGGGCGAGGTCCTGCGGCTCCGCCGACGCTGGACGCTCACCACCGGGTGCGCTCTCGGTGAACTCCCGGAGCAGCTGCTGACGCTGCTCGGAGGTGAGCGTGCTGAATGCTTCCGCATGCACGGCCTCGAGCTGCTCCGGGGACGCCGTGCGCAGGAGGTAGCGGTACCGTGCCACGGCCCGCTCGTCCTCGC
>JBOFBK010000460.1:0-2236 GCA_051645525.1 Dermatophilaceae bacterium | reverse complement strand
CTCGGGTCGAGCGCGATGCGGCGCCCTCCCCCGTAGCGCGATGCCGCGCGCTCCCCGGTAGCACGGTGCGGCCGACCGTCGAGGAGGTGGCCGCCGCGACGACGCCCCGGCCGACCCCGGCTATCCTCGTCCCGGTCGTCTCCTGTCTCGCCACCGACGACCTCGGGCCTCTAGCTCAATTGGCAGAGCTGCGGACTTTTAATCCGTAGGTTGTGGGTTCGAGCCCCACGGGGCCCACGCCGACCAGCAGACACGCCAGCACAGCGAGCCAGTGAAGGCGCTCAGGGCACTCGTGTGAGCCCTCATGCGGGCTCGGCCTCGCCCTCGTCGTCCTGCTCGACCCCGTCGTTCTCGCGCGCGAGGTTGATGCTGTCGAGGGCATCGGCCACGCGGCTGTCGACGGTACGACGGCCCATGTAGACGTCCTGGGTCATCGAGATCCGGGCGTCGCCGAGCTGGTCGCCGAACAGCACGGCCCCGAACCCACCGCCGTCCTCGGCCGCCTCTTCGTCTCACCAGCAGCACGCGGCGAAGGACTCGCCGGACAACTCGCCCCCACCGCCATGACGCCGCCGCTGACGCTGGCTGCAGGGCGGTGCTCGACGTCATGCAGAAGGACCAGCCCGACCTTGGGGGCCAGGCCGATCAGCGCCGTAGGCCCTCCCGCCGATACTCGACGCCATGCTTCGCCGTCAGGCACCCTCATCCAACGTCGATAGCCGGGAGCCGGGAACCGGGAACCGGGAACTCGCCTGTGCGGCAGACACGCCCTAGATGCTGCTCGCGCGGCTGCTGATCGTGTTCGCTTACGCTCGGCGGCAGGACGGCTCGAGGAAGGTCGCCGATAGGCTCGGCGTCATCCGGCCGGCCGTGCCTGAGGACCACCGCGAGCGACCCGAGGAAGAACCGCGATGACGACGTTCCCGACTCCTGACATCACCCCCGACCCGGAGCGCGGGGCGCAGGTGGCGCGCGACGACCGCGCCCACGTGTTCCACTCCTGGTCGGCCCAGGCGCTCATCGCCCCGCTCGCGATCGCCGGCGCCTCCGGCAGCCACTTCTGGGACTTCGACGGCAACCGCTACCTCGACTTCTCCAGCCAGCTGGTCAACGTCAACATCGGCTATCAGCACCCCAAGCTCGTCGCCGCGATCCAGGAGGCGGCCGCCCGGCAGTGCACCATCGCGCCGAGCTTCGCCGACGAGTCCCGTTCGGAGGCAGCGCGACTCATCGCCGAGCGCGCGCCCGAGAAGCTGACCAAGGTGTTCTTCACCAACGGCGGCGCCGAGGCCACCGAGAACGCCATGCGGATGGCGCGCCTGCACACCGGGCGGCACAAGGTGCTCGCGACGTACCGCAGCTACCACGGCGCCACGGCCGGCTCGATCACCGCGACCGGTGACCCGCGCCGCTGGGCCAACGAACCGGGGATGCCGGGCATCGTGCATTTCTGGGGTCCGTACCCCTACCGCTCGGCGTTCCACGCGAGCACGCCCGAGGAGGAGGGCGAGCGCGCCCTGCAGCACCTGCGCGACACGATCATGGTCGAAGGGCCACAGACCATCGCGGCAGTCATGCTCGAGACCGTCGTCGGCACCAACGGCATCCTCGTGCCGCCGCCGGGCTACCTCGCCGGCGTCCGCGAGATCTGCGACGAGCACGGCATCCTCTGGATCGCCGACGAGGTCATGGCCGGATTCGGGCGCTGCGGCGAGTGGTTCGCCGTCGACCACTGGGGCGTCGCGCCCGACCTCATCTGCTTCGCCAAGGGCGTCAACTCCGGCTACGTGCCGCTCGGCGGCGTGGTGATCTCGGATGACGTCGCCGCCACCTTCGAGGAGCGTCCCTTCCCCGGGGGGCTCACCTACTCGGGCCACCCGCTCGCCTGCGCCTCGGCCGTCGCGAGCATCCGGATCTTCGAGGAGGAGGGCATCCTCGAGAACGTCCGCAAGGTCAGCGACACCGTCATCACGCCCCGCCTCGCCGAGATCGCCGACAAGCACCCGGTGGTCGGCGAGGTACGGGGCCTCGGGTTCTTCTGGGCGGTGGAGCTCGTGCGCGACCGCGCCACCCGCGAGCCGCTCGTGCCGTACAACGCGAGCGGCTCCGCCGCCGCGCCGATGGCCGAGCTGATGGCGGCGTGCAAGGCCGAGGGCCTGTGGCCGTTCGTGCACTTCAACCGCACCCACGTCGTCCCACCGTGCACGACGACCGCCGACGAGATGGCCGACGGCCT
>JBOFBK010000459.1:0-1182 GCA_051645525.1 Dermatophilaceae bacterium | reverse complement strand
CCGGCGCCGGCCCCGCGCCCGCGGACCCGCCCTGATGCTCGCGGCCACCCTGGCCGGCGGGCTGGGTGGCGCGGGCGCGGCGACCTGGCTCGGGCCGGAACCGACGGTGACGGATGACGGGCGCCCCGCCGTCGCGCAGCAGCCGCCGTCCGGCGGGTCCGGTGCCCCGTCCGGCAGCGCCCAGGCGGCCGCCGAGGCGGTGCTGCCGAGCGTGGTGCAGATCCGCGCCGGGCGAGCGTCCGGCTCGGGCTTCGTGCTCGACGACCGAGGGCACGTGATGACCAACCACCACGTCATCGAGGGTGCCTCGCGGGTCTCGCTCCAGCTCGCGGGCGGCCGGACCGTGCCGGCGACCGTCGTGGGCAGCAGCGAGGCCGACGACATCGCGGTGCTGCGCGCCGATCCGGGGGCGCTGACACCGGCCCGGATCGGGCAGTCGTCGGCGCTGGAGATCGGTCAGCCGGTCATCGCCGTCGGATCGCCGCTGGGCTTGGACGGCACGGTGACCGCGGGCATCGTCAGCGCGGTCGACCGCGAGGCCAGCCTCGGCGGGCGGGGCTCGCAGCGCGTCATCCAGACCGACGCGTCGATCAACCCGGGCAACTCGGGTGGTCCACTGGTGAACCTGGACGGTCAGGTGGTCGGCGTGAACACCGCGATCGCGACCGTGTCGGGCCGCTCGTCGGGCAACATCGGCATCGGATTCGCCGTGCCGATCGACCGCGCCGTCGACGTCGCCGAGCGCGTCATCGCCCAGGGGTGACGGAGCCGGTCGTTGGGTTCCACCAGGGTCCGGCCGGCGCCGCTCCCGGCTCTCCATCTTCCCCTCCGGGCACGGTTCATCTCCGCCGTGCCCGGAGGGGAGCATGTCAGCTGCTCTTTGCGCCATGCCTGTTGCCGCGGCTTCTCTTCGGCGGGCTTCACCCCCGAGTCACGCGACTTCATCGGGGACGGCGGTTCGCGTGATGTGGTGCAGGGTGTCGATGATGATCTCGACATCGGCATCGGGGAAGACGTAGTCGGGGCCGGTGGGAGCATGGTCGGTGTAGGGCGACTCGAAGAGACGGCCGGGCTCCACGACGCCGTGGGTGGTGAGCTTGTCGACGATAAGGGTGACGAAGCGGATCTGGTTGGCGGAGAACGCCGTCCCGTCGAGGTAGGTCTCGAACGCTTTGGTGGCGG
>JBOFBK010000458.1:0-5771 GCA_051645525.1 Dermatophilaceae bacterium | reverse complement strand
CGCTCGTCGGCACCGGCATGGAGTACCGCGCGGCGGTCGACTCCGGTGACGTCGTCGTCGCGGAGAAGGCCGGTGTGGTCACCGAGGTGTCGGCCGACCTGGTCACCATCGCGCAGGACGACGGCACCAGTCGCACCTACCGGATCAGCAAGTTCGCCCGGTCCAACCAGGGCAACAGCTACAACCAGGTGGTTCGGGTCGACGAGGGCCAGCGGGTCGAGGCCGGTCGACTGATCGCCGACGGCCCGGCAACCGAGGGCGGCGAGATGGCTCTCGGGCGCAACCTGCTCGTGGCGTTCATGCCGTGGGAGGGCCACAACTACGAGGACGCCATCATCCTCAGCCAGCGGCTGGTCCAGGACGACGTCCTCTCCTCGATCCACATCGAGGAGCACGAGGTCGACGCCCGCGACACCAAGCTCGGCCCGGAGGAGATCACCCGCGATATCCCGAACGTCAGCGAGGACGTCCTCGCCGACCTCGACGAGCGGGGCATCATCCGGATCGGCGCCGAGGTCCGTGACGGCGACCTCCTCGTCGGTAAGGTCACGCCCAAGGGCGAAACCGAGCTGACTCCCGAGGAGCGGCTGCTCCGGGCGATCTTCGGTGAGAAGGCGCGCGAGGTCCGCGACACCTCGCTCAAGGTCCCTCACGGCGAGACCGGCACCGTCATCGGCGTCAAGGTGTTCGACAAGGACGAGGGCGACGAGCTGCCGCCGGGTGTCAACCAGTTGGTGCGCGTCTACGTCGCCAACAAGCGCAAGATCACCGACGGCGACAAGCTGGCCGGACGGCACGGCAACAAGGGCGTCATCTCCAAGATCCTGCCGGTCGAGGACATGCCGTTCCTCGAGGACGGCACCGCCGTGGACGTCGTGCTCAACCCGCTCGGCGTGCCGGGCCGGATGAACGTCGGGCAGATCCTCGAGCTGCACCTCGGCTGGGCCGCCAGCCGGGGGTGGGAGGTCGCCGGCAGTCCGGACTGGGCCGCCCAGGTCCCGGCCGAGGCCCGTGCAGCCTCCCCGGGCACCCGGGTCGCCTCGCCGGTGTTCGACGGTGTGCGCGAGGACGAGATCGTCGGGCTGCTCGAGAGCACCATGCCGACCCGCGACGGGCAGCGCCTCGTCGACGGCTCCGGCAAGGCCCGGCTCTTCGACGGCCGTTCCGGCGAGCCGTTCCCGGAGCCGGTCTCGGTGGGCTACATGTACATCCTCAAGCTGCACCACCTGGTCGACGACAAGATCCACGCGCGCAGCACGGGTCCGTACTCGATGATCACGCAGCAGCCGCTCGGCGGAAAGGCCCAGTTCGGCGGCCAGCGTTTCGGCGAGATGGAGGTTTGGGCGCTCGAGGCGTACGGAGCGGCCTATGCCCTGCAGGAGCTGCTCACCATCAAGTCCGACGACGTCAACGGCCGCGTGAAGGTATACGAGGCCATCGTTAAGGGCGACAACATTCCCGAGCCCGGCATCCCCGAGTCCTTCAAGGTGCTCATCAAGGAGATGCAGAGCCTCTGCCTCAACGTCGAGGTGCTCTCCACCGACGGCAGCACCATCGAGATGCGTGAGGCCGAGGAGGACGTCTTCCGTGCCGCGGAGGAGCTCGGCATCGACCTCTCGCGCCGCGAGCCGAGCAGCGTCGAAGAGGTCTAGGTGGAGTCCCTCGACGCCGCTCGGGCGAGCGATCCCGCCAGGGATCGTCGAGACCGCCGGACGACCGCGAGCGCAGCGAGCTTGGTCGGCCGGAACCGAGGGGCGTCGGGGCGTAGGCCCGCCCGCGCCTGACAGCCAGCCAGCTACGAACTCACATTTTCGCGAAGCGAGAGTAAGGAAGCACGAAGTGCTTGATGTCAATTTCTTCGATGAGTTGCGCATCGGACTCGCCACGGCCGAGTCCATCCGTGCCTGGAGCCACGGTGAAGTCAAGAAGCCCGAGACGATCAACTACCGCACCCTGAAGCCGGAGAAGGACGGGCTCTTCTGTGAGAAGATCTTCGGCCCGACCCGTGACTGGGAGTGCGCCTGCGGCAAGTACAAGCGAGTCCGCTTCAAGGGAATCATCTGCGAGCGCTGCGGCGTCGAGGTCACCCGGGCCGCGGTGCGCCGCGAGCGGATGGGCCACATCGAGCTCGCCGCGCCGGTCACCCACATCTGGTACTTCAAGGGCGTCCCGAGTCGGCTCGGCTACCTGCTCGACCTCGCTCCGAAGGACCTCGAGAAGGTCATCTACTTCGCCGCCTACATGATCACGCACGTCGACGAGGAGCAGCGGCACGCCGACCTGCCCTCGCTCGAGGCGCAGATCCAGGTCGAGAAGAAGGAGCTGGAGAACCGCCGCGACGCCGATGTCGAGGCGCGGGCCAAGAAGCTCGAGCAGGACATCGCGGCTCTGGAAGCCGAGGGCGCCAAGTCCGACGCCAAGCGCAAGGTCCGCGACTCCGCCGAGCGCGAGATGAACTCCATCCGCCGCCGCGCCGACCAGCAGGTCGAGCGGCTGGAGCAGGTCTGGGATCGCTTCAAGAACCTCAAGGTCCAAGACCTCGAGGGTGACGAGGTGCTGTACCGCGAGATGCGCGACCGGTTCGGTCTGTACTTCGACGGCGGCATGGGCGCCGCGGCGATCCAGCGACGGCTCGAGACCTTCGATCTCGAGGCCGAGGCAGCGTCGCTGCGTGAGGTCATCGCCACTGGCAAGGGGCAGCGTAAGACCCGTGCCCTGAAGCGGCTCAAGGTCGTCTCCGCGTTCCAGACCACCTCGAACCAGCCGGCCGGCATGGTGCTCGACGCGATCCCGGTCATCCCGCCGGACCTGCGCCCGATGGTGCAGCTCGACGGTGGCCGGTTCGCGACCTCCGACCTCAACGACCTGTACCGCCGGGTCATCAACCGCAACAACCGGCTCAAGCGGCTGCTCGACCTCGGCGCGCCGGAGATCATCGTCAACAACGAGAAGCGGATGCTCCAGGAGGCCGTGGACAGCCTCTTCGACAACGGCCGCCGCGGTCGCCCCGTCACCGGTCCGGGCAACCGCCCGCTGAAGTCGCTGTCCGACATGCTCAAGGGCAAGCAGGGCCGGTTCCGCCAGAACCTGCTCGGCAAGCGCGTCGACTACTCGGGCCGCTCGGTGATCGTCGTCGGTCCGCAGCTGAAGCTGCACCAGTGCGGCCTGCCCAAGCAGATGGCGCTCGAGCTCTTCAAGCCGTTCGTCATGAAGCGGCTCGTCGACCTCGACCACGCCCAGAACATCAAGTCGGCCAAGCGCATGGTCGAGCGCCAGCGGCCCGTCGTCTGGGACGTGCTCGAGGAGGTCATCACCGAGCACCCCGTGCTGCTCAACCGCGCGCCCACGCTGCACCGCCTCGGCATCCAGGCCTTCGAGCCGCAGTTGGTCGAGGGCAAGGCCATCCAGATCCACCCGCTCGTCTGTACCGCGTTCAACGCGGACTTCGACGGTGACCAGATGGCGGTACACGTGCCGTTGTCGGCGGAGGCGCAGGCCGAGGCACGCATCCTCATGCTCTCCTCGAACAACATCCTCAAGCCGGCCGACGGCCGACCGGTGACCATGCCCACCCAGGACATGATCATCGGGCTGTACCACCTCACCGGTGAGATCGAGGACGGCATCGGCGCCGGTCGGGTGTTCTCCAGCACGGCCGAGGCGCGGATGGCGTACGACGCGGGTGAGATCGCGCTTGGCTCAGTGGTCAAGATCCGCCTGCGACACCTCGTGCCGACGCCGCTCGCCGCGTTGCCCGACGGCATCGAGATCGACGAGCACGGCTTCGTCGACACGCTCACCGTCGAGACCACTCTGGGGCGGGCGCTCTTCAACGAGACGCTCCCCGAGGACTACCCGTACGTCAACGACCAGGTCGACAAGAAGCGACTGTCGACGATCGTCAACGACCTCGCCGAGCGGTACAGCAAGGTGCAGGTGGCGGCGAGCCTGGACGCGCTTAAGGAGTACGGCTTCCACTGGGCGACCCGGTCGGGCACCACGGTGGCCATCTCCGACGTGGTCACCCCGCCGCGCAAGCTCGAGATCCTCGAGGGCTACGAGACCAAGGCCACCAAGGTCCAGACCCAGTACGAGCGGGGCCTGATCACCGACGACGAGCGCCGCCAGGAGCTCATCGAGATCTGGACCCAGGCCACCAACGAGATCGCCAAGGAGATGGAGGCGAACATCCCACGCACCAACACCATCTTCCGCATGGTGTCCTCGGGTGCTCGTGGTAACTGGATGCAGTTGCGCCAGATCGCCGGCATGCGGGGCCTGGTGTCGAATCCCAAAGGCGACATCATCCCGCGCCCGATCCGGGCGAACTTCCGCGAGGGCCTCTCGGTGCTCGAGTTCTTCATCTCGACACACGGGTCCCGTAAGGGCCTGGCCGACACCGCGCTCCGCACGGCGGACTCCGGGTACCTCACGCGGCGCCTGGTCGACGTCTCGCAGGACGTCATCATCCGCGAGGACGATTGCGGCACCGAGCGCGGGCTGCCGATGCCGATCGCGGCTACCGACGAGCGCACCGGCAGCCGTGCGGTGCACGACGACGTCGAGACCTCGGTCTACGCGCGCACCCTTGCCGAGGATGTCGTCGTGGACGGCGAGGTGCTGGCTGCGGCCGGCATCGACCTCGGCGACGTCGTCATCGGTGCCCTGTTCGCCGCTGGCGTCGACTCGGTGAAGATCCGTTCGGTGCTCACCTGCGACTCCAAGGTCGGCACGTGCGCCATGTGCTACGGCCGCTCGCTCGCCACCGGCAAGCTCGTCGACATCGGTGAGGCGGTCGGCATCATCGCCGCCCAGTCGATCGGTGAGCCCGGCACGCAGCTGACGATGCGCACCTTCCACACCGGTGGTGTGGCCGGTGACGACATCACCCAGGGTCTGCCGCGCGTGGTCGAGCTGTTCGAGGCGCGCACCCCGAAGGGTGTCGCCCCGATCGCCGAGGCCTCCGGCCGGGTCACCATCGAGGAGACGGACAAGGCGCGGCGCCTCCTGCTCACGCCGGACGACGGCTCCGAGGACCACGCCTACCCGGTGTCGAAGCGGGCCCGGCTGCTCATCTCCGACGGCCAGCACGTCGAGGTCGGCACCCGCCTGACGGTCGGCAACATCGACCCGAAGAACGTGCTGCGCATCCTCGGTCCGCGACAGACGCAGATGCACCTCGTCGACGAGGTGCAGAACGTCTATCGGCAGCAGGGTGTGTCGATCCACGACAAGCACATCGAGGTCATCGTGCGGCAGATGCTGCGTCGCATCACGGTCATCGAGTCCGGTGACGCCGACCTCCTTCCCGGGATGCTCGCCGAGCGCGGGCGCTTCGAGGAGGAGAACCGGCGGGTCGTCGCCGAGAGTGGGCGGCCGGCATCCGGTCGTCCCGAGCTCATGGGCATCACCAAGGCGTCGCTGGCCACCGAGTCGTGGCTGTCGGCTGCTTCCTTCCAGGAGACCACCCGGGTGCTCACCGAGGCCGCCATGGAGGGCAAGTCCGACTCCCTGCTGGGGCTGAAGGAGAACGTCATCCTCGGCAAGCTGATCCCGGCCGGCACCGGCTTGCCGCGGTACCGCAACATCACGGTGGAGCCGACCGAGGAGGCCAAGGCGGCCATGTACTCGATGCCGAGCTACGAGGACTTCGCGTACTCCGGTTTCGGCCCAGGGTCCGGCGAGGCGGTGCGACTCGACGACAGCGAGCTCGGTCTCGACCGGCTCTGACGATCGACACCCGACGAACGGCGGGCGTGCCGGGATCGCAC
>JBOFBK010000457.1:0-3816 GCA_051645525.1 Dermatophilaceae bacterium | reverse complement strand
TCCGGCGACGGCACGGTGGCGCGCACCTCGACGACATCGCCCATCGCCACGAGGATGCCGCACACGTCGAGCAGGTCGGGGAGGTCGTCGGACTCCACGACATAGAACCCGCCCAGCTGCTCGACGGTCTCGGCGAACGGCCCCTCGGAGACGAGCGGACCGTCGGGACCCGGGCGGAGCAGCGTCGTCGTGCGCGAGTGGGTGAGCTCGGCGCCGCCCGTGATGCGGTGACCGCGCCGTTCCAGCTCGGCGGAGAACCGGTCGTGCTCGGCGTACACGGCGGCACGCTGCTCGGCATCCATTGCCTCCCAGGTGCTCTCGTCGCCGGGGAGCAGGATGGCGTACGTCGTCATGTCGGTGATCCTCTCGTCGTCGGGCCGCCCGGTGCGACCTCACCACCATGACGGATGGAGCCGCCCGGAATCGACCGCTCGCCGCCACGGATCCGAGTCGGGCGCGCTCGACCGCCGGGTAGCGCGACCGGCGGACAGGCAGTGCCGGATGACGCTGCGCCGCTCTCCGCACACGGGCCGGCGGGGCGCGACGACTGCCTGTCGGCCGGCCGGCACGAAACCCCGAGGTGCGGCACCGCGACCGGGCACCTAGCGTGTCTCGCGGCCCGGGACAGCCGGGCGTTCGTCATCCACCGATATCCGGGAGATCACACCGTGACACCTGTCCTTGGCCGCACCTCGTTCAGCAGGGCGATGCGCCGCATCGCCGCACCGGTCGGAGCGCTCGCTCTCGCAGCCGGTCTCGTCGCAGCGCCGATCGCCGCATCGGCCGCGCCGGCACCCACGACACGCGTCGCGGACGAGAGCCCGCGGTCGGTGACGCCGATCGGCGCCCTCGACCTCGAGCGCTACTCCGGCACGTGGCTCCAGCTCGCCTATGTACCGCAGGCGTTCCAGGCCCAGTGCGTCCGCGACACCCAGGCCGTGTACACCCCGCTGCCGGACGGCCTGGTCAAGGTCGAGAACAGCTGCGTCCTGGCGGACGGCAGCGTGAACCGCATCGAGGGCCGCGCCCGGGTGGTCGGGCCGAGCCCGGCACAGCTCGAGGTGACCTTCGTGCAGGTCGCCGGCCAGTGGCTGTTCGAGGCCGCCGGCGACTACTGGGTGCTCGGGCTCGGCAAGAACTACGACTGGGCCGTCGTCGGCACCGACACGCGCAGTAGCGGATTCGTGCTCTCGCGCACGCCGACCCTCGACGCCAAGCAGATCCGCGGCATCGTGCGCACGGTGATCGGCAACGGTTACGACCCGTGCGCGTTCCAGATCACCGCGACCACCGGCGGCATCGAGCAGAACATCACGCTGTGCTCGGCAGCCGCGGCGGCCGGTGTCTCGGTGCGCTGAGACCGGGCCACCCGCCCCACCGCCCGCACGTACCCCGCACGACCTACTCGTCGTGCGGGGTATGCGCGTTCCCGGACTGTGCATGGACGTGCCGACGCACCCAGGCGTGCATGGCGATGGCCGCGGCCGCGCCGGCGTTCATCGAGCGGGTCGACCCGTACTGCTCGATGTGCAGCACCGTGTCGCAGGCGGCCAGCATCTCGGCGGTGAGCCCGGGGCCCTCCTGCCCGAAGACCAGCACGCACTCGCGCGGCAGGTCGGCGGTCTCGATCGGCCGGGACCCGGGCACGTTGTCGATGCCGACCAGCGGCATCCGCGCACCACCGGGGCCGGATGACGCCGCCCAGGCCAGCAGGTCGGCAGCGGCCTCGTGGTGGTGCTCGTGCTGGTAGCGGTCGGTCACCATCGCGCCCCGGCGGTTCCAGCGGCGCCGCCCGACGATGTGGAACGCCGCCGCACCCAGGGCGTTGGCGGTGCGCACCACCGACCCGATGTTGCGGTCGTGCTCCCAGTTCTCGATGGCCACGTGGTACGGATGACGCCGCGCGTCGAGGTCGGCGACCACCGCCTCGACCCGCCAGTACCGGTACCGGTCGATGACGTTGCGCCGGTCTCCGAGGCGGAGCAGCTCGGGGTCGTAGCGCTCGTGGTGGGGCCACGGCCCCTCCCACGGACCGACTCCCACCGCGTCGCGAGGCACAGGCTCGCCGCCGGCGGTCGTCATCCGGGCACCTCGTGGTAGTGCTTGCGGGCGGACTGGTGCAGGTCAGGCACGGTGCGCCCACTCGCGCACCGCGGCGCGGATCGCGCCCGAGCGCGTGGCGATGCCCTCGGCCTTGGCCCGCGCGGTCAACGCAGCGATGGTCGCTGCGTCGAGTCGCACCGGGACCACGGTGCCTGGGCCATCGCCCACGGGTGGGCGTCCGCGACGCGGCTTCGGGAGCCTCGACAGGTCGTAGCCGGCCTCCGCCTCGTCGGCCCACGCTTGGATCTGCTCGTCGGTGACATGCTGACCGTGCAGTCGGTGCTCACTCATGCGCTCATCGTCTACGAAATTAGACTGCTGACGTAGACGTCACCATGGCACGCGGTCTCGGCCTTGTCCGTGCGATCGGTGTCAGCTGCGCGGGAGATCGATGAGGCCGAGGCGGAAGGCGGCCGTGACGGCGGCGGTGCGGTCGGTGACGCCGAGCTTCGCGAAGGCCCGGATGAGGTGCGTCTTCACCGTGGCCTCCCCGATGAACAGCTCGCGCCCGATGTCGGCGTTGGACAGCCCGCGGGCGACCAGGCCGAGCACGTCGCGCTCGCGGACGGTGAGCCCGGGGCCGGCCGGGGTGCGCAACCGGTCGGCGAGGCGGGCGGCCACCGGTGGCGCCAGCACCGTCTCCCCCGCGGCCGCTCGCCGGATCGCGTCGACGAGCTGCGCGGTGGGGGTGTCCTTGAGCAGGTAGCCACGAGCACCGGCCTCCACGGCGCGCACGATGTCGGCGTCGGTGTCGTAGGTGGTGAGCACCAGCACCTGCGGCGGGTCGGGCAGCGCGACGATCCGGGCAGTGGCGTCGGCACCGTCCATGACCGGCATCCGCAGGTCGATGAGCACGACATCGGGGGCGAGCCGGGGCACGAGCGCCAGCGCCTCTGCGCCGTTGCCCGCCTCGCCGACCACGACGAGGCCGGGCTCCTCGCCGAGCACGGCCACCATCCCGGCCCGCACCACCGGATGGTCGTCGACGACAAGCAACCGGATGACGACGCTCAGGGCGGTCGCAGCGTCCAGCGAGGACGCGGCACCCGGGCTGGCTGCGGCACCCGGGCTGGCTGCGGCACCTGGCGCGGTCGCGGCACCCGGGGTGGTTACGGCATCCGAGGCGATCGCAGTGTCCGGCGCGGCCACAGCATCCGACGTGGCTGCGGCACCCGGGTTGGTTGCGGCACCCGGGGTGGTTGCGGCATCCGGGGTGGGCTCGCCGCCGCGCGCCGGCACCCCAGCGGGGCTCACCGCGGCACCTCCAGCCGCAGCGTCGTCCCCCGACCGGGCGAGGTGTCGAGCCGGACCACCCCGCCGACGTCCTGGGCCCGCGCCTCGACGCCGTCGAGGCCGAAGCCGCGCCGAGCGCCGGCCGGGTCGAAGCCGCAGCCGTCGTCCACCACGGTGAGCACCACGCGGTCCGGGTCGTCGTAGCCGAGCGAGAGCCCGATCCGCGCCGCACCCGCGTGTCGCCGCACGTTGGACAGGGCCTCCTGCGCGGTGCGGAGGATGACGATCTCGCTCGCTCCGCCGAGGGCCGTCGGCTCGCCCGCGACGGTCAGGTCGGCTCGTATCCCGTTCTCGCTGCTCACCGCGGCGGCCAGCCGTTCGAGCGCCTCGACGAGGGTGCGCGACTGCAGGTGGCCGGGGGTCAGCTCGGCGACGATGAGGCGGGCCTCGTGCAGGTTGTCGGTGGCGGTGCCCTCGATG
>JBOFBK010000456.1:0-1949 GCA_051645525.1 Dermatophilaceae bacterium | reverse complement strand
TGTTTCCGGCCGGGTCCCGGAACGCGCAGTCGCGCACGCCGTAGAACTGGTCGTTCGGCTCCTGCAGCACCTCGGCACCCGAGGCGCGCACGTGCTCGAACACGGCGTCGACATCGGCGCACTGCAGGGTGACCCCGGGGAGCAGGCCCTTGGCGAGCAGGTTCGTCAGCGCCGCACGGTCGGCGTCGCTGATCGTCGGGTCGGGCGCCGCCGACTGGATGACGACGCGCAGGTCGGGCTGTGCGGGCGCGGTCACGGTGACCCAGCGCAGGTCGCCCATCGCGATGTCGTCGACGACGGCGAAGCCGAGCACGTCGCGGTAGAAGCCGAGAGCCGCCTCATGGTCGTCGACGGAGACGAAGCAGTTGGCGACGGTGATCGAGGCGGTCGGGGTGGTGGCGGTGGTGGCGGTGGTGGTGTCCATGGCGGCAACGCTAGGGCGCCGCGTCATCCGGCCGCTTCTCCGTTCCTGACCGGATGACGCGCGCCCCCCGCGCTGCCGTCGGCCGGCCAGCTGCAGCACAGCCGATCGCGAGCTATCAGGACGCTCCCGCTCTACGACCGCTGCCAGGTTCCCGGCCGCGCACGACTCGCGCCCTTACGGCAGGAGCGTCAGGGCCTCGACGTGGCGCGGTCGGACCGCTCGGAAGTGACGATGGTCGAGGGTGGCCACCTCGGTGATGTGAAGCCGCTCCGTAACGGCGATGACGGCCGAGTCGGTCGTGCCGAGCGGGAAGTCGCCGTAGGTCTCGACCAGATCGGCCATGCGTTCGTAGTCGGCGCCGGTGAGGTCGACGATCGAGATGATGCCCTCGACGATCGAGCGCAGGAACGCGGCCTCGATGCGGGCTCCGCCGGTCCTGCCAAAGCAGATAGCCGACCTCGGCGACAACCGGTGCCGGTACCAGGACCTGGCGTCGGGCGAGGTGAAGACCAGTGAACAGGTCGGTACAGGCTCGGTTGTGGACGTCGTCACGGTCAGCGGCGGCGAGCAGTGGGCCGGTATCGCAGACGATCACTCAGGAACGCCCGAAACCTTCGGCGAGCAGATCGTCGTGGTTGGTGCCGAGGTCGGAGCGACCGCTGGCGAACGAACCGAACCACGACGGTGGCCAGGAGGTCCCGGGCCGCTGCTCATGCTGACGGCGGACCGCAGCGAGCATGGCGGGAACCTGCTCCTCGGGGAGATCCTCGACGAGGCGCTTCAGCTCGTCACGCTCAGCGCTCATGGCGCCGAGCGTAGCCCAGCCCCTCGGCGCTTCTCCGTTCCTGACCGGATGACGCGCGGCTCCCGACCGGATGGCGCGACTGACGGGAGCTCGCCGGGGGCGCTGTTGTCGGCACGTGACGGGTGTGTTTCCACGTCCGCTGCCGACAACCGCGCCATCGGTGACGCGCCGGATGCGGGTTCGCCGACAAGCGCGTTCGAGACGTTCGGCAATACTCTAGGCTATACTTTCGGTATGTCTAAAGTGATGGTTTCGCTGGCTGACGAGCTGCTCGCCGAGATCGACGCCGAGGCCAAGCGGCGGTCCACGAGTCGAAGCGCGCTGCTCGCCACGGCAGCACGACGCGAGCTCGCGCGACGGGACAACGACGTCGTGACCGCCGCGGTCGAACGCTCCGAGCGGCGGTTCCGCAGCTCCGGTGCCTTCGAGGCCGCAGACCTGGTCCGCGACACCCGAGACTCGCGACGGTGACACAGCTGCTGATCGACACCTCGGTCATCGTCAAGTGGTTCCACAGCGACGGCGAGAGCGAGCTGTCAGCCGCCCGCACTCTGCGCCGGGCGCATCTCGCAGGCGACCTCGATGCGCACATGCTCGACCTGGCGGCCTACGAGGTCGGCAACGTCCTCGTGCGTGCGCTGCGCTGGGAGCCGTCCGAGGCTGCGGACCAGCTCGACGACCTGCACACCATCCTCGGCCCGCCCCTGGTCATGACCACCG
>JBOFBK010000455.1:0-2031 GCA_051645525.1 Dermatophilaceae bacterium | reverse complement strand
TGGTCGGGCCGCTGGTGGTGCCGTCGCCGTAGTGGAACGTGTAGTCCTCGATGGCGACCTCGAACTCCACCCGCCAGGACAGCAACTGCACCGGTGCGCTGGTCTCGCCGGGTTCGAGCCTGGCGTTCGCGGGCCAGGTGGCCTGGTAGAACGTCGGCAGGTTCACCAGGGTGACGCCCTTGACCGGTTGGATCGACACCGTCGGCGTCGCGAACGGCAGCCGCAGGAACGCCGCCCGGATCTGCGCCATCGACGGGATCGCCGCCGGCGGTGGCGCAGCCGCGGGCAGCGCGTCACCGCGGCAGACCTGGTCGGCGTACTGCCACCGGCCGGGGCCGGGGGTACCTGTGGGTCGCTGCCACAGGATGTACATCGGGCCCTGACTGGGCGGAGTCCGGTACTCGCACGCGGTCAGGGCGTGCGAGCACGGGCCGGAGTCGTCGGAGCCTTCCGGGCTGGAGGCCCGCCCAGCACCGCAGTCCAGGGTAAGCCGGTACTCGTACGGGTCCACCTTCGCCGGCGGTCGCTTGCCGCCGCCACCGCTGTTCCCCTTCCTGCTTCCGGTCTCCTCGGGCTGCTCTGTCTCCGTCCGCGCCCCTGCCGTCGCCCCATCGTTCCCGATGCCGGGGATCAGTCCCTCTCCGTTCCCGCCGGGTGGGGTTGAGGCGGCCACGACCGGGGCAGCGCCAGGCCGGCCCGCTGAGGCCGCTGCGGTCACACCGTACAGGCCGCCGGCCACGGCCAGTATCGCCACCACCGGCGTGACCCGGCGCCACATCCTCCCCGTCATCCACGTCGGTGTCATGGTCAGCCCACCAGCTTCCGGGCGTCCTCGATGAACCACTGCGAACCATCCCAGGTGACCGTTGTCCGCAACGTGGCCTTGTACGCCTTGTAGGTCTGCATCCGATTTCCGTCCCTGTCGGTGGCGTAGCCGGCGCGTTCGTCGATGAGGGCGTCGAAGACGTACCTGTCCTTGGTCGATTTCAGTTCAAGAGCGAGGGAATACCCGGCGAGCGTGACCGCGTCCCGGTCCCGGTTCTGTCCCTTGGCCTCGAGCTCGTCCGCGAGCCGAATGATCGTCTTGCATCCTGCGCATTTTGGGCCGGAGATCTCCCGGACCGTGGCCGAGTCCGCAGACGAGAACGCTTCGGCGCTCTCGTCGACGAAGTACTCCAGGAACGCCACCGCCCCCGCCTGGGTGTGCTCCCGCGCCGCATCCGGCACCACCGCCACCGACCGCGTCGGGGAGGGCGTACCGGTCGCGGTCGCCTTCGCCTCCGCGGACCTGCTCGCGATCGCCTCGTCCAGACTCGGCCCCCGCCGCGGCTCCTCCCCACCCCCGAACCACACCGCCGCGCCGACGATCACCGCGACCATCGCAGCCATCGCACCGAGGAACACCACCAGCACCCGCCGCTCTTGGGGATGACGCATACGAAAGCCACGCACTCGACCAGCCCGAACCATCCGCCTGCTCCTCCCGATCCACTGACAACGACCCGCACCACCGGCGCCCATGCCGTCGACAACCGGCACCACGCGATTGACATACACCGATGCCACCGCACCCCGGGACGAGCACCCCCCTGCGGACGCATCCCCGGGATGTGGCGACGCCGACCATCCAATCCTGCCCGATCCTGAGCAGCCCTCCGAGTTATCCACAAGAGAACCGTGACAATGCACCCGATATTGGTGACACCACTCACCTCCACCACTTCCCGGCGGTGGCACTGTCGCCGACGTACTCGAGGGTGCAGCACAGCGGGAGCCGCCGCCGGTTGTCCCACATCCGATCGGTTCCGCCTTCGGCCGGGCCCACTCGCCGCCGACGTCACGCCGGTCACGAACAACACGCCGGTCACGAACAAGCTGGGCCGGCCGGCATCCGTCATCCGGCATCCGAACCCGCACCCGACCGCCGCCAGCTGTCCCACGTAGCATCGACCGGGTGGCCCTGACCGACCTCTCGCGCTGCTCGGCGGCGTCTCGCCATCGCGCCGACCCGATCGCCGGCACGGCCCCCCA
>JBOFBK010000454.1:0-4356 GCA_051645525.1 Dermatophilaceae bacterium | reverse complement strand
GCCACGGCGAACACGTCGAGCGTGCCGTCCCCGAGCGAGCTGGCGTGCTGGGCGAGCACGGTGCCCCCGAGGTCGGTGGACCCCAGTCGCCGTCCGCCACGGAGCCAGGACTGGACGACCGAGCCCGAGGCGGACCGGGTGAGCAGGTCGACCCGTCCGGATGACGACGACGTCGCCGAGGGGGTGGCGGTCGACGTGACCCCTGCGGCCGCCCAGCCGGCCCAGGACCGGCCGTCGTCGGTGCTGCGGCGCAGGTACACCTGGTCGCCGGTGCTGCGCACGAACGTGGTCACCTCGCTGCCGGTGCGGGCGAGGGTCACCCCGGATGACGAGACGAGCTCGCCGGCATCGAGGGCCGGGGTGGCGGCGACCGGGGCGACTCGCACGATGCGGTCGTCGGTGCCGTTCGACGTCGTGAGCCACAGTGCGCCGTCCGGGCCCTGCTGCGCGGTGCGGATGCGGCCCAGGCCCTCCGTCTGCGGCAGCCGGGTGGTCTGCACCACGCGGCTCGGCGACAGGGTGGGGTTCATCCGCATCAGCAGCACGCCCTGGTCCTTGAGCAGCGCGACGGCCAGGGCGCCACGCCACGCTCCCCACTCGGGAGCGGACAGGAAGGTGCCGCCGCCGGTGGCCACGGTGGGTGCACCCGAGGACCACATCGCGGCGCGCGCGGCCGGGAACTTGGCCAGGTCGGTCATCGGGCGCGACTCGTCGTAGCCGGGCACCGGGTCCCAGCCGTAGTTGGCGCCGCGGACGACCCAGTTGACCTCGTCGTCGCGGCTGGGCCCGTGCTCGGCCGTCCAGAGCTCGCTCGTGCCCGGTCTCAGGGCCAGGCCCTGAAGGTTGCGGTGGCCGTAGCTCCACACGTAGCGCGCAACGCCGCCGCGGGACACGAACGGGTTGTCCGAGGGGATGCTGCCGTCCCAGTTCACCCGCAGCACCTTGCCGCCGAGCGAGCCCAGGCTCTGCGGGTTCGTGCCCACCGCGGCGTCGCCGGTGGCGACGTAGAGCCTGCCGTCGCTGCCGAACCGCAGCCGGCATCCCGAGTGCCGTCCGCTGGTCAGCGGGAGACCGGTGACGACCGGCGAGCCGTCGGACACCGCGGTGGTGTCGCTCGTCATCCGCCACCGGAGCACTCGCACGTCCAGCGGGTCGCCGGCGCTGTCGCGCACCGACTGGCACGTGTAGAACCGCCGGTTCGTCGCGGCGGCCGGGTCGGCGACCATCCCGAGCAGCCCGCCCTCGCTCTGCGCGAATGTCGTCGGCCAGCCCGAGATGGACACGCGCTGAGGCGCGTTCGCGCCCCGTTTGCTCCACACCTCACCGGCGCGCAGGTCGTAGAGCAGCAGGTCGCCGATCCACGTGAGGTCCCACGGGATGCTGAGCCCCGACACCACGGTGGTGACGTCGACCGACGGCGCAGCGACCACAGCAGCGACTGCGGCGGACGGCGGTCGGAGCGGAGCACCGGATGACGACGAGCCGGCGACCGCCGACCCGACCGTCAGCGCGGGCGCGGCCACCGCCCCGGCCAGGACAGCTCGCAGGACGGACCGCAGCGCGCGTGTGGTCACCATGGACACCTCCGGGTCGTCACCGCCCGGCGAGGGCGGGTCCCCTGCGGAGCAGAGCCTACGGCGAGGTGTCGCCCGGTGCGCGTTCGTCGAGGGATGACGACCGCCAACCGTGCCGGGACGGCGACCGGCGAGGGCTCACGGTGCGGTTCGCGCCATCCGGTACCGGCGGGCGGGCGTCATCCGGGACGGGGGAGTCAGTGCGCGCGGTAGCCGGTGACGTCCGCGAGGGGGCGGGGGCCGTGGCCGACGTAGCGGGCGCTGGGCCGGATGAGGCGCCCGGTGCGCTTCTGCTCGAGGATGTGCGCCGACCAGCCGGCGGTGCGCGCGGCGACGAAGAGCGGCGTCATCATCTCGCCCGGCACCTCGGCGAAGTCGAGGAGCACGGCCGCCCAGAAGTCGACGTTGGTCTCCATCCGGCGCTCGGGGTAGCGCTCGGCCAGCTCGGCGATGGCGGCCTGCTCGAGCTCGAGAGCCACCTGGTAGCGGGGAGCGCCGAGCCGCTGGCAGGTGTCGCGCAGCACCGCGGCGCGCGGGTCGTACGCCCGGTACACCCGGTGCCCGAAACCCATGAGGCGTTCCTTGCGGTCGAGGACCTCGCGCACGTAGCGGCGGGCGTCACCGGTCTGCTCGACCCCCTGGATCATGTGCTGCGCACGGCTCGGGGCCCCACCGTGGAGGGGGCCGGACAGCGCGCCGATGGCGCCGGAGAGGCAGGCCGCGACGTCGGCGCCGGTGGAGGCGATGACCCGCGCCGTGAACGTGGAGGCGTTCATGCCGTGCTCGGCCGCGGAGATGAAGTAGGAGTCGATGGCCTCGACGTGCCGCGGGTCGGGCTCGCCGCGCCAGCGGATCATGAACCGCTCGGGGATGGTGCGGCCCTGGTCGACCTCGGACTGCGGCACCATCGGCCGGCCCTGTCCGCGAGCCGACTGCCCGATGAACGAGATGGCCATGACCGAGGCACGGGCGAGGTCGTCGCGGGCCTCGCCGTCGTCGATGTCGAGAAGCGGCTTGACCCCCCACAGCGGGGCGAGCTGGGCGATGGCCGACTGCACGTCGACCCGGATGTCGCCGGTGTGCACCGGGAGCGGGAACGGCTCGGCCGGCGGGAGGCCGGGGTCGAACTCGTCGTCGACGAGCAGGCCCCAGACCTGGCCGAACGAGACCCGGCCGACGAGGTCCTTGATGTCGACGCCCCGGTAGCGCAGCGCGCCACCCTCCTTGTCGGGCTCGGCGATCTCGGACTCGAAGGCGACCACGCCCTCGAGCCCGGGCCGGAAGTCGGGGTCGGCCTGGGCCGGAGTGGGTGTGGTCATGGCATTCCCCTGTCGCTCGTCACCGTCGTCGGGCGCTGCCATTGTGCACGCCGACCTGCCTGTCGAGGTACCCGGCGGTCTCCGATGGAGCGGGCGTCAGGTCCGGCGGGTCAGGAGCGGCGCCGGTCCCGCAGCGCCATCGTCGGCGCGCCCGGGTCGCGGATCTCGAACAGGTCGGTCGCCTCCAGCAGCTTGCTCAGCTTGGCGTAGCCGTAGTTGCGCGGGTCGAACGAGGACTGGTTCGCGATCCGGTTGGCGACGGTGCCCACCCGGGCCCACCCGTCGTCATCCGCGGCACTGCTCACCGCGCGACGGAGTAGCGCCACGAGCTTGTTGTCGCCCCGGAGCTGGGCCCGGGTGGCCCGCTCCGGCGGAGTCGCGGAGGTCTTCCTCGCCGTCTCCTTCCGCACGGCGGTCCGGCGCCCCGCACCCGTGTCCACCGGCTCCCTCGGCGCGGTCACCGGTGCACCCTCGGCGGCGAGGGTCGGCACCGAGGCGGGCGGCGCGGCATCCGCCTCACCGCTGGAGGACTCGAGCCGGTTGAGCACGAGAAAGCGGGTGCACGCGCTCTGGAACGGCTCGGGCGTCTTGGCGTCGCCGAAGCCGTAGACGCGTGCGCCGTACTCGCGCAGCCGCATCACCAGCGGGGTGAAGTCGGCGTCGGACGAGACGATGGCGAAGGCGTCGGGGTGCTGGGTATGCAGGATGTCGACCGCGTCGACCGCGAGCGCGATGTCGCTGGCGTTCTTGTTCTTCGTCTTGTCGAACTCCTGGATCGGGCGGATCGCGTTCTCGTGCAACACCTCCTGCCACGACTTCAAGCCGGACTTGGTCCAGTTCCCGTACGCCCGACGGATATTGGTCTCACCGAGTGACGACAGCTCGCCGAGGATGACGTCGATCCGGCTGGCGGTCGCGTTGTCGGCGTCGATGAGCAGCGCGATCTGTGGCGAGGCGTCCATGGCTCGACCCTATGCCCGCCGTCTCGTCCCGCTCCGGATCGGGCAGGATCGCCCGGGTGCTGCGTTCCTTCCTGCCGGACCTCACCCCGCTCCGCCGCAGTGCACCGTACCGGCGGCTGTACACCGGATTCACGCTGTCGAACATCGGCTCGCAGATGGCGACGGTCGCGATCGGGCTGCAGGTGTACGAGACCACCGGGTCGACCGCCGCGGTCGGGCTCGTCGGGCTGTTCGCGCTGGTGCCGCTGGTCGTCATGGGGCTGTACGGCGGCGCGCTCGCCGACGCGCACGACCGGCGGCTGGTGGCGCTCTGGGCGAACCTCGTCGCCTGGGTGGCCTCGGTGGCGGCGGCGGTGCAGGCATGGGTCGGCGGGGCGCCGGTCTGGCTGCTGTACGGCATCGTCGCGGTCTGGAGCGGCGCGTTCGCGGTCGGCTCCCCGGCGCGCACGAGCATCTACCCGCGGATCCTGCCGCGCGACCAGCTGCCGGCGGCGAACGCGC
>JBOFBK010000453.1:0-3973 GCA_051645525.1 Dermatophilaceae bacterium | reverse complement strand
CCGATGGACAGCAGCACCGCGCCGATGCAGCGGGCGCTCGACGCCGCGCTGCTCGGCCCGGAGGCCGACCCCAACCCGCGGGTCGGCTGTGCGATCACCGATGACGCGGGCCGGGTCGTCGCCGTCGGGCACCATCGCGGGGCGGGCACCGACCACGCCGAGGTCGACGCCCTGGCCCGGGCCGGGGACGCCGCACGCGGCGGCACCGCTCACGTGACCCTCGAGCCGTGCGCCCACACCGGGCGCACCGGCCCGTGCACCGACGCCCTGCTCGGCGCCGGGATCGCCCGGGTCGTGTACGGCGTCGCCGATCCCGACCCGGTGGCTGCCGGGGGTGCGGCCCGGCTCGCGGCGGCCGGGGTGGTGGCCGAGCTCGAGCCCGACGCCGCCCGCCGCGCCGCCGCGGAGGACCTGGTCGCGTCGTGGACGTTCGCCCGCCGCCACCTGCGGCCCTGGGTGGTGTGGAAGTCGGCGGTCACCCTCGACGGCCGCTCGGCCGCGGTGGACGGGTCGAGCCGGTGGGTCACCGGCCCCGCGGCCCGGGCCGACGTGCATGGGCTGCGCTCCCGCTGCGGCGCGGTGGTCGTCGGCACCGGTACCGCCCTCGCCGACGACCCGGCCCTGACGGCCCGCGGCCCGGACGGCACCCCGTCCGGCCGTCAGCCGCTGCGGGTCGTCGTGGGCGCCCGGCCGCTCCCGTCATCCGCCCGGGTGCTCGACGCCGCGGCCGAGACCGTGCTGCTGCCCACCCACGACCCTGCCGAGGTGCTGGCCGTGCTGCACGCACGCGGCGTCCACCGGGCGCTGCTCGAGGGCGGCCCGACGCTGGCGGCCGCCTTCCTGCGGGCCGGCCTCGTCGACGAGGTCGTCGTCTACGTCGCCCCGGCCCTGCTGGGCGCCGGGCCGGCGGCGGTCGGCGACCTCGGCATCCGGTCCATCGCGGATGCCGTCCGCCTCCAGACCGTCGACGTCGCCACGGTGGGTGGCGACGTCCGCGTCACCGCACGTCCCCATCGAAGGAGCTGAGCAGACATGTTCACCGGGATCGTCGAGGAGCTCGGCACGGTCACCGCCCTGGAAGCCGGCGCGGAGTCGGCCCGGCTCACCGTGCACGGCCCACTCGTCACGGGAGACGTCGCACACGGTGCGTCGATCGCGGTCAACGGGGTGTGCCTCACCGTCGTCGAGTCCGGTAATGAGCGGTTCACCGCCGACGTCATGGCCGAGACGCTCGACCGTTCCACCCTCGGCGCGTTGCGGCCGGGTGACCGGGTCAACCTCGAGCGCGCGATGGCGGCCTCATCCCGGTTCGGCGGTCATGTCGTCCAGGGCCACGTCGACGGCACCGCCCGGCTCGTCGCCCGTGAACCGGGGGAGCGCTGGGAGGTGGTGCGCTTCACCCTTCCCGGCCAGCTCGCGCCGTACCTCGTCGAGAAGGGTTCGGTCACCGTCGACGGGGTCTCGCTCACCGTCGTCGACGTGGCCGGCGGTGCCGGCACCGAGGAGTTCTCCGTGTCGCTCATCCCGACGACGCTCGCGCTCACGACGCTCGGCAGCACCCCGGTCGGTGGCGCCGTGAACCTCGAGGTCGACGTGCTCGCCAAGTACGTCGAGCGGCTGCTCGCCACCCGTTTCGCGCCGAAGGAGGCCACCCGATGACGACCCGCCTCGCCACGGTCGAGCAGGCGATCGACGCGCTGCGCGCGGGGCGGCCGGTCCTCGTCGTCGACGACGCCGGCCGGGAGAACGAGGGCGACGTCGTGCTCGCCGCGCAGACCCTCACCGACGAGTGGGTCGCCTGGACCGTGCGCCACACGTCGGGCTTTCTCTGCGCCCCGCTGCCCAGCGAGCTCGCCGACCGTCTGGAGCTGCCGCCCATGGTGGCCGACAACCGCGACCCGCTCCGCACGGCCTACACGGTCACCGTCGATGCCGCCGCCGGGGTCGGCACCGGCATCTCGGCGGCCGACCGGGCGCGCACCGCCCGGGTGCTCGCCGACCCGGCCTCCACGGCATCCGACCTGCGCCGGCCCGGGCACCTGGTGCCGCTGCGGGCCCGCGACGGTGGCGTGCTCGTGCGCGCCGGGCACACCGAGGCGGCGGTCGACCTGTGCCGGCTGGCCGGGCTCGCGCCGGTCGGGGTCATCGCCGAGCTGGTCGACGACCAGGGCGCCATGCTGCGGCTACCGGGGGTGCTCGCCCTCGGCGCGCAGCACGACCTCCCGGTGCTCACCATCGCCGACCTCGCCGCGTGGCGGCAGCGCCACGACCGCATGGTGCGCGTGGCGGACACCGTGATCCCGACCGACCACGGCCGGTTCCGGGCGGTCGCGCTGCGCGACACCGTCACCGGCGACGAGCACCTCGCGCTCGTCAGCCCGCTGGGGATGCCGGGCCGCGCGCCACTCGTGCGGGTGCACTCGGAGTGCCTCACCGGCGACGCCATCGGCTCGCGCCGCTGCGACTGTGGCCCGCAGCTCGACCGCGCCCTCGCCCGGGTCGCGGCCGAGGGCGGCATGGTCGTCTACCTACGCGGCCACGAGGGGCGCGGCGTCGGCCTCGCCGAGAAGCTGCGCGCCTACGAGCTGCAGGACACCGGTCTCGACACGGTCGACGCGCAGCTGGCCCTCGGCCTGCCCGTCGACGCGCGTGACTACGCCGCCGCGGCCGGCATCCTCGTCGATCTCGGGGTGCTCCGGTGCCGCCTGCTGACGAACAACCCGGCCAAGGTCGTCGGCTTGCGCGAGCACGGCATCGAGGTCGTCGCCGTCGAGCGCCTCGGGGTGCCGCCGTCGGCGGAGAACGCCCGGTACCTGCGCACCAAACGCGAGCGGCTGAGCCACGACCTCGTGCTCGACCCGCGCGACAGCGGCAGCACGGCCTGACCGCGCCACCGCCACCGCACCACCTGTCTCGGAAGGACGCAGCATCATGAGTGGATCCGGAGCACCCACGGTGACCGCCGACGGCCGCGGGCTACGGGTCGCCGTCGTCGCCGCCAGCTGGCACGAGGAGGTGATGGGCGGCCTGCTCGCCGGCGCGTTGCGCGCACTCGACGACGCCGGCGTCGAGGAGCCGCTCGTCGTCCGGGTGCCGGGCACCGTGGAGCTGTCGGTGGCGTGCGCCCGGCTCGCCCCGGCCGTCGACGCCCTGGTCGCCCTCGGTGTCGTCGTGCGGGGCGGCACGCCGCACTTCGACTACGTGTGCCAGAGCGCGACATCCGGGCTCACCGACGTCGCGGTACGCACCGGCGTGCCGGTCGGGTTCGGCGTGCTCACCTGCGACACCGACGAGCAGGCCCGCGACCGGGCCGGTCTGCCCGGGTCGCGGGAGGACAAGGGCCATGAGGCGGCCACCGCCGCGGTCGCGACGGCGATGACGCTGCGCCGGACGGCGCCGGCCGTCGAGGTGGCGCGATGAGCGGCGCCGCGACCCTGGCGGCGGCCGACCCGGGCCAGAACCTGTTCCAGCAGGTCATCGACGCCGCCATCCCGCTCGGGCCCTACGAGCTGCACTGGCTCGAGCTGCTGGGCGTCACGATCGGGATCGTCTCGGCCTGGTACGGCATGAAGCGCAACGTCTGGGCCTGGCCGGTCGGCATCCTCGCCAACATCATCCTGTTCTTCGTCTACACCGGTGCCGCCTTCGGCGCCGACGAGCGGATCCCGCTGTTCGGCCAGGCCGGCCGGCAGGTGTTCTTCATCCTCCTCAGCAGCTACGGCTGGGTCCGGTGGAGCCGGCACCAGCGCGCCCGCGGCGCCTCGGCGCCGGCCATCGTCCCGCGGTGGATGACGCGGAACGAACGCCTCCTCCTCGGCGCCGGCTGGCTGGTCGGCACCGTCGTCGTGCACCAGGTGTTCGTCGCGCTGTGGAACCTCTCGCCGAACCCGTTCTGGACCCCGCAGTGGTGGTTCTACTGGTGCGACGCGTGGATCTTCGCCGGGTCGATCGTCGCCACCTACGCGATGGCCCG
>JBOFBK010000452.1:0-13105 GCA_051645525.1 Dermatophilaceae bacterium | reverse complement strand
CGTGCACGTCCAGGGTCTTCGTGTCGCCGACGTAGTCGCTGCCCCAGACCCGGTCGATCAGCTGCATCCGGGTAAGCACCCGGCCGGTGTTGCGCAACAGCAGCTCGAGCAGCTCGAACTCCTTGAGCGGGAAACCGACCTGCCCGCCGCGCACCGTGACGACGTGCCGCTCGACGTCCATGCGCACCGGCCCGGCCTCGAGTGTCGTGGGCAGCAGGTCCTCCGGCTCGGCGAGCCGCCGGAGCACGGCCTTGATGCGGGCCAGCAGCTCGCGCGAGGAGTACGGCTTGGTCACGTAGTCGTCGGCGCCGAGCTCGAGCCCGACCACCTTGTCGATCTCGCTGTCCTTCGCGGTGAGCATGATGACCGGCACGTTCGACCGTTGCCGCAGCGCCCGGCACACGTCGACCCCGGACAGTCCGGGGAGCATGAGGTCGAGCAGCACCAGGTCCGCTCCCGCGGAGTCGAACTCGCTGAGCGCGTCGTGCCCGTTGTCGGCGACCGAGACCTCGTAGCCCTCCTTGCTCAACAGGTAGCTCAGCGGGTCGGAGAACGACACCTCGTCCTCGACGATCAGGATGCGTGTCATGGCCTGGACTCTCCTCGGATGACGGCGACCGACCCTGCGGCGGGGTCGTCCGCGCTCTCGTCCGCCGCCGACCGGTCGCCGGCTGCGGGCAGTCTGATGGTGAAGGTCGAGCCGCGCCCCTCGCGACTCCAGACGCTCACGTCCCCTCCATGGTTGGCACAGATGTGCTTGACGATCGCCAGCCCGAGGCCGGTGCCGCCGGTGGCTCTGGAGCGCGCGGCGTCGATCCGGTAGAAGCGCTCGAAGATGCGCGCCTGCTCGGCGACCGGGATGCCCTGGCCCTGATCCGTGACGGCCACCTCGACGGTGTCGCCGACCCGGCGTGCGCCGATGCCCACATGGGTGCGCTCGTCGCTGTAGTTGACCGCGTTGGCGAGCAGGTTGGCGACCGCGGTGGTGAGCAGCTCGGCATCCCCGAACACCTCGAGCTCGTCCTCGGACGCCATGCCGACCTCGATCCCCCTGGCCTGGGCGGCGACGGCCACCCGGTCGACGGCCTCGGTGACGACCGCGCCGATGTCGACCCGCCGCGGTTCGTGCAACGTGTCGGCGACCTGCAGCCGGGAGAGGTCGACGATCTCCTGCACGAGGCGGCCCAGGCGGGTGGACTCGACCTGGATGCGCTGCGCGAAACGGGCGACTGCCTCGGGGTCGTCCTTCGCGTCGAGCACCGCCTCGGCCAGCAGCGAGATGCCGCCGACCGGCGTCTTGAGCTCGTGGCTGACATTGGCCACGAAGTCACGGCGGACCTCCTCGACCCGACGCGCCTGGGTCTGGTCATCGGCCAGCACCAGCACATGCGCCGCGCCGAGCGGCGCCACCCGCACCCGCATCACCGCAGCGGCGGCGGCAGTGGGTCCGCGGGCGAGGTCGAGCTCGACCTCACGGATGACGCCGTCGCGTCGCACCTGGCGGGCCAGGTGACGCAGCTGGTGGTGCACCAGCTCGCCGTGCCGCACCATGCCGTAGCTGACCGCCGACGCCGAGGTGTTGACCACCGTGTCGGAGGCGTCGAGCACGACCGCGATGGATCGCAGCACGGAGAGCACGTCGCCCACGCCTCGGGGCAGGGGCGGCTCCTCGCGCACCGGATCGGCGCCCCGGCCCGGGTCGGGTCGTCGACCGGCCAGCACGGCGACGGCACCGATGACCAGGCCGACCGCGCCACCGACGGTCGCCGAGAGGATCGCGTCCACGCGGTCAGCGTACGGCCGGGTCGACGGCATCCGCCCCGGGCCCGGCGTCATCCGGCTACCCGCCCCGGACCCCGGCCGCGGCGGCACCCTCCCGGCGGCCCGGTCGCCGGCGCGTCGGCGACCGGGCAGAATGTTCACCTCAGCGGCGTCCACGGTTCACCGCCGGCTGGGAGGGTACCGCCGGTGATGGGCGCTGTTGCGCGCCCGCCCGACACCGACCCGTGAGGACCAGCGACGTGATGCGCAAGGCCTACCACGACGAGCTCGACGGCATCGCCGAGCGGCTCGTCGACATGACCCGTCTTGCGGCGTCGGCGATGAGCCGCGCCACCACCGCGCTGCTCGAGGCGGATGTGCAGCTGGCTGACGCCGTCATCGCCGACGACGTCGAGCTCGACGACCGCCGGGAGCAGCTCGACCTGCTCTCGTTCGACCTGCTCGCCCTGCAGCAGCCGGTCGCCACCGAGCTGCGGGTCGTCGTCACCAGCATGCGAATGAGCAGCGACATCGAGCGGATGGGCGACCTGGCCCGGCACATCGCCAAGGTGGCGCGACTGCGCTACCCGCAGTCGGCGGTGCCGGCCGAGCTGCATCCGACGTTCCGCCGGATGGGAGAGGTCGCCGAGCAGCTGGTGCTGAAGGCGGGTGACGTGCTCGCGGCCCAGGACGTCGAGGGCGCCCGCCAGATCGAGCGCGACGACGATGCCATGGACGCCCTGCACCGTGATCTGTACGGCCGCATCACCGAGTCCGCGTGGGAGCACGGACTGGAGGCCGCGGTCGACGCCACCCTGCTGGGCCGGTACTACGAGCGGTTCGGGGACCACGCGGTGTCCGTCGCCGAGCGGGTCATCTGGATCGTCACCGGCGAGTGGGGCGCGGAGGCCGACGACGAGCAGCCGGTTCCCGAGGACGCCACCGAGAACGCCACCGAGAACGTGCGCTGACGGGCCGCCCGGCGGGCTACCGATCGGGCCGGACTCGGTGTCGCCCGATCGGTGTCGCCGGATGACGGTCTGCCGGATGACGGTCTGCCGATCAGGTGGAACGTGTCGTCCGCACGGCGAGCGCAGCCGCCGCCAGCAGTGCACCGATGGCGGTGACGAAGCCCAGCGTGGCCTGGTCGCGGACGGCCAGCAGGGCGTTACCCAGCGGCTCGGGCCACGCCGCGGTGGCCAGCCCGGTGAGCAGCGCCGGGCTCACCTGCGTCGCCAACCCGAGTCCGGTGACGAGCAGACCGACGGCGCCGAGCCCGAACGCGGACCATCGTGCGTATGCCATCGTGACCGCCAGGGCCGTCAGCCCGACGACGAGCAGCGCGACGGGGAGGAACTGCGCGCCGCGCCGGTTCAGCACCTGCTCGCCGTAGTTCTCGAGACCACCGGCCAGAACGAGCACCAGTCCCGGCAGTACTCCGACCAGAGCGACGAGCAGCGACACCAGACGCCCCGACTCGTCGCCCTCGTCGCGCCCGGGCCGACGGCGCTCGCGGACGGTCAGCCCCCCAAGGAGAAGGACGACGCCGACCGTCAACACCAGGCCCCCGACCAGTGCCACCTCGGCCCCGCGCCCGATGTCGGACGAGGGCGACGAGCCGGAGTCCCCCTGGGGGGCGACGACGGCCACCGCCCCGACCACCAGGTGGCCGGCGGCCAGCACGAGCACCCCGACGGAGGACCACGCGGTCGTGAACATCGCCGTGCCCAGGAACAGCGCCCCGACCGACGCGACGAAGGTGAGCGTAGCGGCATCCGAGCCACCGAAGCCGGTGTCGCCGGTGACGACCCGCCCGGCCGTCCAGAAGACCAGCACGTAGCCGACGGCGCAGGCCGGGACGGCGACGAGGACGCTGCCGAGACGCGCGATCACGGGAGCACGCTAGTGGAGCGGCCGGTCCCCGAGGAACGGCCTGTCCGGCCGCATCGCCGACCGGCGCCCGGCCGGGCACGCGTCGGTCGGGTCAGCGCCCCTGTCCGGCGACCGCCGCCGCAGCAGTCGCAGCCGCCTCGGGGTCGAGGTACTCACCGGGTGCGGTGGGCACGAGGTCGGCACCGAGGCGGTACACGAGCGGCATCCCGGTAGGGATGTTGAGGCCGGCGATGTCGTCGTCGGAGATACCGTCGAGATGTTTGACCAGGGCTCGCAGGCTGTTGCCGTGGGCGGTGACCAGCACGGTGTGCCCGCGCTCGAGGTCGGCACGGATCTCGTTCTCCCAGTAGGGCATCATCCGCGGGATGACGTCGGCCAGGCACTCGGTGCGGGGCACCTCGACTCCGGCGTAGCGCGGGTCGGCGCCCTGGTCGTACTCGCTGCCCGGGTCGATCGGCGGTGGCGGGGTGTCGAAGCTGCGCCGCCAGAGCATGAACTGCTCCTCGCCGTAGCGCTCGCGGGTCGCCGACTTGTCGAGACCCTGGAGCGCACCGTAGTGCCGCTCGTTCAGGCGCCAGCTGCGGCGCACCGGGATCCAGTGCCGGTCGCACGCGTCGAGCGCGAGGTTGGCGGTGGTGATGGCCCTCCGCAGCACCGAGGTGTGCACGACATCCGGCAGGTGGCCGGCCTCGGCGAGCAGCCGACCGCCCCGCACCGCCTCCGCCCGTCCCGTGTCGGTGAGGTCGACGTCGACCCAGCCGGTGAACAGGTTGCGCCGGTTCCAGTCGGACTCGCCATGACGCAGCAGGATCAGCGTGTGGTCACCCATGCGGTCACCCTAGCGAGGCTCCGGGGGCGGGTCCCCGGGCCGGGCCAGCACTCCTCGGAACGTCTCGAGGTTGCGCAGGCTCTCGCCACGCGAGACCCGCCACGCCCACTCCTTGCGCATCGAGGCCTCGAACCCCAGGAGCAGCAGCTCGTCGAAGGGCTCGTCGGCGGCGCTGAGCACCACCCCGAGCACCTGGTCGAGCTGCTCGGCGTCGACGGCCGCCGCCGGCAGTCGACCGGTGACGTAGACGTCACCGGTGCGGTCGATGGCATAGGCGAGCCCCGGCAGGCGCAGGTTGCGCCGCAGGAGATACCGGTACACCTCGTCGTGGTTCTCGTCGGGGTTGCGGATGACGAACGCCGACAACGAGAGTGCCCGGTCCGAGCAGACCAGTGACACCACCGTCTTGAGCTTCTTCTCGCCCGGGAGCGAGACCACGAACTCGCCGCCGCGCGAGCCGTGCTCCCACGCCAGCTCGCCGCTGTCGAGGTAGTCGGCGACGACGGCGGCGAGCCGGGCCGCGGCGGCGCCGTCCGTCACGGGATGACCGCGGCCGGGATGCCGGCCAGGGCCTCGGCGTCGTTGATCGAGGACTCCCGAGGGTGGGCCATCGCATCGGTGTACACCGCCATCAGCCGGTCGGCCGTGCGGGCCCAGCCGAAGCCGGAGGCGTGCTCGACCGCCCGACGCGACAGCTGGGCGCGCCGGCCGGGATCGAGCACGACGTCGCCGAGCGCCGTGGCCCAGGCCGCGGTGTCGTGGCCGTCGACAAGCACGCCGGCATCGCCCACCGCGGTGGGCAGGCCGCCGACGTTGGACGCCACCACCGGTGCGCCGCACGCCTGCGCCTCGACGGCGACCAGCCCGAAGGACTCGCTGTGCGAGGGAACGGCCACGGCATCCGCCGCGCGGTACCACCGGGCGAGCGTCATCCGGTCGACGGGTGGCACGAACCGCACCGCGGCTCCGGCGCCGAGGCCGTGCGCGAGGTGGTCGAGACCCATGGGCGTGCGGGCAGCAGTGCCGCTCGCCCCGCCGATGACGCCGACGACGAGCCGGCGGCGCAGCTCAGGATGACGCCGGGCCAGCTCGGCGGCCGCCCGCACCAGGACGTCGGGGCCCTTGTGAGGCTGGATCCGCCCCACGAAGAGCACCAGCACCGCGTCGGGCGGGACGCCCAGCTCGACCCGCGCCTCGGTGCGAGAACCGGGGACGAACGTCGTGAGGTCGACACCCGGCTCGGCGACCGCGACCCGGCCCGGGTCGGCTCCGTACAGCCCGACGAGCTCCTCGGCCTCGCGAGTGGTGTTCGCCACGAGGCGGTCGGCGGCGGCAACCACCTGGGACTCGCCGATCTCGCGACCGAGCGGCTCGGGGACGTCGCCGTCGGCGAGGTGCAGGTTCTTCACCCGCGCCATCGTGTGCATGGTGTGCACCAGGGGGACACCCCACCGGTCGGAGGCCAGCCAGCCCACCTGGCCGGAGAGCCAGTAGTGGGAGTGCACGAGGTCGTAGTAGCCGGGGTCGTGGTGGGCGGCCACCCGCATCATGCCGGCGGCGAACGCGCACAGCTGGCCGGGGAGGTCCTCCTTGGAGAGCCCCTCGTACGGCCCCGCCGGCACATGCCGGACGACGACCCCCGGTTCGACCTCGAGCGCGGTCGACTGGCTCGCGCCGGTGGTGCGGGTGAAGATGTCGACAGCCGCTCCGCGACGAGCCAGCTCGCGCGACACCTCCAGGACATAGACATTCATGCCCCCCGCATCGCCGATGCCCGGCTGCGCCAACGGCGAAGTGTGCACGGCGACCATCGCCACCCGGCGCAGCACCATGGTTCTGTCGGTGCCCGCAGCGGTGCCGTCGGTGCCCGCATCGGGCGTGGGCGTGCTCATGACCCCGAGTCTGGCACGGGCTCACGCGGGGTGTCGGTGACGGTGAGCACCGCCCGGGGCGACCACACATGGACCGCGATACGCCCGTGCTGACGCAGGTCGACCGCTCGTGGCACCTGGACCGGCCCGATCGACACATCGGTGCCCAGCACCCAGGTGAAGGCCGGCTGGTCGACCACGGTCGGCTCCACCCAGAACGCCCGCGTCTTGAGGTTGCGCTCGGGGAGCGCCGGACCGATGCCGGTGGTGGCGGGTCGCCAGTCGAGATGGACCAGGACCGCGTCGGCGCCCGGCACGTTCACGTCGAGCCGGATCCGCCCGCTCACCGCCTGAAGCTCGAGCCGCAGCGGCAGGGTGCGCCCCTCGCCGTAGACGACCCCGGCGTAGACGACCGTGTTGCGCACCCGGTCCACGGCGTCGAGCCGCACGTGGGTGAGCGCCGTCGAGATCTCCTCGCGCGGCTGGTCACGCTCGTCGTCGACCTCGCCGAGCAGCGCGGTCACCGGCGCGCCACGCGTGACCGTGTCGGCGAGCACCTCGCTGCTGCGAGCAAGCCGGAAACCCTTGTCGTACAACGACACCGAGAGTCCGGCACCGAGCGGCTGCACGCCACGAGCCCCTTCGGCCACCTCGAGCAAGCCGGGCTCCACGCCCGAGATCCCGATGTCGCGGGCGAACACTTGCGGCACCCACGACGTCATCCCCAGGGCGAGCGCAGCGACGAGCGACACAACCAGGGCCACCATCGACAGGCTCACCTCGCTGTCGTGGCGCCGCTCCCACACGCGCTGCAGCACTCGTCCAGAGTATGCCGCCAGGCGAGCCCCGTCACTGCCACGGCCGGTCGGACGGCAGCCGTGGCCACCACCGCCGGACCGCAGCCGTCGGCACGCCGGATACCGGAGACCGGACGGAGCGCTTCGCCGTGGGGATGCCGCACGCTCAGACCGTTGGATCGGCCTACCCTGGGCCGGTGGCTCGCCAGCGACCGCTCGGTGTCGCGACCCGCGGCACGACCGCACCGAACCGGCTGCGGCGGTGCGACCGCTGGATCACCGGGCCCGAGGCCTGGCGGCTGCGCCGAGCCGGCCCGGCACCGGTCGTGGTCGACCTCGGGTTCGGCGCGTCACCGGTCACGGTGCTCGAGCTGTCGGCGCGACTGCGCCAGGTGCGGCCGGACGTCGAAGTGGTCGGCATCGAGATCGACCCCGACCGGGTCGACTCCGCGCGCCGGTTCGAGCGCCCGGGTGTGCGCTTCGCGGTCGGCGGCTTCGAGATCCCGCTCCCCCACGGGCGGCGACCGGTCGTCATCCGCGCCCTCAACGTGCTGCGTCAGTACCGCGAGGACGACGTCGCGGGCGCCTGGACGGCGTGCACCGCGCGGCTCGCCGACGACGGCGTGCTGGTCGACGGCACCTGCGACGAGGTCGGCAGGCTGGCCGCCTGGGTGTCGGTGACGGATGACGGGCCCCAGCACCTGACCCTGTCCTGGCGGCTCCGTGGGCTCGAGCGCCCCGGCGTGGTGGCGGAGCGGTTGCCGAAGGTGCTGATCCACCGCAACATGCCGGGAGAGCCGGTGCACGCGCTGCTCTCAGCGCTCGACGCCGCATGGGCCCGCGGAGCCGCTCAGCGCGGCTTCGGGGCACGTCAACGGTTCATCACTGCAGTCGCCGCCGTGCGCGAGGAGGGCTGGCCGGTGCGGGGCGGGCCGTCCCGATGGCGCCTCGGCGAGCTCACCGTCGCCTGGGATGCCGTGGCGCCCGCGGCAGGCCGGGGAGCACCGGTCACCAGGGGCCGTACGGACCCTGCCGACCGCCGGCACCGCCACGGCCGGTGACCTGGTCGAGGGCCGGCTTGACGTCGGCGAGGTAGACCCCCGCCGCGATGATGGCGATGATCGCGAGGAAGCCGACGCCGCCGAGCGCGACGAACCCGACGAGCACCGCGACACCCGTGACGAGCAGCCAGAAGTTCTTGGTGCGCTTCCCGGCGGCGACGAACGCGTCGGCACGACGACGGAGGCAGTCGACGAGCGCGTAGACCTCGACGAGCAGCGCTGCTGCCGACAGGGCCCGCACGACCCAGAGTTGGGTATCGGCCAGCAGAAGCTCCATGCGGACAGCCTAACGGCGGTGGCACGGCACCGGCGTCGGGTCGGACTCCCCTCGGAGCCAGTGCCCGCCAGGGAGTCAGACGTCCACGACGATGGTCACCGGCCCGTCGCCGACGAGCTCGACCTCCATCCGCGCCCCGAAGCGGCCGGTGGCGACCTCGACCCCTCGTGCCCGGAGCGCGGCGACGACCGCGTCGACCACGGGCTCGGCGATCGAGGCCGGCGCTGCCGCGTTCCACGACGGCCGACGCCCCTTGCGAGTGTCGGCGTGGAGCGTGAACTGGCTGACGACGAGCACCGGAGCGCCCTCGTCGAGCACCGAGCGCTCGTCGCGGAGGATGCGCAGCTCGGCGATCTTGCGCGCCGTCGTCTCCACCTCGGCCGCGCCGTCGGTGTGGGTCACCCCGACGAGCGCGACCAGGCCGGGCCGCTCGACCGAGCCGACCACCTCGCCGTCGACCCGCACCGCCGCCCGGGCGACCCGCTGGAGAACGGTGCGCACGTCATCCGCCCTCATGGATGCCGACCGCGACCACCCGGCCGACCGGCTCGCCATGGCCGAGCACCGGCGCGTGCTCCATCCGGTCGTAGGCGGATGACGCCACGCCGAGCCGGCGCAGCAGCGCGGCCATGACGACCGGGCGGGGCCGCTGGGCGCCGTCGGCGATCTTGAGCGCCACGCCGCGGCCGTCGGCCAGGCCCACGGCGTACACCCCCTCGGCGCCGTCCTTGGCGACCAGGCCGTCGGTTCCGCGGACGAGCGCGGTGACGTCGCGCCTCGTGCCTCCGAGGTGGTCGGGGTGGGTACGCATGGCGTCGGCGACGGTGGCCTCGGACGTGCCCGGGGACGTGGCCGCGATGCGGCCGAACGCCCGCGCCAGACCAGCCAGTGAGATCGCGAACACCGGTGCGCCGCAGCCGTCGACGCCCCAGCTCGCCACGGGCTCGGCCGCGAGCTCGGCGATCGTCGACGCGATCGCACTCTGCAGCGGGTGGTCGATGTCGCGGTACGTGTCGGTCGGCCAGCCGTTCGCCACGCAGGTCGCGAGCATGGCAGCGTGCTTGCCCGAGCAGTTCTGGGCGAGCGGCCGGGCCACGTGCCCGGCGGCGAGCCAGGTCTCGCGCTCGTGCTCGTCGTAGGGCAGGTCGGCGGTGTTCTGCAGATCCGCCTCGTCGAGCCCGGCGGCGGCGAGCATCTCGCGCACACCGTCGAGGTGGAAGGGCTCGCCGCTGTGGCTGGCGCACGCGAGCGCGAGGTGACGCGGTGGCAGGTGCAACCCGGCCCGGATCATCGCCACCGCCTGGAGCGGCTTGTTCGACGAGCGCGGGAGCACCGGGTCGGCCACCTCCCCCCACGACTCGACGAGGGCACCGCCGGCCCCGGTGACGGCGATGCTCGCTCGGTGCACCGACTCGACGAGACCGCTGCGGACGACGTGGGCAACCACCGGCGCCTCGTCGAGTGCCGCGGGCGTGGCCGGTGCGGGCTCCAGCCCGGGCTCGAGTGCAGACCCAGGTGCAGGCTCGGCGGCGAGCGGACTGGGGGTGAGGGGCACGGCATCCGACCCTAGCGACGCCCGGATGACGCGGTGCACCGTGGACATGCAGCGAGACCCTGCGATGACCGCACCACTCTCCTGCGATCGCGCCGCGGAGGCAGTCACCAGGTGCGTCCGGGCAGGCGAGGTCAGCTGGACCAGATACCTGCGCCCGCCGCGTGCCGCGCCCAGTCCGCCAGGTCTCGCGGCTGTCGACCAAGCACCCTCTCAACATCGTCGGACACCGCGCCGGGGGATCCGTTGCGGACGACGGCGAGAAGGTCGAGCACGGCCTGGGCGTCGACCGGGGGAAGGCCGAGGCCGAGCAGCTCGGCGAGGTGGTCCTCGGGCCGGAGGTCGACATACCGCACCGTCCGGCCGGTGGCAGCCGCCACGACCGCGGCGGCGTCGCGGAAGCTCAACGCTTGGGGCCCGGACAACGAGTAGGTTCGGCCGGCGTGGCGCTCGTCGGTGAGGGCGGCGAGCGCCACGTCCGCGAGGTCCTCGAGATCCACGAACGGCTCCCGCCCGGAACCGGCCGCCAACCGTACCTCGCCGTGCAGGATGGCCGGCCCGAGGAAGCCCTCGCTGAAGTTCTGGGCGAACCAGCTCGACCGCAGAACGGTCCATCCGACCCCGCTCGCGCGGACCGCGTTCTCCAGCGCCCGCTCGGCGACGTAGATCGGCTCGGTGCGGTCGGCGCTCTCCGCGTCACGACCGGAGAGGAGGACCAGCCTGCGGAGCTGGCCGCCTTGCTGCCGCCGCACCCACTCGGCCGCGGCACCGAGTCCGTCGATCCCGAGCGGAGCCGCCAGATACGCGATGTCGACACCCTGAGACGCTGCCGGCCAGGTGCTCTCGTCGAACCAGTCGAACGCGAGCGAGGACGAGCGGGACACCACACGGAACGGCAGGCCGCCTCGTTCCAGCCGTCGGGTCACCCGGCGCCCTGTCTTGCCGGTGCCACCAAGGACCAGGATCGGTGCTGTAGTCATGGTGACATCCCAGCTCCCGGGCCGGGCGTGCACCATGGTCGACCGGCTCGACCGGATGTCCACACGGATCGGGCAGCGCCCTGCTCGGCTCGAGCCTCCCTCGGACTCGGCCGAAGGCTGGGTGCGGTACGTGGTGGTCAGGTGACTAGCGTTCGAGCGGTGGACGCCCTCGACGACCTTCTCGCCGGTGCCCGGGTACGCGACAGCCTGGTACACCTCACGCTGGTCGACGAGCCCTGGTCGGTGTCGGTGGAAGACCACGCGACGCTTTCGCTCATGACCCCGTTGCGTGGGTCTGTCACGGTCAGCCGACCGGGCTCGGCGCCTGCGGCGCTCGCGCCACGAGACATCGCCGTTGTCACCGGACGCAAGCACTATGTCGTCAGCGACCGGCCAGGGACCGCGCCACAGCTGCGGGTCTACCCGGGCGGACGGTGCGAACCGATGCCCGGCGCGGTCGTCGATCACAGCCGACGACTGGGCGCGCGCACCTATGGCGCTCGCCCCAATGGCCGGACGGCGGTGCTCAGCGGCAGCTACCCGATCGACGCCTACGTCGGGCGGAGGCTCCTGCGCACACTGCCACCTGTCCTCGTCGTGCCGGCGGCGACCGTGACCGGCCTCGTCATCGACCTGGCTCAGCAGGCGGTAGAACGGGATGCTCCAGGCCATCAGGCGGTGCTAGATCGGTGGCTCGACCTCGCGCTGACAACGACGTTGCAAGCATGGTTCGCCCGACCAGGCTCTCGACCTTCGCGATGGCACGACGCCCTGGCCGACCCGGTGGTCGGTTCCGCGCTCCGGCTGCTGCACGAGGACCCGGCGCACCGCTGGACCGTGAACGAGCTGGCGCGACGATGCGGAACGTCTCGGGCTGGTCTCACCCGCCGCTTCGCCGCCATGGTCGGCGAGGCGCCGATGGCCTACCTCACCGAGTACCGGATCACCCAGGCCGCAGATCTCCTTCTTCGCAGCGACGACACGCTGCGGGTCATCGCCGGTCGTGTCGGCTACGCGGACCCGTTCACCCTCAGCACGGCGTTCAAGCGGCTCCGTGGCACCTCGCCCTCTGAGTACCGCCGAGCGGGACCACCTCTTCCGGTGAACTGACCGTTGCCAAGGCATGGCGCTTCGCCGAGAGCCGCGGGATCGAGCGACGCGGTCACGTCATCCGGCCCTGACATGCGCCGGATGCCGCATGCCGCGCGCCGCCGCCACACGCAGTCGACCCGGGGCCGGTGGGTACCGGCCCCGGGTCGTCGGGGCGTCATCAGCGGGCAACGGGTGTCGACCGCCGTGGCCGCCGTGCGGTGAGCCGCGGCAGGTGCCGGTCGTGGCGGATGCCGTGGGCTCAGGCGCGCCGAGGTGTCAGTCGCCGACCTTGACCGCGGCCTTCTCGGCGGCCTTCGGGGCAGCCTTGGCGGTCTTCGCGGCGCTGGTGCGCACGGCCTTGGCCGACGCACCGGTCTTCTTGGCGGCCTTCGTGGTGGTCGTGCTGGTGCGCTTGACCGACGAGCGGGTGCGCTTGACCGACGCCGCGACCTCGGTCTGGGCGGTCTTCGCCTCGTCGGCGACCGAGTCGGCGATCGTCGAGGCGACCTTGACGGCCTCCTTCCGGCCGGTGGTGACGGTGGCCTTGGCGGAGCGCTCGACGTCGGCGACCGCCTTGCGAGCCGTGGTGATCGCACCCTTCGCCTGGGCGATGGTGGTCTCGGCCTGGGCGAGCAGGTCCTGGGTCGACTGCTGGGTACGGACGCGGCGAACCAGACCCTGGCCGCGGGTTGCGAGCCCGGCGTAGCCGACGGCGACGCGGTCGCCGACCGCCTTGCCCTGGTCGACCGCGCGAGCCGGCAGCTCCTGGACCTGGGCAGCGAGCTGGGCGGCGCGTGCCTGGACCTTCTCCGGGGCGAGGTCTGCACGAGTCTGCTCACCGCGGGCAGCGAGCTCGGCGCGAGCCCGGTCGGCGCGCAGACGGGCTTCGCGGACCTTCTCGACGGCGAGGTCGGTGGCGCCGACGACGACGAAGAGCGGGGTGGGGTCGATGGTGGTGCGGACATCGTCGAGGACCGACATGGTGGCTCCTT
>JBOFBK010000451.1:0-4819 GCA_051645525.1 Dermatophilaceae bacterium | reverse complement strand
TGGGGTCCTTGCCATGAGTGGATTCTTGGTCGAACCAACCCTGGCCGAGCCGGCCCCACGTGCACCCTCCGACACGCCAGTCACACTGCCGCGCAACGCTGCTCGACCCGCCACCCCTCATCCTGGTGAGAAAACCTCGGTACGTCCATGCCCCAGTGTGGCTCGGCATCCGCTCGGACGCCAGAGCGGATGTCGATTGGCGCGCCAAGAAGGGCGCAACGCGGACAGGACCGAGGCTCTCCCGCAGGCGACTCGGGCATCCTGTCGGTCGCTTTGTCCACACGACTGCCCGGCCCTGTGGAGAACTTGCGGTGGTGTCGGCGGGAGGTATTACTCTCGACGATGTGACGTCAGCCGAGCACTCGGCTTCATCGGGAGGGACACATTGTGAGCGACTACTTCTCTGCCGACCTCGGCATGGTCAGCGGCATCGGAACGAGAATGTCCGAGGTGTCCGGCACCGTCCGGGGCGGTATCCGGTTCGTTGCTGACGCAGGTGCCGAGGGCTACGCCCAGGTGGCCGGTGCGCTCGCCGACTACGGGTCCAGGTGGGACAGTGCCGCGCGCAGTATCGCGAGTGAACTCGGCGCGCTTGGCGCAGCCAGTTCGGCATCCGCGTCCATCATGCGCCAGCATGACGAGTCGATCGCTGCTCAATGGTCGACGATCCGGGGTGGCTGAGTGCGTTCCCGCACCTGGTCGACATTCCACCTCACCGTCGGAGACACCGACCGGGAGGGGCTGGTACGACCCGTCGCGGCATGACGGGCTCCGCGTGGCCGGAGGCGGCGACGCGAATCGCAGAATCGACATCATTCGACAAGGAGACGCCATGGGGCAGCAGTTCTCGATCACCGACAACGCCGTCGGTCAGCACGCCAGCAACCTCGATGCCAGTACGGCACAGATGAACGCCAACCTGCAGCAGTTCATCTCCTCGCTGTCATCCCTGCCCGGGGTGTGGAAGGGCACCGCGTTCCAGTCCTTCGAGCAAGTTCAGCAGCGATGGGAGGCGGCGAGCCGCGACCTGAACTCGGCGCTCACCGACATCCGCGGTCGGGTCGGTAGCTCGGCGCAGATCTACGACGCCGGTCACGCCGAGCAGGCCGCCGGCATCAACCAGATCAACGCATCCGCCAACTGGGACGCATCGAAGTTCCGGGCCTGAGAGGAGATCGACGATGAGCATCTACAGCTACGACTCCGGGGTAGCCCGCGACGCTGAGGCGTCGCTCGGCTCCACCGCAGCATCCCTCGAGGCCACCCTCGCCGACCTGTCCGGGTTCGTGAACCGGGTCTGCGCGAACTGGGAGGGTGACGAGCAGGTGGTCTACCGCGGCATCCAGCTGAAGTGGGATGCCGCCGCCGAGGAGGTGCGCGGCATCCTCACCCAGATCAAGGCCGGTCTCGGCGAGAACACCGCATCGGTCGACTCCATGCGGTCCCGAGTCCGCAGCACCCTGCAGGGCTGAGTCGGTAGGTCCGGCCCGGTTGCGCGGTAGGCGCGGCCGGGCCGGACTCGACCAGTCGGCTGGAGCGCGGGGTCAGTGAGCCTTGAGCACGGGGTGTCCGTGAGAACAGGATGAGGGCCATGTCCAGCAGCGCTACTCGTCGACATCTACGCGACCGTGAGGTGCTCGATGACCACCGGTTGCGTCGCCAGCGTCTGCGAGGCGTGTTGTGTCATGGCGACCGTTGGCGCATGGTGCCGGAGCGGTCCTTGCTCACACGCCTTCTCGTGGGACTCCTCCTCGCCGTAGTCGCGCTCGCAGTGGTGGCAGCGGTGTCCTTCGTGAAGCGTGAGCTGGCCGAGCAGCGCGCCGAGCGCACGACGCCGACGGTCCCGACGCGAGCACCTGCCACGTCACCGGCCGGATGACGTCTGGCCACGTCGGGCCCTCGGAGGTAGCCCCGGGTGACCTTCGAGGTACTCGGTTGGTGATGCTGGTGGGTTGAGGGCAGGCGGCCCGGTGAGGTAACCGGGGATCTCCGACCCACGGGCCCGGATGATGTCGTCCGAGGTCGAGCGCCAGGGCCGGTCGGGGTGGGTGTCGCCGAGGTCGAGGTTGGCGCCCTGGATCGCGGCTTCGGGGTGCCCGGCGACGATGGTGGCGAGGTTGTACTGGCTGGTGGTGTTCTGGTCGAGGTAGTCGGAGCGGCCCTCGACCCCGGCCAGGTGTTGCCCGTCTGGGGTGGTGGCGTCGGCGGTGTCGAGGTGTCGCACTCCGGGGGTGGTGGACAGGTCAGGCCCGAACCAGGACAGGTCACCGACCGGGTCCTTGACCGCTTCGGCGTACCACACCGACCGGTCCGGCACCCCGAGCGCGCTGACGTGCTCGGTGCCGATCCCGGGGGAGCCGAAGAACACCACCTGATCCACCCCCGCCCCGGGCTGCTGCTGCGTCATCGCCGTTGAGTGATGTTCAGGTGGGGCCGGGGGAGCGGCGGGCGGCCTCGGGAAGGAAGCACGCCCCACGAAGCGTCAGTGTGGTTGCGAGCTCTGTGCCGAGTTCGATGGTGGCGTTGGTGCGGGGGTCGCCGATAGCGACGACATGGGCACCGGGCTTGTCTTGGAGGACGATGAGCTGGGTGAATCCGTCCTCGCGGACGACGTCTTGGATGGCGGCAAGGAGGCCGCGCCAGGTGGCGTCGTCGATGGCGCCGTCGGCGTACTCACCACCTCCTTTGTAGATGCCGGAGCTGGAGTCGAGGACCATGTGAAATGGCTCGCCGCACCCCCCCGCTCGGCGCGGCTGGGTTGGGCCTGTTGCCATTGCAGGTTGGGTGCGCGTTGGTCGATGACGGCGCGGACCCGGGCGAGGAGGTCGAGGTAGGTCTTCTCGGCGTCCTCGAAGGAGGGCCGGTTCATCAGTTCGGCGCGGGCTTTCATGGTTGCTCCGGTGTCGGTGGACGGGGGGAGCCCGGTCGGGGTCTGGCTGCTGGTGGTGCACCCGCCCATCACCAGCATCGTCACCGTCAGAGCGGCGGTGAGCCACACGGCTACCTCCCGCCTGCGCTTGGCGGGTCGTTCGTGCGGGCGCCTGCTGGGCCGAATCTGGGTGCCGTGGCTCTCGGCAGGGATGTAGCCGAGAACGGGGCGGGCGCGGTGGCGGGATCGGGTCACCGGCCGGGCCCGTGCCGTGGCGATCCTGGTGGGGTTCATGGGGTGGGTCGCCAGGGCCGGTCGGGGTGGGTGTCGCCGAGGTCGAGGTTGGCGCCTTCGATCGCGGCCTCGGGGTGCCCGGCGACGATCGCGGCGAGGTTGTACTGGCTGGTGGACCGGCCCTGGAGGTAGTCGGAGTGGCCGGTGACCCCGGCCAGGCGGTGTCCACCGCTGGTGGCGGCGACCCCCTATCTCCACGTGCTGTCAGGTGGGGGTGGGTGATTGGCGGGCGGATTCGTGGAGGAAGCACCCCCCGGAGAGAGAGAGGGTGGTGTTCACTTCCGTGCCTAACCTCACGCTGGCTTCGGTGTCGGGGTTGATGAAGTCCACTCTGTGTTCGCCGGGTTTGTCTTGGAGGACGTTGACCAGGGTGAAGCCTTCCTGGCGAAGGGTGGTGGTGATCTCGGCGAGGAGGGGGGTCCAGGTGGCGTCATCGATGCCGCCGGTGGCTCCTGTACCGCCAGCGTCGTAGATGCCGTAGGCGACACCGTCCATGTTGAACGGCTTGCGGCATCCCCCTCCGACGTCGCTGCGGCTGGGTTGGGGTTCGAGCCATTGCAGGTGGGGGGCGCGGGTGTCGATGAGGGCGCGGAGCCGGCCGAGGAGGTCCAGGTACTGCTGTTCGGCCTGTTCGAAGGAGGGCCGGGCCATGAGCTGGGCGCGGGGGTCCATCTGCTCTCCTGGAGGGGTCTGCGGTGGGGTGCACCCGGCGGTGACGACAGTGAGCAGTAGCACCACCACGGCTGCGGCGGCGATTACGGGTAGGCGCCGGGCGGGACGCACCTGCGGCGCGATGGCGGGCTGCTGGCCAGGCACGCGACCGGGGCGAGGCGCCCGGCACCAGCGCCGGGTCCGAGACAGCACGCGGCGGTAGCGGTGACCGTGGGGTAGTGGTGATGGTCCGGTGGTGGGGTCGCCGGTCGGTGGTGAAGGAGGAGTGGCGCTCGGGGTGGTCATGGCCCTACTCCGCGGATCAGGCCAGCTTGTTGGGCGTAGTAGCGGATGTCGTCCACGGTTCCGGGTCCGCCGGTGATCGCGGCCTCGGGGTGCCCGGCGATGATGGCGGCGAGGTTGTGCTGGCTGGTGGACCGGCCCTGGAGGTACTCGGAGTGGCCGGTGACCCCGGCCAGGCGCTCCCCACCAGGTGTGGACGCGGCTCGGGTCTCCAGCTGGGTCAGACCCTCCACGTCGGAGGGGTCAGCACCGAACCGGCCGGCGTCGGCGACGGGGTCGCCGGGGGCTTCGGCGTACCAGATCGCGTCGGTGGGGATGTGCAGGTCGGTGACGTCGTCGGTGCTGATCCCCGGAGAGCCGAACAACACCGCCCGGTCGACTCCGGTGCCGGGGTGCTGCAGGGCGTACCCGGTGGTGGTCGAGCCGTAGGAGTGCCCCAGCACGCTCAAGTCCGGGTCGGTCACCCGCGAGGCGTTCACCCCCCGCACGAAGCTCGCCAAGTCCCGGCCACCGTCTCGCGCCGCGCCGGAGACCACGACCGGCTCCTCCTGGACGATGGTCTGCGGGGCGGAGTAGTCCAGCCACACCACCCCCGCCACCGACGTGGTGTCGCCTTTGTCGAACGACATCTTCGTCACCTGGTCACGAAGGTCGGCCAGGCTCTGCACGTTGTCGCCCATCCCGGCGACGGTGGTGGTCATG
>JBOFBK010000450.1:0-7405 GCA_051645525.1 Dermatophilaceae bacterium | reverse complement strand
CGGCCGAGCTCGACGGCGAGGGTCTTGGTGAACCCCTGCAGCCCGGCCTTGGCCGCCGAGTAGTTCGCCTGGCCGCGGTTGCCCTGTGCCGAGGACGAGGAGAGGTTGACGACCCGTCCCCAGCGCTCGGCGGTCATGTGCGTCTGACAGGCGCGGGTCATGAGGAAGGCTCCGCGCAGGTGCACCGCCATCACCGCGTCCCAGTCGTCCTCGGACATCCTGAAGAGCAGGTTGTCGCGGATGACGCCCGCGTTGTTCACGAGAACCACCGGCGGCCCCAGCTCGGCGGCGACGCGGGCCACACCTGCCTCGACCTGCGCGGCATCCCTGACGTCGACGCCCACGCCGACGGCCCGGCCGCCGGCGTCGCGGATGCGCTCGGCGACCACCTCGCAGGCCGCCTCGTCGAGGTCGAGCACGCCTACCCGCATGCCGTCGCGGGCCAGGCGCTCGGCGGTGGCGGCGCCGATGCCGCGCGCTGCTCCGGTGACCACTGCCACCCTCGTCGTCATCCGGCCTCCGTCTCGTCGTGGTCGTGTGGGCCCGGGGACACGTCGGCCCCGGTGGCTCGTGCCGATGCCGACGGTAGCGGGTGCTGGTCGGCCGATCGACGGTGGAGGGCGGGTGCCGGTGCAGCGAACGAGGGCGAGCGTCCCACGAGGCAGGGGTGCGGCCCTGCGGTGGCGGTGGCCACCGGTAGGTTGGGTCTTTCCCGCGTCGGCCCGTCCGGCCGCGACCCGGCCGAGTCGCCGGGAGGCGACACGACAGCTACGGAAGGTGAACGGTGGAGATCTGGCCCGGCAAGCCGTACCCGCTCGGCGCCACCTATGACGGGCCCGGCGTCAACTTCGCCCTGTTCAGCGAGGTGGCCGAGAAGGTCGAGCTCTGCCTCGTCGACGACGACGGGGCGGAGACCCGCGTCGAGCTGCCCGAGGTCGACGGGTTCGTCTGGCACGGCTACCTGCTCGGCCTCCAGCCCGGGCAGCGGTACGGCTACCGCGTGCACGGGCCCTACGCCCCGGAGCAGGGGCACCGCTGCGACCCGAGCAAGCTGCTGCTCGACCCCTACGCCAAGGCGGTCGAGGGGCAGGTCAGCAACGACCCGTCGCTGTTCTCGTATCGGTTCGACGACCCGGGGGAACGCAACACCGACGACAGCCTCGGCCACACGATGCTCGGTGTGGTCGCCAGCCCGTACTTCGACTGGGGCCACGACCGCCCGCCACGGCACGAGTACCACGACACCGTCATCTACGAGGCGCACGTCAAGGGCCTGACGATGACTCACCCGGAGGTGCCCGAGGAGATCCGCGGTACGTACACCGCCATCGCGCACCCGGCGGTCATCGAGCACCTCACGACCCTCGGCGTCACCGCGATCGAGCTGATGCCGGTGCACCAGTTCGTCCAGGACACCTCGCTGCAGGACCAGGGTCTGAGCAACTACTGGGGCTACAACACCATCGGCTTCCTCGCACCCCATAACGGCTACGCCCGCGGCCAGCGCGGCGAGCAGGTGACCGAGTTCAAGTCGATGGTCAAGGCCCTGCACGAGGCCGACATCGAGGTCATCCTCGACGTCGTCTACAACCACACCGCCGAGGGCAACGAGCTCGGGCCGACCCTGAGCTTCAAGGGCATCGACAACGCCTCGTACTACCGGCTGGTCGACGACGCCAAGGAGCACTACTACGACACCACCGGCACGGGGAACAGCCTGCTCATGCGGCACCCGCACGTGCTGCAGCTGATCATGGACTCGCTGCGCTACTGGGTCACCGAGATGCACGTCGACGGGTTCCGCTTCGACCTCGCCGCCACCCTGGCCCGCCAGTTCCACGAGGTCGACAAGCTGTCGGCGTTCTTCGACCTCATCCAGCAGGACCCCGTCATCTCCCAGGTCAAGCTCATCGCCGAGCCGTGGGACGTCGGCGACGGCGGCTACCAGGTGGGCAACTTCCCGCCGCTGTGGACCGAGTGGAACGGCAAGTACCGCGACACGGTGCGCGACTTCTGGCGCGGCGAGCCCCGCACCCTCGGTGAGTTCGCGTCGCGCATCACCGGGTCCAGCGACCTCTACGAGCACAGTGGCCGGAAGCCGATCGCGTCGATCAACTTCGTCACCGCCCACGACGGCTTCACCCTGCGCGACCTGGTCTCCTACAACGAGAAGCACAACGACGCCAACGGCGAGGGAGGCCGCGACGGCGAGTCGCACAACCGGTCCTGGAACTGCGGCGTCGAGGGCCCCACCGACGACCCCGCGGTGAGCCGGCTGCGAGCCCGCCAGCAGCGCAACTTCATCACCACCCTGCTGCTCAGCCAGGGGGTGCCGATGATCGCCCACGGCGACGAAGTCGGCCGCACCCAGCAGGGCAACAACAACGTGTACTGCCAGGACAACGAGCTGTCCTGGATGGACTGGGACCTCGACGACAACCAGCGCGCGCTCTACGCGTTCACCTCGACCGTGGCCCGGATGCGCAAGGAGCACGCGGTGTTCCGGCGCCGCCGGTTCTTCGCGGGCAGCCCTTACCACGGCGGCCAGTCGGAGGTCGGCGACATCGCCTGGTTCGATCCGGCGGGCCGGCCGATGGAGGACCGGGACTGGGCCGACGGCGAGGCGCGGATGATGACCGTCTTCCTCAACGGGCAGGCGATCCCCACCCCCGACGCGCAGGGCCGCCCGGTCGTCGACGACGACTTCCTCGTGCTCTTCAACGCCGACCGCGAGGACCACGCCTTCCGCCTCCCCGGCCTCGACTACGGCGACCGGTGGTTGGTCGAGGTCGACACGGCATCCGCCGTCGTGGAACCGGTGTGGCACGACGCCACGGCCGAGCTCGAGGTCACCGCCCGCTCGGTCGTCGTGCTCCGCAGCCCGCGCGAGGACCCGATGCCCACGGTCGGGGCGGCGGCCACGGCGCGGCGGTGAGCATGGCGTCATCCCACCGCCCCGCGCCGGGACGGGCCGTGCCCACCGCCACCTACCGGATGCAGGTGCACGGCGGGTTCGGTTTCGACGACGTCGCCGCCCGGGTGCCTTACCTCGCCGACCTCGGGGTGTCGCACGTGTACCTCTCGCCGGTGCTCCAGGCGGCCCCCGGCTCGACCCACGGCTACGACGTGCTCGACCACACCCGGCTCAGCGAGGAGGCCGGCGGCAGAGCCGGATTCGAGCGGCTTGTCACGGCCTGCCGCGAGCACGGGCTCGGCATCGTCGTCGACATCGTGCCCAACCACATGACCGTGCCGCAGCCGGCCCATCTCAACGCGCCGTTCTGGTCACTGCTCCGCGACGGCCGGCACTCCCCGTACGCGAGCTGGTTCGACGTCGACTGGGCCGCCGAGGACGACCGCATCCTCATGCCGGTGCTCGGCGGCACCGTCGAGCACGCCGTGCAGGGCGGCGATCTCGTGCTGGCGTCCGACGGCGGTCCCACCGGCCGGGAGTGGGTGCTGCGGCACCACGGCGACGAGTTCCCCGTGGCCCTCGGCACCGAGACACTGCCGATGCCCGAACTGCTCGACGCGCAGGCCTACCGGCTCTCGAGCTGGCGCGAGGCCCAGGAGTCGCTCAACTACCGGCGGTTCTTCGACGTCACCTCGCTGGTCGCGGTGCGGGTCGAGAATCCGCTGGTGTTCATGGCCACGCATGCCCTGCTGCTCTCCCTGGCGGGACACGGCCAGGTCGACGGGTTCCGCATCGACCATCCCGACGGGCTCGCCGACCCCGGCGGCTACCTCGACCGGCTCGCCGACGCCTCCGCCGGTGCCTGGGTGGTGGTCGAGAAGATCCTCGAGGGCGAGGAGACGCTGCCGGGAGCCTGGCGATGCTCGGGTACGACCGGGTACGACGCGCTGTTGCGGGTGCAGCAGGTGCTCACGCCGGATGACGGCGTGCCGGTGCTCGACCGGCTGTGGGCCGAGGTCGCACCACCTGAGCTGGTCTCGCTCGACGACGTCGTGGCCGGCGCCAAGCTGCTCGTGGTCGACGACGTGCAGGCCGCCGAGGTCGACCGGCTGATGCGGCTCGTGCGCCGGGTGGTCGGGCCCGACGACTCGGCGTCGCTGCGGCACGCGCTCGAGGCGCTGCTCGTGGCCATGGACCGCTACCGCGCGTATATCGCCCCGGGCCGTGCGGCGGATGACGAGCAGGCGGCGGTCGTCGACGACGCGGCCGAGCGGGCCCGGGCGGTGCTCGCGCCGAGTGAGCACGATGCTCTCGATCTGGTCGTGGCGCTCGTGCTCGGCCGGCGCCCGCCCGGGGAGTCGCAGACCGGTGCCGAGCGCTGGGCCGAGGAGTTCCGGGTCCGGTTCCAACAGACCTGTGGCCCGGTCATGGCCAAGGGCGTGGAGGACACCGCCTTCTACCGCTGGTACCGCCTGGCCGGGGCCAACGAGGTGGGCGGCGACCCGGCCCGGCTCTCGATCGACGCCCCGGAGTTCCACTCCTGGTGTGAGCAGCTGGTCGCCGACTGGCCGGTCACGATGACCACGCTCACGACCCACGACGCGAAGCGGTCCGAGGACGTCCGGGCGCGGCTGATGGTGCTCGCCGAGGACGCCGACGGATGGGCGGCCTGGCTGGCCCGGGCGAGCGAGCTGGGTGCGCCACACCGAGGCGAGCGGGTCGACGGCCCCACCGAGTACCTCGTCTGGCAGACGCTCGTCGGCACCTGGCCGATCACCGGCGCACGGCTCGAGGAGTACCTGCTCAAGGCGGTCCGTGAGGCGAAGCTGCACACCGCGTGGGTCGACGGCGATCGTGGGTACGAGGACCAGGTGATCTCGTTCGCTCGCGCGGTGGTGCGCGACCCTGCCGTGCACGACCTGCTCGAGGAGTGGACCCGCGCGCACGAGCCGTCGGTGCGCGCGAACATCCTCAGCCAGAAGCTGATTCAGCTGACCATGCCCGGGGTGCCCGACGTCTACCAGGGCTGCGAGATCGGCATGCTGGCACTTGTCGACCCCGACAACCGCCGCCCGGTCGACTGGACCGACCGCGAGGCGCGGCTGGCCCGAGTGCTCGACGACGCGCCGGCGTTCGACCTCGACGACGTCAAGCTGCGCGTCACGGCGCTGACGCTGCGGCTCCGGCGCGAGCTGCCCGAGGTCTTCGTGGGGGAGTCCGCCACGTACTCCGCGGTGCCGTGCGGCAGCCGGCACGCTCTCGCGTTCGCCCGCGGCGACGGCTCCGGTCCGCACGTGGTCACGGTGGTGACGCGGGCGGCCGGGCTGCTGGCGGCATCCGGTGGCTTCGGCGACGCCGCTGTCGGGGTGCCGCCGGGGGAGTGGCGCGACGTGCTCGGCGGGCGGGTGCATCGGGCGGGCGAGGCTGGGCTTCGGCTCGCCGACGTGCTCGCCGACCATCCCGTCGCCCTCCTGGTGAGACGGTCGTGAGCGCGGCGATGGGGAGCCCGCCGGCCGGGCCTGGCGCCATCGAGGTCTGGGCGCCGGAGGCAGAGCGCGTCGAGATCTACTGGGCTGCAGCGGTTTCGGTGGCCGCGACGAGTCCGCCGGAGCGAGCGCCGATGACCGCGGCCGGTGACGGCTGGTGGCGCTGGGAGGCGCCGCCCGAGATGCGCGGCGGCGACGGGTCGTCCACCCGGGGGGCTTCGCGCTCCCCGAACTCCACGGAGACCGAGTCATCAGGCGAGACCGAGCCACGAGGCACGGTCCCGCACCTCGCCGTCGACTACGCGTTCGTGCTCGACGGCGCCGAGCCGGCGGTGCCGGATCCGCGCAGTGCGTGGCAGCCGCACGGCGTGCACGGCCCGAGCCGCACCGTCGACCCGGCTGCCTTCGCGTGGTCGGATGACGGGTGGCCCGGCCCGCGTGGCGGCGCCGGCGTGCTGGGTGGCGTGGTCTACGAGCTGCACGTGGGGACGTTCACGCCGGAGGGGACGTTCGACGCCGCGGCCGGGCGGCTCGACCACCTGGTGGCGCTCGGCGTCGACGTCGTCGAGCTGCTGCCGGTGGCGGCCTTCCCGACCGACCGCGGCTGGGGCTACGACGGGGTCGGGTTGTGGGCGGTCCAGGACTCGTACGGCGGGCCGCACGCGCTCGCGCGGTTCGTCGACGCCTGCCACGCCCACGGCCTGGGAGTGGCGCTCGACGTCGTGCACAACCATCTCGGCGCCAGCGGCAACTACCTCGCCCGGTTCGGCCCGTACTTCACCGACGCGCACCACACGCCCTGGGGGCCGGCGGTCAACCTCGACCAGCCGGGCTCCCCGGAGGTGCGAGCGTTCCTCGTCGGCAGCGCCCTGCGGTGGTTCCGCGACTTCCACGTCGATGCGCTGCGGCTCGACGCCGTGCACGCGCTGCGCGACGACTCGCCGCGGCACTACCTCGCCGAGCTGTCCGACACCGTGGCGGCGCTGTCGGCCGAGCTGGGCCGGCCCTGCGAGCTGGTGGCCGAGAGCGACCTCAACGACACCTCCATGGTTGCCCCGACGGGCTCGGGCGGCCGAGGCATGACGGCGCAGTGGGACGACGACCTCCACCACGCCCTGCATGTGGCGCTCACCGGGGAGAGCGGCGGGTACTACGCCGACTTCGCCGGCCGGAACGAGACCTTCGCCGGGGGCGGCGCGCTGGCGGTGCTGGCCCACGTGCTCACGCACGGATTCCTGCACGACGGCCGGATGTCGAGCTTCCGCGGCCGGGCCTGGGGCCGGCCGGTCGACGTCGAGCGGTTCGACGCCCGGCGCCTCTTCGGGTACCTCCAGACCCACGACCAGGTGGGCAACCGGGCTGCTGGAGAACGCATCTCGGCGCTCTGTGCCCTGGGGCGGCAGGCCGCCGGTGCGGCCCTGTACCTGCTCGCGCCCACCACGCCCATGGTGTTCATGGGAGAGGAGTGGGCCGCGTCGACACCGTGGCAGTTCTTCACCAGCTTCGCCGAGCCCGAGCTCGAGGTCGCGGTCCGCGAGGGCCGCCGGGCCGAGTTCGGGTCGCACGGCTGGGCCACCGAGGTGCCCGACCCGCAGGACCCGGCCACCCGCGACCGGTCGGTGCTGCGCTGGCCTGAGCTCGACGAGCCCGGGCCGGCACGGATGCTGCGCTGGTACGCCGCGCTCATCGGCATCCGCCGCTCGTGGTTGGACGCCCCTGCCGACCGCCCCGACGCTGACCGTCCCGACGGCGGTCCCCGCGACGTCGGCCGCCTCGCTGCCGACCGTCCTGCTCGAGGCACCCGGTTCGCCGACGTGTCCTGCACGTTCGACGAGGACGCCGGGTGGTTCGTCATGACCCATGCACCAGCGGGTCGCCAGGCCCATGCCGTGGCCGTCAACCTCGGCGGCTCGGAGGCGCACGTGCCGCTCGCCGGCGCGACCGGCATCCGGCTGGCGTGGGATGCCGACGCGGCTCGGCTGGAGGGTGCGGCGGTCGTCATCCC
>JBOFBK010000449.1:0-3959 GCA_051645525.1 Dermatophilaceae bacterium | reverse complement strand
ACACCACGCCGGGCGGGGCGCCGTCGGCGTCCGCGCAACCTGCGTGGGCGGTATCCGAGGGAGGCGAACGGCCTGCATCCGTGGGGGACACGGGGCCTGCAGTCGACGGAGGCGGGCGGCCGGCATCCGACGGGGGAGTGCGGCCGGCATCCGAGGGAGGTGTGCGAGCAGCTGGCATCAGCCGGTCGGCAACCGGCGGGGTCCACGTGGTGGTCGCCACCCGGCTGGCGTCGCGCAAGCGACCGCTGGCGACCCTCGCGGTGCTGCGGCGGGCCCGCGAGCTGCTCGACCCGGCCGTGCCGCTGCGAGCCACCGTGGTCGGTGACGGACCGCAGCGGCCGGTGCTGGAGCGCTACGCCCGGGCGCACGACCTCGACTGGGTCGCCCTGCCCGGCCGGGTCGAGCGAACCGAGTTGCGGGCGCTGCACCACGCGGCCGACCTGTACCTGTCGACCGCCCGCCTCGAGGCGTTCGGCATCGCCGCGCTCGAGGCGCACGTCGCGGGGGTGCCCGTGGTCGCGCGCCGCGGCACCGGCATCGAGGACTTCGTCACCGACGGCGTCGACGGGGTGCTGGCCGACACCGACGCCGGACTGGCCGCAGCACTGAGCACCCTCGCGGCGGATGACGAGGCTCGGGTGGCGATGTCGCGTGCCGTCCGCGAGGCCCGGGCCCGGCACGACTGGTCCGAGGTGGTGCAGGCCACGCTCGCCGAGTACCGCAGGGCCGGGGCGCCGGCCCCCTGACCGGACCCGGCGCCCCGCCCCCACGGGTCCCTCAGCCCCGGGACCGGCTGCTGCGCAGTCCGAGGGTGCCGACCAGCAGGATGACCGCTCCCGCGACGACCACCGACCACGGGCCGACGTCATCCCACGGGACGCCGAGGTCAGTTACCTCGGTGAGCAGCACGCTGGTCGCGAGCACGAGCCCGAGCAGCCCGATGACGAGCGCCACCGGCGCCGGCCCGGTGCGGTACGTCGGCGTCGGCGTGGTCTGAGCAGGTGCGGTCTGGGTGGCCGTGGTCCGAGCAGGGGTGATCTGTGCAGGAGTGATCTGTGCAGAGGTGGTCTGGGTGATCGTGGCCGGTGTGGGCATGGTCGGGGTGGGTTCTGCCGACTCGGCCTGTGCGGTGCTGGGATCGGTGGCCGGGATCGCTGTCGTCGAGGCGCTGTCGCCGGGTCGGTCCTCGGGTCGCGTGGGCAGGATGTCGGTCATGTCGGTGTCCTGGTAGCGGGGCGGGGTCGTCTCGTCGGTGCGGGACGTCGGGTCGTGTGGCGTGCTCATCTCAGCGCTCCTCGATGACGATGTCGCCGAGTCCGACGTCGGCGGTGACCTCGACGTCGACGACCTGGTCGTCGACGCCGAAGATGTCGGTGCCGCCACCGCCTGGGCCGTACATCTCGCGGTCGTTCCCGGTGCCGGTCGCGTCCTCGACCGTTATCTCGCCGAGACCGACGGTGCTCTCCACCGACACCGTGAGACCGGCGGGGACGACGATGGTGAGCCGTCCGGCGGCCACCGTGGCCTCGACGAGCTGCGGCGTCGAGATGTCCGACGGGACGGGATCGAGGCCGCCGAGGTCGAGCCGTGCCTCGCCCGTCGAGAGCTCGTAGGCGAAGGGGCCGGCACCCTGAGACGGACGCCACTGCCGGTCGTTGGTCGGGTCGTCGTCGACGTCGATGTCGACGTTCGACGCCGCTGCGGCACCCGCCAGGGCCAGGGCCAGCATGATCACGAGGAACCCGCTGAAGCCCGAGGCCCGGCCGGTCAGCCCGAGCACGACCACCACGAGGGACACCGCGCCGAGGGCCATGACCAGCCCGAGCACCGCTGCCGAGCTGGGGAAGCCGATCGTCTCGTCGAGGGCGACGCCGAGCCCGACCAGGGCCACGGCCAGGCCCAGCGACACCAGCCCGATCGACCAGCTGGGGCGCCGGCGCTTGGGAGCCGGTGGGGGCGGAGGGACGATCGGCCGCTGCGGACCGAACGGCGGGCCGCCAGGCCCCGAGGAGCCGGGCGGTCGACTCCCACCCGACCCGTACGGCGCCGGCGGTGAGCCGTAGGGCGCGGGCGGTGAGCCGTAGGGCGCGGATGCCGACCCGTAGGGCGCGGATGCCGACCCGTAGGGCGCGGGCGCCGATCCGTAGGGCACCGATGGCGCGCCGTACGGAACCGGTGCGGATGACGTGGGTGAGGTGACCGGGGGTACGGCGCCCACGGGATGGGTCGTTCCGGATGCGGACACCGGTGCTCCGCGCGCCGGGCTGGACGGAGGACTGCTGGATGCGTCGGCGGCCGGACCGCCGGGCGCGGCGGCCGGACCGCCGGGCGCGGTGGAGGGCACGGCATCCGGTTGTGCTGCACCGCTCGGCCACCCCGCGGCCTGACCCGCCGTCGCGGCCGGTGGCTCGGCGGCAGCGGGAGGGCGGGCGTCTCGGCGTCCGTCTCGCCGTCCGCGGTCGACGAGGTACCAGACCAGGATGCCGCCGGCGACGAACCACAGCGGGGTGAACCATCCGACGCCGTTGTCGACGGAGGTGAGCGAGCCGAACAGGGCCAGGCCGGTCACCAGAAGCAGCAGCAGCGGCAGGATCTCTCCGCGGGTGGCCCGCTGGGCGAGGATCGCGCCGTCGCGGTCGGGGAGCAGCAGCCAGAGCACGAGGTACAGGGTGATGCCGACGCCACCGAGGAAGGCCAGCACGATCGCCACTGCACGGACCAGCACCGGATCGACGTCGAACCGCCGGGCCACACCGGCACAGACCCCGCCGAACCACCGTCGTTCGGTGTCGCGCTGGACGCTGCCGGTCCGGATCCATCCGAACAGCTCGTCCACCGGGCTGCGACCGCCGGCGTCCGCGCCGTATCCGCCTGCGGGTTGTGGGGCGCCCGCGGGCGCCGTCGGATTCTGCGTCATGCCACCAGCGTGGCGGCCGTGACCGGGCGGCCGCCATGAGGGTCGACCCTGAGCACCCCCTGACCGTCCCCCGGCGTGGTGCCGCCCCGGAGACACGTGCGTCAGGATGGAGCCGTGCCCACGCCGTACGAGTCCGCCGCTGCCGTGCGCGGCACCGACGGCGTGCGCGGCACCGACCGCGTCCGTACCGTCGACGGCGTCCGTACCGTCGACCGCGTCCGTACCGTCGACGGCGTCCGTACCGTCCGGCCACCGCTGGTGCGAGCCCGTGACCGGGGGTGGACGCCCGGGGTCAGTGGTGCCGTGGCCCGGCATCTCGGGGTGTCCCCGCGGATGGTGCGGCTGCTCTTCATCGTCCTCGCGCTCGCCGGCGGCTCGGGCATCGCCGCCTACCTCTTTCTCTGGGCACTGACGCCGGAGGCCGAGGCCGGATCGGCGGCCGGGCCGGGCGGGGCGTCATCCGTGCCGGTCGAGCGACGCCGTTGGGGCCTGTTCGTCGCCGGTGGTGGGGTCCTCGTGGTCGCGGGGGCGCTGCTGCTCACGCCGACCATCGGCGGGTCGATCCGCAGCTCGGTGCTGCTCCCCCTCTTCGTCATCGCCACCGGGGCGATCGTCGCCTGGTCGAACCTCGACGAGGCGCAGCGCTCGCGCTGGCTGGGCTCAGGTGCCGGCGGCCTGGTCTGGGTGCGGTTCGCGCTCGGGTTCGGACTGGCACTCGCCGGTGTCGTGGTGCTCGTCACCCGCGGTCGATCCGTCTCCGACGTTTGGGACTCGTTGCTCGCGGCTCTCGCGGTCCTGGTGGGCGCGCTCGTGCTCGCGGCGCCGTGGGCCGTGCGGTTGTGGTCCGACCTGCGCCGCGAGCAGGTGGCCGCCGCCCGGGCCACCGAGCGTGCCGACATCGCGGCGCATCTGCACGACTCCGTGCTGCAGACCCTGGCGCTGATCCAACGGCAGTCCGCGGACCCGGCCTCGGTGACCCGGCTCGCCCGCGCTCAGGAGCGCGAGCTGCGCTCGTGGCTGTACGCCGGGCCGGTCGGAGCGC
>JBOFBK010000448.1:0-1528 GCA_051645525.1 Dermatophilaceae bacterium | reverse complement strand
GTCCGTCGTGCAGCACCGCATCCTCCAGCGCGATCGCCAGGCCGAGACCGGTGCCCCCGGTGCGCCGCTGCCGCGAGGGGTCGGCGCGCCAGAACCGGTCGAACACCCGCGCCGTCTCCGCCTCGCTCATGCCCACCCCGTAGTCGCGCACCGCGATCGCCACCGCCCGCTCGTCGCTGTCGACCAGAACCACGATGGGCCCGCCCTCGCCGTGGTCGATCGCGTTGCCGAGCAGGTTCTGCAGGATGCGGCGGATGCGGCGCGAGTCGACATCCGCCTCGAAGTAGCCCCCGGGCGCCACCAGACGCAGGTCGGAGCCGCGTTCGCCGGCGAGCGGGGTGACCGCCTCGATCGCGTCCTCGACCAGCCGCACCAGGTTGGTCGGCTCGGTCTCGAGCTGGACGGCCCCCGCGTCGTAGCGGCTCATCTCCAGCAGATCGGCCAGCAGCACCTCGAACCGCTCCGTCTGGGTGTGCAGCAATTCCGCCGTGCGGGCGGTCGCGGGCGGGAAGCTGGCCCGCTGGTCGTAGAGCACGTCGCCGGCGAGCCGGATCGTGGTTAGCGGTGTGCGCAGCTCGTGCGACACGTCGGAGACGAAGCGCTGCTGCACGCGGGAGAGGTCGGCAAGCTGCCGGATCTGGCGCTGCAAACTGTCGGCCATGCGGTTGAACGAGCGCGCCAGCGTGGCGAGCACATCCTCCCCGCGCTCGGGGAGCCGCTGGTCGAGTCGCCCCGCCGCCAGCTTCTCGCTCGCCTCCGCCGCCACCCGCACGGGACCGACGACGAGGCGCACGACGACGTAGGCCACCGCCGCGATCAGCACCACCAGCGCCGCGCCGCCGATCGCGATGGTGCGCTGCACGAAGTCGAGAGTGGCCTGAACGTCGCCCAGATCGAAGACCAGGAAGAGTTGGTAGCGCCCCGCGGTCGGCACATCGAGCACCGAGCCGGTGATGATGGCGGGGTCGACCCGGCCGCCCTCCCCCTCGATCGACAGCGGCTGCGAATAGACGGAGCGGCCCGCGGCATCCCCCTCGATCCGGTCGAGCAGGTCGTCGGAGACCATCCGGTCGCGGTCGAACCCATCGGAGGCCACGTCCTGCAGCGCCGCGGGCCCGGCCTGAGGCTGGATGCGGAAGATCGCGAGCAGTGTGCCCGCCGGGCTGGAGGTAGACCGCAGGATGGCGTCGCGCGCCGCGCCCCCGGTGACGTCGAGGTCTTCGATCTGGCCCGACTCGGCGGCCCGGGAGAACTCGCGCTGCGCGGCGAGCGTGGCGCGTCCCGCCTCGGCGACCACCTGATCCCGCCGCGACTCGAACAGGTTCGAGCGCACGCTGAGCGAGATGTAGCCGCCAATCACCGCGACCGCCACGCTCGAGAGCACGATCGTCGCCGCCACGGCGCGCAGCTGCAGCGAGCCCCGCCACCGGCGCATGACCCGCGCGAGCCACACCCTCCCGTCGAGACGGTCCACCGGCCGGCCGTCATCCCCCCGAGCCGGCGCGATACCCCACCCCGCGAACGGTCG
>JBOFBK010000447.1:0-4711 GCA_051645525.1 Dermatophilaceae bacterium | reverse complement strand
CATCGCCCGGGCCGGACGAGGAGGTGGTCGCTCTCGACCCGGACCCGCTCGACGACGAGCTGCGCGGGCAGCGGGGGATCGTCGGTGTGGTTGCCGGGCCAGCTGCCGCCGACGGCGAGGTTGAGCAGCAGGTGCATGTCGTGGTCGAACGGCCACGTGCCGCCCGGGACGTCGCCCCGGTGGAGGGCGGCGTAGGGGCGCCCGTCGAGCATCCAGGTGATGTGGTCGGGGTGCCAGTCGACGGCGTAGTCGTGGAAGTCGGCGGACAGGTCCACGCCGGCGTCGTGGGCGGTGCCGATGCCGTGCGGCGTGCCGTCGCCGAGGTCGATCCCAGCGTGGCCGGGCAGGTGGACGGTGCCGTGCACAGTCGACGGCAGCGAGCCGACGTGCTCCATGACGTCGATCTCGCCGCAGGCCGGCCAGCCGACCTCGGCCATGTCGGTGCCGAGCATCCAGAACGCGGGCCAGGTCCCGAGCCCGCCGGGCACCCGGATCCGGGCCTCGACGGTGCCGCAGCGCAGGTGCACGGTGCCGAGGGTGACCAGCCGCGCCGAGGTGACCGCACCGCCGGGTGCAATGCCGGGGAGGTCCGCCGGTTCCCGCCGGGCGGTCAGGACCAGCCGCCCAGCACCGTCGAGGGCGGCGTTCTGGGTCCGTGCGGTGTACCACTGCAGCTGGCGCGCGTCTCCCCACCGCAGGTGTCCGTGCTCGGGCACCCACCACGGCTCGGGTGGCGCCCCCGCGGGGCCCTCGAAGTCGTCGACCCACTCCATCCGGTCGACGTTAGTCGTCGGCGCCGCGGAAGGGACCGGACGAGCCATCCACGAGTGCACCACTCATCGACCGGGTCGGTCCGTGAGTGCCTTCCGCCGCGGAGTCAGGGCCGGACGCGGCGCGCGAAGCCGGCGTAGTCGACGACCAGCCCGTCGGCGTCCACGGTGAGGTCGAAGGCCCCATGCTGCGGGTCGCTGTACCGCCAGACCTCGAGCCCGTCGCGGTCGGGACGGCGCTGGTAGGTCTGGTCCACCCGCGTGACGCCGAGCCCCGGCACGTCGACCCACGCGACCGGCGAGGTGACCTGGTCGCCGACCGGCAGCGCGTGGAGCCGCCGGATCGGGAAGGTGTTCGTCAGCGGCGTCGCCGCGACGTCGACGTCGACGCACCCGTCGAGGTCCGGCCGGTGCACCCCGTCGACGGTCCAGCGGCCGCCGTCGTCGACCGTCAGCACGAGGGTGCGCTCCCCGGCATCCGCCACCGAGGTGACGTCGACCGCGACGGTCCGCCACCGGTCGTCCAGCTGGACCCGGAACGAGCAGGCGAGGGTCTCGTTATCCGCGACCAGGACCTCGGTGCCGTGGAACAGGTATCCGGCGGCGACCGCCTCCCACCGCGCCACGCTGTGCCCGCGCGCCCCGTCGTCCCGCACCCACCCGACCATCGCCATGACCCGACGATGCCACGCCCGCCACCACCGGGAGGATGACCTGACGAGGCCGCCGACTCGCGTGCGCCGGCGCCGCCAGTGACGACGACGGCTGGTTGGCGCGGCGGGTCATGCGAGGCCGTCGTGTGTCTCGTTCATCCAGTGACCAGGCAGAACGGGTGGCCGGCGGGATCGGCGTAGACCCGCCAGCCGGCACGGTCGGCCGGTGCGTCCAGCGGCACCGCGCCGATGGCCAGTGCCAAGCGGTGCGCGTGGTCGAGATCGGCGACCAGCACGTCGACGTGCACCTGTTGCCCGGCCGCGCCTCCGTGTGGCCAGGAGGGCGGCTCGAAGCCGGATCGCGTTGAAACCCGAGGTCGATCCCTGCTGGGTCCCCGACGGTCAGGCTCGCCCAGTCCTCGTCGTCCTGCACGACGTGGCCGCCGAGCAGCCTGCGGTAGAAGTCGGCCAGCGCGGCGGGATCGGCGCAGTCCAGAACGACTCCGTGCAGTGTTCCGATCATGCGTCCTCCTGGAGTGTGTGTGAGCGGGCATGAGGGGACGTCGGGTTCGGGCTACGACCGTTGCTGCGGTGCGACGGCGGTGTCGCCGGCCGGCTCGGCGTCGAAGGAGGTGCGCAGTCGTGGCACCGGGGACAGCACGAGGATGAGCACGGGTAGCGCAAGGCCGGCAGCGCCGACGAACAGCGCGGTGCGCACGGTGGTGGCTGAGGCGATGGCGCCGGCGAGCAGGGCGCCGATCGGCAGAGCGCTGTAGCTGGCCAGCCGCATCACGGCGTTCACGCGCCCGAGCAGATGCTCCGGAGCGATGCTCTGGCGCAGTGTCACCGATCCGATGACCGAGACGGTGACGCCCAACCCGGTGAGAAGCGAGGAGAGGGCGATGAGCACGCCGGCCAGGTCGGTGGTCGGCGTGGCGATCGGGACGAGGACCGGAGCTGCGCACGCCAACGCGGTGCCGCCGATGAAGGCCGGTCCGAAACCGATTGCTCGGATGACCAGTGGTGTCAGTGCCGAGCCGGCCACGGCACCGAGACCGCCCAGCGCCAGATACACCCCGAGCTGGCCTGCGCTGAGACCGAGGTCGTTCAAGGCGTACAAGACGACCAGCGTGGCGCCGAACTGGGTGAAGAGGTTGTAGGTGAACGCCTCCAGACAGATCACGCGCAGGTACCGGTCCACCGTGACGACCCGCAAGCCCTCCGCTACCTGCCGGCGCAGACCCACCCGCTCGTCGGTGTGCGCCCGCGGTGGGCGGTCCGGGGTGCGGATGCGGCTCAGCGTCAGCAGCGAGACGAGGTAGGACGCGGCATCGACGAGGAGAGCAGCAGGTGCACTGATCGTCTGGATCAGGAGGCCGGCCAGCCCCGGGCCGCCGACTTGCGCGGCAGAGTCGGTCACGGCGAGATGGCTGTTGCCCTCGACGAGCTGGTCCCGTCGCACCAGCGCCGGCAGGTAGGACAGGTAGGCCACGTCGAAGACCACCGTGGCGGCCCCGAGGACGAGGACGGCCGCGTACAGCCAGGAGATGTGCAGCGCCCCGAAAAGTCCTGCGAGGGCCACACCACCGATGGCCACCGCGCGGACGGCGTTGGCCGCCAGCATGGCCGGACGCGGGCGATGCCGATCCAGCCAGAGGCCCGCCGGCAAGGTCAGCAGCACGAATGGCACGAACTCCAGCGTCCGCAGCAGGCTCAGCTCGCCGGCTCCGACACCCAGGGTCACCACGGCGAGCACCGGTAGGGCGAACGTCGTCACCTCGCTACCGAGTACCGATACCGCCTGGCCTGCCCACAGACGGCGGAAGTCCGGTTCACGGCGTAGAGGCAGTGCTTCCGGTGCCTCGCGTGAGTTCACGAGCGTCCTAACTGTCAAAATTATTTTGCCGGTTACACGGACCTCAACGTAACCTGTCAAAGTCATACGTTGGTGTCAAGCGGAGGTGTCAATGCCTCGGACGGCCGCGCGCTCGAGCCCTGCACGCGCACCGGAGCCCCTCGCCCTGGTGCAGGACCTTCTCAACTCCCTGCACGTCGAGCGAGGTACGGACGAACTCGGCGATCAGGCCTCCGCGACCGCATGGCTCGACGCGGTGGGGTACCGACTTCCCGGCGACATCGCACGAAGCGACCTGAAGCAGCTTCGCGCTTTACGCACCGCCGTGCGGCGCCTCGTCACGGCTCACGCGCCCGGTAAGGAGGGTGAGCTGCGCCGCGCCGCCGCCGAGTCGCTCACTGTGCTCGCAGGTATCGCCACCTACGTCCCCGAGGTCGGGACTGACGGCGCGCTGCGGTTCCGCGCCGTCAGCGACGGCGTCACAGCTGTCATCGGACGAGTTGTCGTCGCCATGCACCAGTCCCAGCAGAACGGGACCTGGGAGCGGCTGAAGATCTGCCGCAACGACACCTGCGCCTGGGCCTTCTACGACCAGTCCCGCAACCACTCCGGCACCTGGTGTGCCATGGGGATCTGCGGCAACCGGACCAAGGCCGCGCGTCACCGAGCCCGTCAGCGGCGCGCCGTCCACAGCGCGCCGCTGTAGGTCCCGGCGGTTCCTGTCATAGGTGCGATCCTGCGACCTGTGTCGGGACAAGATCACGAGGCAGCGTCTGTCCCACTGTCTTGTCCGGATCTGCGGCGAATCCACTGAATGTCGGGCCCGGATCGCTGCTGGGTCGGCCGGGCTCGCGATCACGACCAGCGAAGGTCGCACTGCGAGGAGCGTGAGGTTCGTCGTTCCCTGGCGAGAGTGTTCAGCACGCCTGGTCAGCTGCGGGGTGAGGTGGGCTCGTGCAGACGTGCCGTGGCCAACAGAGCGAGAGCGGGGGTGGCGGCCAGGACGGTGACGGCGACAGCGACACTGGTGTGGTCGGCGAGCGCGCCCAGACCTGGGGCAAGGAGGCCGCCGGCGCTGACGGCGAGGCCGAGGGTCACACCGCTGGCGGTGCCGTACCGGGAACATCGGTGGTGCTGCTCAGGTTGAGCCGGGTGAACGCAACTTTGGGCACCCGGTGGGCGAGCGTCATCCGGTGTCGTCTAGGTTGCGTGCAACAGACTCAACCACGACGTCCCACCAAGGAGACCGAAGAACCATGGCACGTGCAGTCGGCATCGACCTCGGCACCACGAACAGCGCCGTCGCCGTCCTCGAGGGCGGCGAGCCCACGATCATCGCGAACGCCGAGGGCGGTCGCACCACCCCGTCGGTCGTCGCGTTCAGCAAGGGCGGTGAGGTGCTCGTCGGCGAGATCGCCAAGCGCCAGGCCGTC
>JBOFBK010000446.1:0-3456 GCA_051645525.1 Dermatophilaceae bacterium | reverse complement strand
AGGTTGTGCCACGAGCCGGCCGGGACGAGCACCACGTCGTCGTCGCCGACCTCGCGCTCGAACGTCAGCTCCTCGCGGGTGGGGCCCATCTGCACCAGGCCGTGGCCCTGCTCGACCCGGAGGAACTGGTCGACGTCGTGGTGGACCTCGAGCCCGACCTCGCCGCCCGGCGGCACGCACATCACGGTCAGCTGGAGGTGCGTGCCGGTCCACAGCGTGCTGCGGAAGGCGTCGTTGGCCAGCGTGGCGGCCTCGATGTCGGTGACGAACGGGTCGGCTCCGTGATCAGTCATGTCACCCAACGTACCCACGGCTCCCTCATCTGACTCCACGACCTCCGGGACGACGGGTCCGCGCGTCATCCGGCGCCTCATCCGGCGCGTCATCCGGCGTTTCTGTCGCGCTGTCGCACCGACCGGAGCATGATGACCGCCATGACGACACCGACCATGACGCAGCGGCTCGGCGCGGAGTTCCTCGGCACCTTCTGGCTCGTGTTCGGCGGGTGTGGCTCGGCGGTGTACGCCGCGGGCTTCGTCGCCCCGAACGTCGTCGCCGGGCAGAGCATCCACGTCGGCATCGGCTTCGTCGGCGTGTCACTCGCGTTCGGCCTCACCGTGCTCACCATGGCCTACGCGGTCGGGCACGTCTCGGGTGCGCACTTCAACCCGGCGGTCACCGTCGGGCTCGCCGTGGCCCGGCGGTTCGACTGGCCCGACGTGCCGTACTACGTGGTCACGCAGGTGCTCGGCGGGCTGGTCGGTGGCCTTGCCGTCTGGGGCATCGCCCGCGGCGTCGACGGGTTCGAGACCAGCGGCAACCTCGCCGCGAACGGCTTCGGGGAGAACTCCCCCGGCGGCTTCAGCCTCGTGTCGGTGCTCGTCGCCGAGGCGCTGCTCACCGCGGTGTTCGTGTACGTGATTCTCGGCGCCACCGACTCCCGAGCGCCGGCCGGCTTCGCGCCGATCGCGATCGGCCTGGCGCTCACCCTGATCCACCTGATCTCGATCCCGATCTCGAACACCTCGGTCAACCCGGCGCGATCGACGGGAGTGGCGTTCTTCAACGGCGACGGGGCGCCCGCGCAGCTGTGGGCGTTCTGGCTCGCACCGGTCATCGGGGCGGCGATCGCCGGCGCGACCTTCCACCTCATCACCGGCGTCGACCGCCGCGACCGCGACATCGAGGGCGACATCGCACCCGCCGACCGCGCCGTCGCCGAGGGCACCGACCCGGACGCCGCGCGCTGACCGGCGACCCGTGCCGGCGGGTGGCGGGGGCACCGGAAACGGGCGCTGATAGCGTCGATCCGACTTGTCCGCCACCGTCGCCGTAAGGGGTTCTCCTGTGAGCAGCACGCCCGTGAAGGTCGCCGTCACCGGCGCCGCCGGCCAGATCGGCTACAGCCTCCTGTTCCGCCTCGCCAGCGGGGCGCTGCTCGGCCCGGACACCCCGGTCGAGCTGCGGCTGCTCGAGATCACCCCGGCGCTGGGGGCGCTCGAGGGCGTGGTCATGGAGCTCGACGACTGCGCGTTCCCGACGCTCGCCGGTGTGCAGATCGGCGACGACCCGCGCACGATCTTCGACGGTGTCAACCACGCGCTGCTCGTCGGCGCCCGCCCGCGCGGTCCGGGCATGGAGCGCGGCGACCTGCTCGAGGCGAACGGCGGCATCTTCGCCCCGCAGGGCAAGGCGCTGAACGAGGTGGCGGCGGATGACGTGCGCGTCACCGTCACGGGCAACCCGGCCAACACCAACGCCCTCATCGCGATGTCGAACGCGCCCGACATCCCGGCCGAGCGGTTCTCCGCGCTGACCCGCCTGGACCACAACCGGGCGATCTCCCAGCTCGCCGCGAAGCTCGCGGTATCGGTCACCGAGATCCGCCGGATGACGATCTGGGGCAACCACTCCGCGACGCAGTACCCCGACCTGTTCCACGCCGAGGTCGGCGGCCGGAACGCGGCCGAGGCGGTCGGCGACCAGGAGTGGCTGGAGTCGACCTTCATCCCGACCGTCGCCAAGCGCGGCGCGGCGATCATCGAGGCGCGCGGCGCGTCGTCGGCGGCCTCGGCCGCGTCGGCGACGATCGACCACGCGCGGACCTGGGCCACGAGCACGCCCGAGGGCGACTGGGTGTCGATGGCAGTGCGCTCCGACGGCTCCTACGGCGTCGAGGAGGGCCTCGTGTCGTCCTTCCCCGTCACGGTGCGCGACGGTGCGTGGTCGATCGTCGAGGGCCTGGAGATCGACGACTTCTCCCGGGCCCGGATCGACGCGTCGGCCCGCGAGCTCGCCGAGGAGCGCGACGCGGTGAGGGCCCTCGGCCTCATCTGAGCTCTCAACTTTCCCGCCCCATGCCGAAACCTGTCGCAAGGCAAGGCAACCTTCCGGGTGTCTCACCCCAGGTTCCCGCACCTTGCCGGGGACCGTCCCCAGATCGCCATCCGCGGATGACGCTCGATCAGGCCATGCGGGAGGTGTCACGCAGTGCCGCGCGCACCTTCGCCGCGACGGCGCCCGGGCGCTCGAGATCGGCCCAGGTGACGCGGACGACGACGTAGCCCAAGCGGCGCAGCCGGTCCTCGCGGCGTTTCTCGTCCCACAGCACAGCCGGGTCGCCGCTCTCGTACTTGACCCTGCCGTCGAACTCGACGACGACCTTCGTACCCCTGACGAGGAAGTCGACGCGTGCGAACACCCGCCCGTCGTCGTCACGGATCCGCACCTGCGGCTCGACGTCGATGCCTGCCATGGCGAGGGCGACTCCGCACCGCGACTCCCCCACCGACTCGCGACGACCGTCGAGCAGGTCAAGCATCGCGACCGCGCGGCTGCCGTGGCGACTGCCACGCACCTCGGCCACAGCCGCCTCGAGCGCGATCGTGCAGGTGGCGCCCGTGCGGAGCGCGGCATCTGCACTCACTACGCCGTGGACGATGCCGGTGTCGACGGCGAGTTGCGCGAGTGCGGTCGCCACAGGTGCGGCAGGCCCCCACGCCGTATCGACGGAGGTGCCCCGCAACTCGCGGACCCACATCGCCCTCATCCCACCGGCGCGCTTGATCGGGCGCAACAGCACGGGCCGGTCCAGCGCAGCACCCCAGACAGGCAGCCCGTGGGCGAGCACGGCCGTCGTCCCGGTGAGCACGGCATCCGGGTACAGCAAGAGCGCCCCCGCGACGAGTTGGCGATGTCGCTTCTCCGGCTCGGTCTCCTCGAGCGCGGAGACAATGTAGAGGCCACGACCCGGATGACGGAGTGCCCCCGCCGCGACGAGGCTGACCAGCTGGCGGGGCGACAGACCCGCCGTGGCGCACTGCTGCGTCGTCACCACGCCGTGCTGGATGGTCGCGATATCGGCAAGCTCGACAGGGAGCGGCGAGACGAACGGTTCCGGTTCGCTCGTAGCGGTCGGTGGATCGGCACGCGGGGTGGTGTTGTCGAGACGGGTGG
>JBOFBK010000445.1:0-2521 GCA_051645525.1 Dermatophilaceae bacterium | reverse complement strand
GGCCGTCGAGGTGCACGCCCTCGCCGTCGGGGCCGCGGTGCCGCTGCCGGTCGTTCATCCGCTGGAGCAGCCCCTCGTCGCCGGGGAGGATGCCGTAGTAGCCGGCGATGCCGCACATGCTCGATGGGGTCCTTCTGCTGTCGGGTCCGGGGCGGCCGGTACCCGCCTGACAGGCGGTGCACCGGCATCCGCCCAAGCCTCCCACGGATGCCGCGGCGCACGGATCCGGGGCGGCTCGCCGCATGACGGACGACCCGAACGCCGTGGTGGGTCACCTCTGTGACGGTGGCACACTCGGCGGATGCCGACCAGCCGGCCTCGTCACCAGGTCACCGAGACGCCTGACGTGGCGCACGCTCTCGACGTCGCCGCCCGGCGATGGCCTCGCGAACCGCGGTCCCGGCTGCTCCTCTGTCTGGTCGAGGCCGGCAGCCGGGCCGTCGAGGAGGAACGCACCGCGGCGGTGCGGCAGCGGCTGGCCGCGATCGACGCGACCCGGGGAAAGTACCCCGACGCGTTCCCTGACGACCATCTCGCCGAGCTCCGCCAGGACTGGCCGGGGTGATCACCCTCGATGCGAGCGTCGTGATCGCTCATCTCCACCCGCACGACTCGCCGCCATCGGCATCCGCGCCGCGGAGGCGCGCCCCGGTGAGGCGCTACGACTCGCGCGGCTAACCGACGCGTTCGTCATCATGGCAACGATCCGAGCGGCGCGAGAAGCTCGACGTCGACCGCGAGGTCGGTGTGCGTCGCGATGCGCTCGAGGTCGTCGTCGTAGTGCAGAAGAGTCGCCGAGTGGTCCTCCGCGACAGCCGCGGTCAGGTCGTCGGTCGGTGGCACGCCGAGGTGCTGGTGCGCCGCGCGGAGCTGAGCTTGCAACTCTGCCGCACGGGCCTCGGCACGCATGCTGATCCAGAGGAAGGGGAGCTCACCGGGGTCGACTGCCGGAAGGTCACGACCGGAGCGGGTATCCAGCAGCAGGATGGTGCTCGCCGCGACCAGTCCGCGCTCGACCCGCTCGGCGATTTCCTTATGCCGGCTTTCGTCGGGACGTGAGCTGCGCAGTCGCCAGAAGGCACTGGCGTCGAGAAGGGCGAGCCCCTTCACGGATGCCGGCTGTGATGGCGGATCGCGTGGAACTCGTCGAGGTCCGGTTCGGGCCCAGCCAAGAGTCGATCGACGAAGGTCGCGAGCGACTTGGAACGAGCGCGATCCTGCGCATCCAGCTCTCGGAGCATCGCCTGAGCCCCTCTGACGACCAGCTCTCCCAGGGTCGGCGTCTCATCGCCGAGACGCTGACGCAGTGGTTCGAGAGCCGCGGCGACAGTGGGCGTCTCGGTCACCGAGTGACGTGGATGAGCGGTAGGCACGTGAAAGTGTATGCACCGTGCAGCACCTGCCGGATCGCTACGCAGTCAGGTGAGCGTCGAGCCAGGCGAGGAGGTCGGCGGTGACCTGGTCGCGGTTGGTCTCGTTGAAGATCTCGTGGCGGGCTCCGGGGTAGAGCGTCATCGTCACGTCGGTCAGGCCCGCGCTCAGGTACTGGTCGCGCACCTGCACCACGCCCTTGCCGCGGGCGCCGACCGGGTCCTGGTCCCCGGCGAGCAGCAGCACGGGCAGGTCCCGCCGCACCCGAGCCACCTGCCGCCGATCGTTGACGGCGGCCAGCCCGCCGAGCAGGTCGGCATAGAAGCCCGAGGTGAACGTGGCGCCGCACCGGGGGTCGGCGACATACGCGTCGACCTCGTCAGCGTCGCGGGAGAGGAAGTCGAACTCGGTGCGGTTCGGCCGGAACGCCGCGTTGTACTGCCCGAAGGACAGCGTGGTCATGAGGGTGCTGACGTGCCGGGCACCGCGGACGCGCGCCTCGGCGCGGGCGACGCCGAGACCGACCTTGCCGATCACGCCCGGGTCGCCGGCGGTGCCGGAGAGCACCAGCCCGGCGAGGTCGCGGCCGTCCTCGATGACGTACGCGCGGGCGAGGAAGGACCCCATGCTGTGCCCGAGGAGGAACACCGGGCGTCCCGGCTGCTCCTCACGGGCCAGCGCGGTGACCCGGCGCAGGTCACGGACGACCGTGCCCCAGCCGTCGTCGTCGGCGAGGTAGCCGTGGTCGTCGTCGCCTCCGGTGACACCGTGCCCACGATGGTCACCGGCGTACACGGCGTAGCCGGATGCCGTGAGCGCCTCGGCGAGCCGGGCGTACCGTGCGGAGTGCTCCGCCATGCCGTGCGACACCTGGACGACTGCCCTGACCGGTACCTCGGGCACCCAGCGGTGGGTGAACAGGCCGGTGCCGTCGGTGGCGGTCACCGTCGTGGTGCTGGTGCGCATGGCTCGTCCTCGTGCTCATCCTCGGGACCGGGGTACGGCTGCCCGGGGCCGAGCATGCCACGCGGTCCGCCCCGGCGGGCCGGATCGGTCGCCGCCTCCCGGCGCCCGCTCGCGACCATCCTCTCGAGACGATCGTGCGGATCGCTCGTACGTGGCTCACTATGCTTGCGCCGGACTCGCTGGC
>JBOFBK010000444.1:0-9658 GCA_051645525.1 Dermatophilaceae bacterium | reverse complement strand
GGCCCGGTACACCGAGGCGCTGGTCGGGCACGCGGCCCCGGAGGACCAGGCCCGCCGTCTCGAGTCGGTCGCCGAGCGGCTGCGGGAGGCGTCGCGGTGAGCCCGTTGCGCATGGGGTCGGCCGCCGTCGCGGTGGCATCGCCCGAGCAGCTGTCGGCGGCGGCCACCGCGTTGTCGGCGGCCGTCGACGCCGGCGGTGTCCAGCTCCCTGGCGCCGAGCGCGGCCGGGCCCGCGCGGTGGTCGACAAGGTCGGCCAGCGCAGCGCACTCCTCGGGTCGCACACGGTGGTCGCACTGGCCGGCGCCACCGGCAGCGGCAAGTCGTCGTTGTTCAACGCGTTCGTCGGTGCCGAGGTCGCCACCGTCGGTGTGCGCCGGCCCACGACGTCGGTGCCGGTCGCGGCGGTGTGGGGGGACGAACCGGCCGGTGAGCTGCTTGACTGGATCAGGGTGGGCTCGCGCCACCACGTCGAGTCCCATCATGTCGAGCCCGACCCCGTCGACGGAGACCCCGCGCTCGCCGCTGCCCGCGGCGTCGTGGGCTCGATCGACGGCCTGGTGCTGCTCGACCTGCCCGACCTCGACTCCCGCGCGCTCGCCAACCGGGCCGAGGCCGCGCGGGTACTCGAGCTGGTCGACCTGTTCGTGTGGGTGACCGACCCGCAGAAGTACGCCGACGCGCGGCTGCACGACGAGTACGTGCGTGCGCTCGCCACGCACGAGGCGGTCACCATGGTGGTGCTCAACCAGGCCGACCGGCTCGCCCCGGCCGAGGTCGAGACCTGCCGCGCCGACCTCGCACGCCTCATGGAGCGAGACGGCGTGCCGCGCGTCTCGGTGCTGGTCACCTCGGCCGTCGAGAACTCCGGCGTCGACGAGCTGCGGCAGCGCATCGCGAACGTGGTCGCGAGCCGGTCGGCGGCGCGGGCCCGGTTGGCCGCTGACGTGCGCGCTGCGGCGATCGCCCTCGACCCCCATGTCGCCGACACCGAGCCGGTGGTCGACGAGACGGCTCGCACCGGTCTGGTCGACGCCCTCGCCCACAGTGCCGGCGTGCCGCTCGTGGTGGACGCGGTCGATCGCGACTACCGCATGCAGGCGGCTGCGCGCACCGGCTGGCCGGTCACCCGCTGGGTGCACCGGTTGCGCGCCCGGCCGCTGCGCCGGCTGCGGCTCGACGGCCGCGACGTCAGCGTGTCGCAGGCGGACGTGCGCTCGGTGCTGTGGCGCTCGTCGTTGCCGCCGCCCACACCGGCCGCGCGGGCAGCGGTCTCGCTGGCGACCCGGCGGGTCGCAGAGCGGGCAGGCGCGGCGTTGCCCGTGCCGTGGGCGGATGCCGTGGAGCGCGCCGCTGCCCCCGCCGCCGCCTCGCTCGGGGATGCCCTCGACCGGGCCGTGGTCGGGACCTCGCTCGGCCGGCCACGACCGCAGTGGTGGCGCGTCGTGGGGGCGCTCCAGACCGCGCTGGCGATCACCGCGCTCGCCGGGCTGCTGTGGCTGGTGCTGTACGCGGTGCTCGGCTGGTTCCAGCTCGACTCGGTCGTGCCGGAGCCGCCGTCCTGGGGTGCGCTGCCGGTGCCGTTCGTGCTGCTCGTCGGAGGGGTGCTGCTCGGGGTGCTGCTCGCGCTGCTGGCTCGGTGGCTGGCCCGGGTCGGTGGTCGGCGCCGGGCCACCGCCGCCGACGTCCGGCTGCGCGAGGCGATCGGTGTGGTGGCCGACGAACAGGTCCTCGCACCGGTGCGCCGCGTGCTCGAGCGCCACGCCGCCACCCGCGCGGCGCTGCGCCGCGCCGCCGCGATCTGATCCGGCGCCGCGCCGCCGCGATCTGATCCGGCGCCGCGCCGCCGCGATCTGATCCGGCGCCGCGCCGCCGCGATCTGATCCGGCGCCGGCCGCCGAGATCTGACCTGGCTTCGACCTGTGGCGCGGACCGCGGCGGCCGGTGTCTGGCGTCGCGCTGCCGCATCCGACCTGGCTCATCGCAGTCCGGGCTGGCTCACCGGACACTTTCGTACTCCTGCACCACGATCCGGTTGTCCACAGGGCGTGGATGCCGCGGCGCCCGTCCACAGATCGTCGCGCCGTCGGGTTCCATGACTGACGCGGCCGGCCGCGGCGGCGCATCCTGGCGCCGAAGGCCCCGATCGGCGGGGCGGCAGAAGGAGGACGAGCGATGAACGACACCTGGGTGACCATCCGTGGGCGGATGACGGCCGACCCCACGATCCGCACGACCGGCGACGGGGTCCCGGTGGCGTCGTTCTCGATCGCCACGAACCCGCGCAAGCAGGTGTCCGGTCGACCGGGGGTGTACGAGGACGGGCCGACGAGCTTCTACCGCGTGTCCGCGTGGCGGAGCCTGGGAGTCAATGCCGCGGCATCCCTGCGAAAGGGCGAGCCGGTCACCGTGTACGGCCGGCAGGTGGTGCGCGACTACCCGCGCGGCGACGGCACGACCGGCACGCGGGTCGAGCTCGACGCCGACGCCATCGGCCATGACCTGAAGTGGGGCACGACGAGGTACACCAAGAACGGAGCAGGGTCGGCGGGTCGCGACACCGCAGCGGAGCCGACCGGCCAGCAGTGGGAGCTGAGTGACCCCGACCGGGTCGACTACGTGGTCGACGCCGCGGCTGGGAGCGCCCACCCGGGTGCGGCCTCCGAGCCGGCCCCGGCACGCACCGGTCCGTTGCTCCCGGTGGGGCTGGGCGACGCCGCGGAGTCCGAGACGTCCGCGGCCTGAGGTGTCGTCGGCGGTGAATTCGGGCCGACGACCCGAGATCGTTAACCTGGGGTCATGCCCGAGTTCATCTACGTCATGGCGCGCGCCCGCAAGGCGCACGGTGACAAGGTCATCCTCGACGACGTCACGCTGTCGTTCTATCCCGGCGCCAAGATCGGCGTCGTCGGGCCGAACGGTGCGGGGAAGTCGTCGGTGCTGAAGATCATGGCGGGCCTCGACCAGCCGTCCAACGGCGAAGCCCGGCTGACGCCCGGGTACTCGGTCGGCATCCTCATGCAGGAGCCCGAGCTGAACGAGGACACCACCGTCCTCGGCAACGTCGAGGAGGGCGCCGGCGAGATCAAGGGCAAGCTCGACCGGTACAACGAGATCTCGGCCTTGATGGCCGAGGAGGGCGCCGACTTCGATGCCCTGATGGCCGAGATGGGGCAGCTGCAAGAAGCCATCGACGCTGCCGACGCCTGGGACCTCGACTCCCAGCTCGAGCAGGCGATGGACGCCCTGCGCTGCCCACCGCCCGACGCCGACGTCACGGTGCTCTCCGGCGGTGAGCGGCGCCGCGTCGCGCTGTGCAAGCTGCTGCTCCAGAAGCCCGACCTGCTCCTCCTCGACGAGCCGACGAACCACCTCGACGCCGAGTCCGTGCTCTGGCTCGAGCAGCACCTCGCCGCCTACCCGGGCGCCGTCGTCGCGGTCACGCACGACCGGTACTTCATGGACAACGTCGCCCAGTGGATCCTCGAGCTCGACCGCGGCCGGGCCTATCCCTACGAGGGCAACTACTCGACGTACCTGGAGAAGAAGCAGGCACGCCTGGAGGTGCAGGGCAAGAAGGACGCCAAGCTCGCCAGGCGCCTCGCCGACGAGCTGGCCTGGGTGCGCAGCAACGCCAAGGCGCGGCAGACCAAGTCCAAGGCGCGGTTGCAGCGCTACGAGGAGATGGCCGCCGAGGCCGACCGCACGCGCAAGCTCGACTTCGAGGAGATCCAGATCCCGCCCGGTCCACGACTGGGCAGCAAGGTCATCGAGGTGGCCGGCCTGCGCAAGGGGTTCGGCGACCGGGTGCTCATCGACGACCTCTCGTTCACGCTGCCGCGCAACGGGATCGTCGGGGTCATCGGTCCGAACGGTGTCGGGAAGACCACCTTGTTCAAGACGATCGTCGGCCTCGAGGAGCCTGACGACGGAGCCGTCGACATCGGCGAGACGGTGCAGATCTCCTACGTCGACCAGAGCCGCGGCGGTCTCGACCCGGCGAAGAACCTCTGGGAGACCGTGTCCGGTGGGCACGACTTCATCAACGTCGGGCACGTCGAGATCCCGTCGCGTGCGTATGTCAGCCAGTTCGGGTTCAAGGGCCCCGACCAGCAGAAGAGGACCGGTGTGCTGTCCGGAGGCGAGCGCAACCGGCTCAACCTCGCCCTGACCCTCAAGGAGGGCGGCAACCTGCTGCTCCTCGACGAGCCCACCAACGACCTCGACGTCGAGACGCTCGGATCGCTCGAGAACGCGCTCCTGGAGTTCCCCGGATGCGCCGTCGTCATCAGCCACGACCGATGGTTCCTCGACCGGGTGGTCACCCACATCCTCGCCTACGAGGGCACCGACGAGAACCCGGCGAAGTGGCACTGGTTCGAGGGCAACTTCGAGGCGTACGAGAAGAACAAGATCGAGCGTCTCGGTGAGGATGCCGCTCGACCGCACCGGGTCACCTACCGCAAGCTCACCCGCGACTGAAGGGCCGGCACGCCGGTCCGCGCGCCGCCCGGCGACGCCTCGTCGTGCCCCACTAGGGTGGTGGCCGTGGATCGCGAGCCCAGCCCTCCGCATCTGGTGTCCGTGGTGGTGCCGGTCTACCAGGGGTCACGGACCCTCGCCGCGCTCGTCGCCGAGCTGGCTGCGTCGGTGTCCGAGCGCACGACTCCGTCGGGTCGCCGTTACCGGGTCACCGAGGTGGTGCTGGTCGACGACTGCGGGCCTGACGGGTCCGACGCCGTCATCCGTGAGCTCCAGGCCACTCACGACTGGGTCCGGCCGGTGTGGCTGAGCCGCAACTTCGGCCAGCACGCCGCCACCCTCGCCGGTATCGCGGCATCCGGTGGGGAATGGGTAGTGACGATGGACGAGGACGGCCAGCACGACCCGGCCCGCATCGCCGACCTCCTCGACACCGCCATGGACGAACAAGCCGACGTCGTCTATGCGCGGCCCAGCAACGTGCCACCGCACAGTGCGCTGCGCAACGTGGCTTCGCGCGGCGCCAAGTGGGTGGTGTCCCGGCTGGCCAACGACGCGCCCGCGGGCGACTTCTTCAGCTACCGGCTGGTGCTCGGCGAGGTGGGCCGGTCGGTCGCCGCCTACGCCGGGCCCGGCATCTACCTCGATGTCGCGATCGCCTGGGTGGCTCGCCGGGTCGCGACGTGTCCGATGGAGATGCGCGCCGAAGGTGACCGGCCTTCGGGGTACGACCTGCGCCGGCTGGTGTCGCACTTCTGGCGGCTGGTGCTCTCGAGCGGGACCACGCCGTTGCGGTGGGTGAGCGCCACCGGTGCCGGCGCTGTGCTGCTCGCGCCGCTGGTCGGGGTGGCCTTGGTGGTCGGGCGAGCCGCGGACTGGTGGGAGGTGCCGGGCTGGACCTCGACCATGGTGCTGCTGATGGCGGCCACGGGCATCATCCTGTTCAGCCTCGGTGTCATCGCCGAGTACGTCGGCATGGCCGTCGACATGGCGATGGGCAAGCCGCTCTACCTCCCGGTACGAGACCGCTTCGACGGTCCGCTCGGGCGGGAGTCGCCACGATCGGTGATCGAGCCCCGACCGGACGACAGGTGAACGTCCCGCTCGCTCTCGTCGTCGGGGCTGGCGGGCTGGTCGGGCGCAACGTCGTCGCCGGGCTGCGCGCCGCGGGCGTCGAAGTCACCGCAGCGCGAGTGCCGTGGGGCGCGGAGCCCTCCGCAGTCGATGCACTGATGACGGCGTTCGGCGAGTTCGCACGGTGCCGGGCCGGGCGTCCCTGGGCGGTGGCCTGGTGCGCGGGAGCAGGGGTCGTGGCCACCGGCGAGGCGTCGCTCGCGGCCGAGCTTCGCGTCTTCGAGCAGGCGCTGTCGGCGCTCGGCGGGGCCGCCGCAGACGGCGACAACGGCGTGGTCTTCCTGGCATCCTCTGCCGGCGGCCTCCACGCCGGCTCCGCGCACCCACCGTTCGACGAGCGGACCGAGCCGCGACCGCTGGTGGCCTACGGCCGCACGAAGCTGGCCATGGAGCGAACCCTCACCGATGTGCTCGACGACACCGGTTGTCGCGCGGTGATGGGCCGGTTCAGCAACGTCTACGGCCCGGGGCAGGTGCTCGGGAAGCCACAGGGCCTGCTCTCCCAGCTGTGTCTCGCCGACGCCACGGGACGCCCGCTCCCGGTCTACGTCTCGATGGACACCATCCGCGACTACCTCTACGCGGCGGACGCCGGCCGGATGACGGCCGCGGCCGTCATCCGCTCGCTCGCCGGACCACCCGGGACGGTCGTCACGAAGGTGTTCGCCTCGGGGCGGCCGGTGACCGTGGGGCACCTGGTCGGCGTGGCACGGCGGGTGCTGCGCCGGCCGCTGCGCGTCATCCCGGTACCCCCGCCGGGAGCCGGGCAGGTGCTCGACCTCCGCTTCCGGTCGGTGGTGTGGCCCCAGGTCGACGTGCTCGCGTCCACGACGCTCGCGGCCGGCCTGTCCACCACCGCAGCCGACGTGCGGGCCCGGGTGGTGGCCGGCGGGCCGCTCGACGGCTAGCGCGGCCGGGTGGCGGCGACGAACACCGAGGAGCCGAACGGCAGGTCGCGGCGGTGGAGCGCCGCCTCGTCGGCGCGGCAGATGCGGCGCAGGGCGGTGTTGAGCGGGCGGGGGAGGCGCGGGACGTCGACGATGTCGGCTGCGGTGTGCGGCCGGCGCCGGGTCACCTTGCGCACCAGGCGTTCGGCGGCGAACATCGGGAACACCGCGGTGAAGCCGTAGGTGGCTCGCTCGACGGTGAACCCGGCTCGTTCCAGGGCCGCGACGGCGCGCGGCCGGGTGTAGCGCCGGTGGTGTCCGTTGGCGATGTCGAAGTCGGTCCACGCCCAGGTGTAGGCGGGCACCGACATGACGAACACGCCGCCGGGCCGGAGCACCCGGTGCACCTCGCCGAGGGCGGCGGCCTCGGGCTCGCAGTGCTCGATGACGTCGAACGCGGCGACGGCGTCGAACGCGGCATCCGGGAAGGGCAGGGCGAGTGCGGAGCCGCACACGCCGCCGGCCTCGAGCCCCCGGGGGTCGATGTCGAGCGAGACGGTGCGTTGCGCGGTCTCGCGGAACCAGCCGGCGCTCGGGCCGTCGGCGCTGCCCAGGTCGAGGGCGGTGGTAGCGCCCTGCACGTATCGGCGCAGCGCCACCTCGAGGAGGTCGGCGCGGGCGGTGTACCACCAGTAGTCGGAGACGGCGATCGACGGCGAGCCCCCGTGACCGGGGACGGTTCGAGCCGCGACGGACGCGATGTCGGCGCTGGTCACCGCGACACCATACCCGTGAGACGGCTGTGCCGCCTGGTGTGGCTCAGCGGTGGGCTTCGACCAGCCGCAGGGCGAGCTCGCCGTACGACCGCTCCAGGTCGGCCGGGGTCCGGCGCATCCCCGGTGCGTACCACCGGGAGACGTCGACGGCCATCGACAGCAGGGCGAGTGCGGTGCCGTTCACGTCGGCGACGTCGAACTCGCCGGTCGCCACCCCGGCGCGGAGCACCTCGGCCACCACCTCGTCGATCTCCTTGCGCAGGGTGAGCACCTCGTCGCGGTGGTCGGCGCGCAGGTGGCGGAACTCGAACTGGACGATGCGCCCGAGCTGGTGGTGCTCGGCGTGCCACCGGGAGAACCCTCCGACGATGGCCCGGAGTGCGTCGGTGGGCGTGGCCGCGGATGCGGCGGCGGCCACGAGCAGGTCGCGGCCCCTCGCGTGGCCGCGACGGCTCAGCTCGAACAGCAGCTCCTCCTTGCTCGCGAAGTGCACGTAGACGCCGGCGGGCGACAGGCCGGCGCGGGAGGCGATGTCACGAGTGGTGGTGGCGGGGAAGCCGTGCTCGGCGAAGGCGTCGGCTGCAGCGAGCATCACCCGCAGCACCGTGTCGGTGACCCCGTCGACGGATGCCGAGCGCCCGCCCTCGGGGGCGAGTGCGGCGAGGACGTCGTCCTCGGTCCTCGACGGGGTGGGCAGCACGGTTGACAGCATGCCGTACGGCTACGAGACTAAGCAAGCGCTTAGTCATGGAACGGGTCGTCATCACCCGATGTCGCCGCCGTCGCCGACCGTCGAGACCCGAGCCGCCAGGAGGAGCACCATGCCCCGCAACATCTACTCGTCGACGCACGAGGACTTCCGCGCCTCGGTGCAGGAGTTCGTCGAGCGCACGCTCCGGCCGCGCGCCGAGCAGATGCTCGAGGTGAAGTCGATCGACCGCGACCTGTGGAAGGAGGCCGGTGCCCAGGGGCTGTTCGGCCTCGACATCCCCGAGGAGTTCGGGGGGATGGGCGCCGAGGACTACCGCTTCAACGCCATCGCGGCCGAGGTGATCAGTGGCTTCAACGCCGCGGTCGGCTCGTGCTTCGGCATCCACTCCGACGTGTGCCCGCCCTACCTCGTCGACCTCGGAACTCAGGAGCAGAAGGAGCGGTGGCTGCCGGCGATGGCCGCCGGCGAGAAGATCTGCGCGATCGCGATGACCGAGCCGGGCGGCGGGTCCGACCTCGCCGCGCTCAAGACCACCGCGGTGCGCGACGGCGACCACTGGGTGATGAACGGCAGCAAGACCTTCATCACGAACGGTTACCAGGCCGACCTCGTCATCGTCGCGGCGCGCACCGACCCGAGCAAGGGCGCCAAGGGGATCACCCTGTTCATGGTCGAGGACGGCATGGAGGGCTTCACCCGGGGCCGCAAGCTCGACAAGGTCGGCCAGGAGGAGAGCGACACCGCCGAGCTGTTCTTCTCCGACGTGCGGGTGCCCGACGCCAACCGGATCGGTGAGGAGGGGATGGGTTTCGTCGCGATGATGCAGCGCCTGCCGCAGGAGCGGGTCGGCGCGGCCTGTGCGAATGTCGCGCATGCCAAGCAGATCCTCCTCGAGACCATCGAGTACGCGAAGGAGCGCCAGGCGTTCGGCCAGCCGATCGGGAGCTTCCAGCACAACAAGTTCAAGATCGCCGAGCTGCTCACCTCGATCGAGGTCGCCGAGGCGTACGTCGACGACTGCATCGAGGCACACGCCGAGGGCCGGCTCACCGCGGTCGACGCCGCCAAGGCGAAGTGGTGGAGCGCCCAGGTGCAGAACGACGTGCTCGACGAGTGCGTGCAGCTGCACGGCGGCTACGGGTTCATGAACGAGTACCGCGTCGCCCGGGCTTGGCGTGACGCCCGCGTGACGAAGATCTGGGCCGGCTCCAACGAGATCATGAAGGAGCTTATCGGCCGCGACCTCGGCCTGTGACGGTGAGAATGATGGTGGTGCTCCATCCTCACCATCAGTCCAGCGGGCCGCCGGCGACGTAGAGCACCTGACCGGAGACGAAGCCGGCCCCTTCGGACACGAGGAACGCGATGGCGGCGGCGATGTCCTCGGGCTGGCCGATCCGCCCGACCGGGATCTGTGCCGCGCTGTGCGCGACGAAGTCGTCGAACGAGACCTTCATCCGCTCGGCCGTGGCGCGCGTCATGTCGGTCTTGATGAAGCCCGGCGCCACCGCGTTCGCCGTGACCCCGAATCGGCCGAGCTCGACGGCGAGGGTCTTGGTGAACCCCTGCAGCCCGGCCTTGGCCGCCGAGTAGTTCGCCTGGCCGCGGTTGCCCTGTGCCGAGGACGAGGAGAGGTTGACGACCCGTCCCCAGCGCTCGGCGGTCATGT
>JBOFBK010000443.1:0-4133 GCA_051645525.1 Dermatophilaceae bacterium | reverse complement strand
GTCGCACCCAGAACAGTCGACCTCGCGTTTACCGTTCCGTCCCTTGCACTACGAACGCTGCCTCGAGGAAGCTCGTCTCCGCTACCCCATACTCCGCTCGCCGCGCTACTCGGGTCGGGGAGGTCGGCCGTGCTGACGGTGATCGCTACCGGCAATGGTCACGCCACAAAGTCGCTGAGCACGAAGCTCCGGATGCCGCCCAGCACCGTGTCACAGCACCTGGCCGCGTTGAAGAACGCCGGCCTGGTCCAGACGGCGCGCGTCGGCCCCACCGTCGTCTACCGCACGACGATCGCCGGGCGCCGCATCCTCACCGCCTGGGACTGAGACGGGCGAGGACATGGCGACGTACGAGGTCGACCTGCGGATCGGGCAGCCGGACGAGATGCGGATATTCGTGGGTGGCAGCCCGCTGTTCAGTGTTCTCGTGGCGGTGTTCGAGATGCTCGGTCCGCAACGGCACCTGCTGCCGCGCGAGGTCGTCTCGGCGGCAGATCAGCTCGCACGGAACCTCGACCTTCGAGCGCTGCAACCGATGCTGGCGCCGTCCGCCCTTTCGGCCGGGCTCCCGCACTTCCTCCTCGAGCCCGCAGGTCCAGGCTTCGAGCCGATGCCGGTCGCACTCGACCGCCTCCGCGACACCCCCGCGGACGTGATCGTGGAGCAGGTCACTCGTCACGAGACCTACGCGGGTCCACACCACGGCCTCTCCGGGTGGGCGGCGCGTCCACGGCACAAGCTGAACACGTTCATCAGTGCATTGTCGGAGTTCGAGCGCTCGGTGTTTCGCCCGCTCGTCCCCGACTTCGAAGCCCGGCTGCGGACCCAGGTCGAGAACCTCGCGATTGCCATCGGCACCGGCCAAGGCCCAGCGGTGGTCTCGGCGATCCACCCGCGGCTCACCAGACTTGACGACAGGCTCCGGTGGGCAACGGTTCCGCCGCCGCCCACGAAGCAACCGACAAGACGCAACCTGGTGATCTACCCGATGGCCGGCAGCACCAGGTCCTTGATGTCCAACAACGATGCAGATGGTGTTCCGCTCCGAACGGTGGACCTGGCGATCACGGTGCCGTCCCTCGCGCTGCGGTCGCTCCCCCAACGAGACTCATCTCCTCGCCGCGATTCCTCACTCACGTCGTTGCTGGGGCCGGGTCGGTCTGCCGTCCTGACGACCATCGCCACCAGCGGCCCGCACCACCCGAGGTCGCTGAGCAGACACCTCCGGATGCCACCCAGCACCGTGTCGTCCCACCTCGCTGCGCTGAAGAACGCCGGCCTGATCAAGACCGCGCGCGTCGGCCCCACCGTCGTCTACCGCACGACCATCGCCGGCCGCCGCATCCTCACCGCCTGGGACTGAGACGGGAGCACCAACATGGCGACGTGTGAAGTCAACCTGCGGGTCGGGCAGCCCGACGAGATGCGGATCCTGGTCGGCGCCGACCCGTACCTGAGCCTGCTCACCGGCGTCTACGAGATGCTCGGTCCGGGCCGGTACATGCTGCCGCGCGCGGTTGTCTCGGCGGCAGACCGGCTCGCGCGAACCACGGACCTCCGGCCGTTGAAACCGATGGTGGCTCCTTCGGCCCAGTCGTCCGGGCTCCCCCACTTCTTCCTCGAGTTCAACGGGGCGGGCTATCGACCGCTGTCCAGCGCGCTGGAGCAGCTGCGGGACACCTCGCCGGACACTGTCGCGGAGCAGGTCGCGGTGAACGGGGGGCGAGACTGCGGCCTTGCCGGGTGGGAAACACATCCGCGGCGCAAGCTCACCGAGTTCGCCGCGGCGTTGGGCAGGTTCGAGCACACCGTGTTCCGTCCACTCGTCCCCGACTTCGAGGCCCGCCTGCGGGCCCAGGTCGAGAACATCGCCATCGCCGTCGGCACCGGTCAAGGACCGGCCCTGCTGTCGGCAACCCATCCGCACCTGGCGCGGGTGGACGACACGCTCCGGTGGCCATCGGTAGCGTCCGCACTCCCGATCCTTCCGCCAGTCCGGAGCATGGTCATCTACCCGATGCTCGCCAGCACGCAGTGCATGCTGACCGCCCACGAGTTGGAGGATGGAGTCACGCTCCGGGACCTGCATCTCGGGCTCACCGTGCCGTCACTCGCGGTGCGCTCACTCCCCCAACGCGGGTCACCACCTCCCCGCGACGCTCCACTCACGGCAATGCTCGGGTCGGGACGGTCCACCGTCCTGACGACCATCGCCAGCAGCGGCCCGCACCACCCGAGGTCGCTGAGCAGACAGCTCCGCCTACCACCCAGCACCGTGTCGTCCCACCTGGCTGCGTTGAAGAACGCTGGCCTGATCAAGGCCGCGCGCGTCGGCCCCACCGTCGTCTACCGCACGACCATCGCCGGCCGCCGCATCCTCACCGCCTGGGACTGACCACGCTTCACCACCGCATCCACCCGACCGCACGAAGTTGTGAACGCCAGGCCGCCACCGCAGTAGCCCTCTCCCAACGGGATCGGACGACTCGTGCCGAGACGAGCACCCGGCGACCGCTACCCGTCGGCAACTGCGCGATCACCGAGTGCTCGCCCCACCTCTGTCGGACCCGACCAGCCTAGGAACGGCGACGGCCGGAACGGAAGCCCGCTTGTTTTCCTGTGGATAACTCGGCGATCCCGGCGAGGGAAGCCGTCCGACCAGGCGACGACAGCATGCCGTTCGAGTTCACGACAAGCGGGCACTGAGGGCTTGCCAACCCCGATCGTGGCGCGCGACAGCAGAAGCGCCCCGCCCTCGGACAGGCAGAGGACGGGGCACCACTGCGGATGCTCTAGCGAGCGGTTCGGGTCTCTCGCCAAGAACGTGCGACGGACGCCGCGACAACTCCAATGCACGCGCCAGCAACCAGGCCCGTTCCGGCGTCGCCACCGACCGACCCGTCAATCAGGTATGCGACCGCCGCAATGGCCGCGGCGCTCACAACCAATACGGCCCAGTGCGTACGCCGCCACAACGCGGCGACGAATACACCTGCCGCTGCGCCGACGACAAAACCCACAGATGTTATGGCCAACTCGGCACCTGACATGGTCGTCCCTCTCATCTATTGGTCAAGAACCTTACTGTTCGCACGTCGCGATCCACGGGCGAACGCCGGTAGGGAACACGATGCGCGCGTCGGCGGTGAGGCACTTACGCTGCTGAACCGCAGACCACGCGGTCACGGTAAGCGCCCCGCAGCCTGCCGCCAAGGCTTGGCCAACCACGGGTATCGCCAAAGCGGCGATGGTGGCGGAGCACGCCTTGGTGCTGTCGTCGATCTTGCCAGTCTCAGCGCGGGAGAAAAGCACCCGGGCGCCCCACCACTTGAGTTGGATTTTGTAGCCGGCCATGATCTGCCGCATCTCTTCAGTGGTAACCAACGGGATGATCGTGACGCCATCCTTCTTGACAGCATACGAGGGCGCCGGCACGAGATCGACTGGCGTGCTCGGATCGGCGGCTGTGCTTACGGCCGGCGCGGCCGAGGCGGCGGGCAGGGCGGCCGCCGCCTCGGTTGGGGCCGCGGTCGCGGACGCCCCCAGCGCGCCCACGAGCCCGACCATGGCGAGCATGACGCCGAGCATTCGGATGAGATGTCTCATCACGTTCCTCCTTGACTGAACCGCCACCCCGAGCCAACCCCAAGGCGTCCGGTGCAACGGAGGGTCGCAGCCACCGAATCCGTGCCACAAGGACTTCACCAAACCTGTGGAAAACTCCAAAACAACTGAGAGACAGCCGTGTTCAGCCCAAGCAGGACGGTTGGAGCATTCCAGGGTGCCGCATCGAGTGTCGGAATTCCACGAATCTCGGTGATCTGTGGACGACACGAAGAGGGCCAGACCGTCGCCTTCCGGGACCACCGACGCGGCGCCCGCGCTGTCCACAGATCGGCCGGCTCCGGCATCCGCCTGACCCGGAATCCGCTCGCGTCGAGACCCGGCGTACAGCGAGCGCGTCGAGAACCCGACGAACAGCGAGCAGGAGCGGGAGGGCTCAGCCCTCGAGCTCGGTACGGACCACGGTGATCCGCTGCACCACCCGCAACCGCAACGTGGCGGGCACCTGCTGCTCGACGCACGACCGGCGCACGGCCTGCTTCATCGCGACATCGAGATCGTGCTCGGCC
>JBOFBK010000442.1:0-2103 GCA_051645525.1 Dermatophilaceae bacterium | reverse complement strand
TCGAGCTTGCGGTTGAACTTGGTGACGGTCCAGCCGAGCCGCCCGGCGGCATCCGCACTACTGGGGATCTGCCCCGCGCCGACGTGGTTCGACCGGAGGAACCCCTCGCACAGGGCGACGGCGAGCAGCTTCTGGTCGGGGGTCAATGAGACCCGCCCGACGGTGGTCTCGCCCTCTGACTCTTCGGGCTCCAGCTCGGGCGCGGTCTCGACCGACACGAACGGGGTGTCGCTGACCAGGAGGTCGAGGTCGTACGTCGTGGGCCCGGCGGTGAACCACACCGTGAACGCATCGAGGGCGAGCGGGATGCGTGCACCCGGGGAGAGCCACGCCTGGAACAGGCCCTTGGCGTCGGCGACCGTGGCGGTGAGCGTGGACCCCATGTTGGTGAGCCACCACAGCTCGTGCTCGCGGTGCACCTGCAGGAACACCCGGTGCAGGTACGGGTTGTCGTCGACCTCGACGTCGGCGACCCGGCCGATGGTCAAGGGCCGGTCCTCGGGCGCGACGAACCGCTCGCCGCAGAACTCGACGGTGACTCCCACCGGTGTCCCTCCCTGGGTGCGGATGACGCTCGCCCGGCTCCGAGAGCGGCGCCGGTGGCCGTGAGCCTAATGGAGGTGCACCGGCTGAGGTTTGGTTCAGGATGGTGTCCGAGCCGCCGTCCGGGTCAGCACTGCCCGAGCCAGGCCTTTGAGGCCTACGGCTAGATCGTGCGCCCGGCGGTCGGCGTGGAGGCGTGAGTGCTGGTGGGATGTCGTGCCCCGGTTGGTGAGCACTGATCCATTAGGTCGCGCGGGTCTCCTCGCCACCGGCTCGACAGGAAACCGTTCGAGCGAGGAAGGTGCGCGGAATCGATGTTCATCGGTGACGACTGGGCGGAGGCCCATCACGACATTGAGGTCCAAGCCGACGACGGGGCGGTGCTGGTCCGGCGTCGGCTTCCCGAAGGGTTGGTCGGGATGACCAAGCTGCACGAGCTGGTCGCCGACCATCTCGATGACGATGCTGATCCGGCCAAGGTGGTGGTCGGCATCGAGACCGACCGCGGCCCGTGGGTCCAGGCGCTGCTCGCGTCGGGGTACACGGTGTACCCGATCGACCCAGCCCAGGCGGCCCGATACCGCGGTCGACACGCGTCAGCGGGCGCCAAGTCCGATCCCGGCGACGCGCACGTGCTGGCTGAGATTGTCCGCCTCGACGCAGCCCACCACCGCCCCATCGCTGGCGACTCGGCGCTCGCCGAACAGGTCAAGATCCTGGCCCGCACCCACCAGTCGCTGGTCTGGTCCCGGCAGCGGCACGCCAACAGCCTGCGCTCCAGGCTGCGGGAGTACTACCCCGCGGCGCTGGTCGCGTTCGGTGACGAGCTCGCCGGCCGGGACGCCCTCGCGGTACTGGCCGTTGCACCCTCGCCGGACGCCGGTCACCAGCTGACCATCGGACGCATCGAACGCCTGCTGCGTAATGCCGGACGACAGCGCAACCTCACCAAGGCCGCTACCCGGATCCACGCCGCGCTGAGTGCCGAGCAGCTCCCCGCCCTTGAGGGTGTGGTGCCCGGGTACGCCGCCGCCACCCTCGCCCTGGTCGCCGTGATCACCGCCACCAACACCCAGGTCGAGGACCTCGCCGGGCAGGTGGAGAAGTGTTTTGGCCAGCACCCGGACGCTGAGATCCTTGCCAGCCAACCCGGCCTCGGCGCGATCCTCGGAGCCCGGGTGCTCGCCGAGTTCGGCGACGACCCAGACCGGTACGCCGACGTCCGCGCCCGCAAGAACTACTCCGGCATGGCCCCGATCACCCGAGCCTCCGGCCTCAAACGGGCCGTCCTGGCCCGGCACGCACGCAACCAGCGCCTGGCCGACGCCCTGTACCAGCAGGCCTTCGCCGCCCTGACCGCCTCAACCGGTGCCCGCGCCTACTACGACGAGCACCGCGCCCGCGGAGCGACCCACCACGCCGCCCTACGCGCCCTGGCCAACCGCCTCGTCGGCATCCTCCACGGCTGCCTCGCCTCCCGAACCACCTACGACGAGAACACCGCCTGGGCCCACCGCCACACCCTTGCCGCTTGACACGTTAGAACCGTGGGATATCTAG
>JBOFBK010000441.1:0-1822 GCA_051645525.1 Dermatophilaceae bacterium | reverse complement strand
GCGGCGACACCCCGACCACCGGTGCCGACGTGCCCCGCAGCGCGTCGCGCACCCCGGGCACGCCGAGCACGATGCCGATCGACACCACCGGGTTGCTCGGCGGCAGGATCACGACATCGGCGGTGCGGATGGCGTCGAGGACCCCGGGCGCGGCCGGTGCTCGGTCGAGCCCGGCGACGACGAAGCGCCGCGCCGGCAGGGCCGCCTGGTGCCGGACCCACCACTCCTGGAAGTGGATGGCGCGCTCGCCGCCCTCGGCCGACGGGTCGTCCACGACGACGTGGGTCTCGACGGGTACGTCGGTCATGGGCAGCAGGGACAGGCCCTGCGCCGGGAGGCCCCAACGGTCGGCGAGCCGGGCGGTGACCCCGCTGAGCGGCATCCCCTGACCCAGCCACTGCGAGCGCACGATGTGCGTGCCGATGTCGAGGTCGCCGAGGGAGAACCACTGCGGGTCGGCCCCGTAGGCGGCCAGCTCGCCCTGGACCCGGTGCGACTCCTCGGCCCGCCCCCACCCCTGGCCCTCGTGGATGCCGCCGCCGAGGGTGTAGAGCAGGGTGTCGACGTCGGGGCACACGCGCAGGCCGAAGAGCGTGATGTCGTCGCCGGTGTTGGCCACGACCGTGACGTGGGAGTCGCTGAGGCCGGGGGTGGTGTCGAGGTGGTGGCGCAGGCCGCGGATGAAGCGGGCGCCGCCCACCCCGCCGGAGATGGCGGTGATGCGCATGTGCCGAAGTCTCTCAGGCAGCGGCCGGGGCCGGTGTCGCACCGGGTCCGCCCGGGTCCTGTGGCACGGGAATGACCGGCCGTGGGAGAGGGTAAAAAACGCGAACCTTAGCGTCCGGCGTACCACGGTCGCAGGCGAACACGAGATCTGCGCAGTATCACCAACGGGCTTGACGTCGGGTGCATGACACGCGTGTAATTTCAGTCATGTGTTCCGGTGGGCCCGGCCGGCGCACTCGGGTCGAGGGTCAGGAGGCACCATGCACGAGCTGTTCGCGATCGACGGTTCGCTCGCCGAGGAGGGCGCGGAGGAGGGCGCGCTCGGCTGGCAGGAACGATCTCTGTGTGCACAGACCGATCCCGAGGCGTTCTTCCCCGAGAAGGGTGGGTCCACCCGAGAGGCGAAGAAGGTCTGCGTGGGCTGCGAGGTGCGGTCCGAGTGCCTCGAGTATGCCCTCGCCAATGACGAGCGTTTCGGCATCTGGGGCGGGATGTCCGAGCGTGAGCGCCGCAAGCTGAAGAAGCGCGCGGTCTGAGGCGGGCTCGCCTCCTCCACCCGTCCCCCACATGACGCTGGCTCCCTCCCGCCCGCCCAGCACCTCGGCCGACCCGGCCGGGGAGGTCGCGCCGACCGTCACCGCGGTCCTCGTCACGCGCACCGACCCGCGCGGGCTGGCCGAGCTGCTCGACGCCGTGCTCGGTCAGAACCTCGCCCCCGACGCCGTCCTCGTGCTCGACCGCACCGACGGCGCGAGGGGCCCGGATGACGACGACGTCGCCGCGGTCCTCTGGGCGGCCCGGGCCCATACCTCGGTTCCCGTCCGAGAGGCGACGGTCGACCCCCGGGTGCCGCTGCGCACTGCGGCGTGGCGGGCCGTCCGCGACCAGGTCGGCGACCCGACGCTCGTGTGGTTCCTGCCGGTCGGCACCGAGCCGGAGCGCGAGGCGCTGGCCGGTCTCGTCGACGCCTGGCGACGGTCCCCGTCCACCGGGATCGTCGGGGGCAAGCACGTCGACTCCGACGACCCTCACCTGCTCCGTGCTGTGGCGCTGCGGTCGACCCGCGGGGGACGGCTGCTCGCCCGCCCGGTGCCGG
>JBOFBK010000440.1:0-5742 GCA_051645525.1 Dermatophilaceae bacterium | reverse complement strand
CCCGGCCGCGACCCGCCCACCGCGGGCGACTCGCGAGCGCATGGTCGTGGGCGCCGCCCGCATCATCGGGTGCCAGGGAGTCGACGCGATGAGCCTGCGGGTGCTCGCCGACACCGAGGGGGTGCCGCTCGGCTCCACCTACCACTACTTCCCCGGCGGCAAGGCCCAGCTCGTCGACGAGGCCGTGACCCTCGTCGGCCGGCAGATCGTGGAGGCGCTCGAGGCGTCGCGGATGCAGGGCACGGCCAGCGCACTGGCCGTGTTCGCCGACGCGTGGCGGCGGATCCTCGAGCGCACCGGCTACCGCCAGGGCTGCACCGTGCTCGCTGCGGCGACAGCCACCGACCCTCGTCACCACGCCACGGCGCACGCGGTGTTCGAGGAGTGGAACCGCGCCCTCACCGAGTCGCTCGTCGCCAGCGGCGTGCCGGAGGAACGGGCGCCGCGGCTCGCTGTCACCATCGTGGCTACGGTCGAGGGCGCGGTCGCCCTGGCCCGCGCCGAGGGCAGCTCTGCGCCCCTGGACGCCGCCGTCGCCGAGCTCGCTGTCATCGTCGAGGGAGCCGTGCGCTGACGTCGGTGCTGTCGAACCTGACTGCCGCACAGGGTTGCCCGACGGCCGCGCGGGTAGACGCACGAGCATGTCACGGCTGCGGCGAGTCAACCCTCGGTCGGCGGGGTGGACACGCCGCCGGGTGGGCAAGGGCTTCTCGTACCGCGACGCCGACGGGAACGCCCTCGCCGCCGAGGACGTCGCACGGGTGCGCGCACTCGTCATCCCACCGGCGTGGCGGGACGTGTGGATCTGCCCGTGGCCGAACGGCCACATCCAGGCCGTCGGCACCGACGCGGCCGGCCGGCGGCAGTACCTCTACCACCCGGTGTGGCGGGCCAAGCGCGACCAGCTGAAGTTCGACCGGGTGGCCGGCGCGGGGGCCCGGCTCGCCGCCGCCCGCGAACGCATCGTGTCCGACCTGGTGGGCGACGGGATGCCGCTCGTGCGCGCCACCGCGACCGCCACCCGGCTGCTGGACCTCGGGTACTTCCGGATCGGGAGCGACGCCTACGCCGATGCGAACGGGTCCTTCGGGCTGACGACCCTGGAGAAGCGACACGTGCGCCGCCGGGGCGAGGACCTGGTGTTCTCGTTCACCGGCAAGTCGGGCGTCGAGCACACCATCACCATCAGCGACCCACAGGTCGTCGACGCCCTCATGCACATGCGCCGCCGCCGTGGTGGCGGCGACCGGTTGCTCGCCTACCGCGACGGGAGCCGGTGGTCACCCCTGGACGCCGCGGCGGTCAACGCCTACCTCGCCGAGCTGGTCGCCGACGACCTCACCGCCAAGGACTTCCGCACCTGGCACGCCACCGTGCTCGCCGCGGTCGCACTTGCCGAGACACCCGAGCCGGGGCACAGCGAGCGCTCCCGGAGGCGAGCGGTGAAGGCGGCCGTCGAGGAGGTCGCCGCCTACCTGGGCAACACCCCGACCGTGGCCCGCGGCTCGTACATCGACCCTCGGGTCGTCGAGCAGTACGAGGACGGCGTCACCATCGCCGGCACGCTCCGCCGCCGGTACCCGACCCCGGAGAAGCGTCAGGCGGCCGTCGAGAAGGCGGTGGCCCGGCTGGTCGCGAGCGCCTGAGCGGGAGGTGGGCGGTCGTCATCCGCTGAGGCGACGACCGACGTCGCCCGCGGGGGCCGCGGAGACCTGTCCGACGGGCGTGGCACACCCTGGCGCCCGCCGCGCTCCTGGAGCGACCGTGGCGACGAGCTCGAGATACCGCTCGCGCTTGGCCGGCTTCACGCGGAGCGATCCCGCCACGATGATCATGAGCCCGACGGTAGCCCCACATGACCGATGCAGCAGCCGCGCGTGACGGATGCAGTGGCCGCGGGCGACGGATGCCTCCGCGCGGGCAACGGATGCCTCCGCGCGTGACGGATACGGTCGCCGCGCGTGAGGATGCGGTCGCGCGGGCGTGACGGATGCAGCTCGTCGATGTCGCGCTCGTGCGGGATCAGGGGCATCCCGCCCGCTCATCGGGTTGTCGTCGACTCAGGGTGCTATGTCGCCATGACTTGGCGGGATGCTCCGGGTCCCGCGGGGGAGGGGCGCGTGGTCCGGGGTGGTGGCGGGGCGCGGGTAGGCTCGCGCCGATGACCCAGCACGACGACACCACTCCAATCGTGGCGGGCCGCCTCACGCCCGTCGCTGGAGACGGTTCCATTCCGATCGCGGGGGACCGCCCCGTGTCGACTGCGGCAGGCGGCAGCGATCCGGTCGCCGGGGAGTCCACCGGGCAGACGGCGAGCGTGCACGCGGCTCCCACCGAGCGCATCGTCGTACGCACCGGCGAGCTGGCCGGAGGCGACCTCGACCCTGTGGTGCACGCCGTCGACGGCGGAGCCGCGGCCCGAGGTCACGGCGAGGTGCGCGGCGCGGGCACCGCCGGGGCCACGTCGGTGCTCGGGGTGCCTGCCGATGTCAGCCCCGGCGCTGCTCCTCCCGGCCGGCCGGCATCCGACCCGTGGACCGTCGGTGCGGCGGTCGCACGGATCGGACACCACACCTATCCGGTCGAGGACGGCCCGCACGGCGCCGGCCCCAAGCCCTATGTCACGGTCGTGCTGCCCTGCTACAACGAGGGCGCGCACGTGTTCGCCGAGATCGAACGAATCAGCGCGGCCCTGGACGCCAGCGAGTTCGTGTACGAGTTGCTCTGCATCGACGACTCCAGCACCGACAACACTCTCGCGGTGCTGCGGCAGGCTCAGCACCGCTACCCCAAGGTGCGGGTGCTCCCCTTCCGCCGCAACGGCGGCAGCGGCACCGCCCGCCGGATCGGCACCCAGCTCGCCCGCGGCGACGTTGTCGTGTGGACCGACGCCGACCTGACCTACGAGAACGAGCGCATCCCCGAGCTCGTACGGATCCTGCGCGATGACTCCACCTACGACCAGGTCGTCGGTGCGCGCACGACGGAGGAGGGCACCCACAAGTGGGCTCGGGTGCCCGCGAAGTGGTTCATCCGCAAGGTCGCCGAGTGGCTCACCAAGACCCGCATCCCCGATCTCAACTCGGGGCTGCGCGCGTTCCGCCGCGACGTCTCGCTGCCCTACCTGCGGCTGCTGCCCGCCGGGTTCTCCTGCGTCACGACGATCACCATCGCGTTCCTGTCCAACCAGCACGACATCAAATACGTCGACACCACCTACGCCAAACGTGCCGGCACGAGCAAGTTCCACTTCGTCAACGACGCCTACCGGTACATCCTCCAGGTGCTGCGCATGGTCATGTACTTCGACCCGCTCAAGGTGCTGATGCCTCCCGCGCTGTGGCTGCTCGTCGTCGGGGTCGTCAAGGCGCTCGTCGACATGGTGCGCCATCCGTTCTACTTCCCGGCGAGCACCGTGCTCCTCGTCGTCAGCGGCATCATGATCGCCTCGCTCGCCCTGCTCTCCGACCTCGTCGTCAGGTCGCGCGACGGTGTCTGAGCCCGCCGCGGCGGGCGGCGGCCACGGGTCCGCAGGCTCCGGTGCCGCGCTCACCGTGGCCGTCGTCGGGCCCACCCACCCGTACAAGGGTGGGGTCGCGGCACACACCACCTCCCTGGCCCGCGAGCTCGCCGAGGCCGGCCACGAGGCCACCCTGGTGTCCTGGAGCCACCTGTACCCGGCGGCTCTCTATCCGGGCGAGCCGGCAGTGCCCGGCGGCGCGCCCGACGTCGAGCCGTTCCCGCGCACCGTGCGGGCGCTGTCCTGGGCACGACCGGATACCTGGGTGCGCACCGGCCGGCGCCTCCGCACCGTCGACCTGCTGGTCGTCGTCCACGTCATCCCGGCCGTCGTGCCAGCCCACCTGGCGTTGCTCCGTGCCGCCGGCGCCGGACGGCCGCGCGGGCCGCGCGTCGTCGTGGTCGCCCACAACGTTCTCCCGCACGAGGGGCACCCCGGGGACCGCATGCTCGTCCGCGCCCTGCTCTCGCAGGCCGACGGCGTGGTCGTGCACTCCGAGGAGCAGGCCCGGATGGCGGCATCCCTGGGCGCCAGTCGAGTACGCGAGCTCGACCTCCCGCCGCATCTGCCCGGAGGGCCGCCCGAGCCTCGGCCGCACCACGACGGTCCGGTGCGGCTGCTCTCGCTCGGCATCGTGCGCGAGTACAAGGGGGTCGACCTGCTGCTCGACGCGCTGCGTGACGTCCCCGACGCCCGGCTCACCGTGGCGGGCGAGCTCTGGGGTGACGCCGGCGAGCGGGTGCGCGCGCTTGCGGCCGACCCGCGGCTCGGGGGGCGGGTCGAGGTGCACGGCGGCTACGTGCCCGCCGAGCGGATCGCCGGGCTGATGGCCCGGCACGACGTGGTCGCGCTCACCTACCGCAGCGCCACCGCGTCGCAGAACGCGCTGCTCGCCCAGGCGCACGGTCTGCCGGTGCTCGCCACGACCGTCGGCACGTTCCCCGACCAGGTGCGTGACGGGGTCGACGGCATCCTCGTCCCCCCGGGCGACCGGGCCGCTCTGGTCGACGCGCTGCGCCGGCTCGCCGAGCCGGGCGCGGTGGCCGAGCTCGCCGCCCAGGTTCACCCGCCCGACCTCACCGGCCCGTGGGCCAACTACGTCGGTGGCCTCGAGGCGCTCGCGGCGGCACCGTTCCCCGAGGCCCGCCGGGGGCACGCCGCGGTGCCGCTCGGACCGGCCGCACGGCTGCGTTCGAGGGTGACCCGGCTGCTCGACCGTCGGCGGGAGCCGCTGCGCCTGCGGCCTGCCGACCTGCCCGAGCAGGTGCGCCCCACCGACCTGCTGGCGCTCGACGCCGACGCGCTCGACGCCGTCGTCGTCGCTCGCGGGCTCGGCCTGCCCCGGCCGGGTGAGCCGGTGGCGGCCTGGTCGGCACTGGGGGCGCTGGCCGCCGTCATCCGGATCCACGACGACCGGCAGCGCGCCGCCGTGCTGGTCGACGAGTCCAGTTCCGGCAGTCCGTTCTCGCGGTGGGCCCGCGCGCTCGGCTACGCCCCGGTCGAGCTCGAGCTCACCGGCCGGCGGGCTGCGGTCGAGGTGCTCGACATCGACACCGCCAGCCTCGACGTCGTGACGCGGCTGCATCCGGGCGGGTGCACCGCCACCGACGTCGATCTCGCGCTGAGCCAGGCGTCCTGGGCCCTGCGGGCGGGCGGCCTGCTCGTGCTGACGGTGCCCATCGGCGACGACGAGCCCGACTTCGCCGTACGCCCGGCCGACGTGTTCGGCATCCTCGCGCGGGCCGACGACCTCGGTCTGGTGCTCGTCGGCGACCTCGACGGCGACGTGCTGTCCCGGATGACGGACGCGCGCCGGTCGGCCGGCCTCACCGACGCGCCGGCCTACGCGGTGCTCCGCCTGACCTTCCGGCGCCGATGAGCGCCGTGCAGCCGACGTCCGCCGCGGGTGCCGGCGCGCCGCGGCCCCGGCGGAGCCGGCGCGCGACGGTGCTGACGGTCCTGCGGTACGTGCTGCTCGCCGCGGTCGTCGCCGCGATCGTCGCCACCCTGGGGCGCAATTGGCCGGAGGTGTCCGCCGAGCTCGGCCGGCTGGATGCCGGTCCCCTCGCCGCGGCGTTCGTGTTCGGGCTGGTGCCGCCGGTGCTGACCACGCTCGGCTGGCGCACCCTGCTCGTCGACCTCGGCACCCGGCTGCCGGTGCCGACCGCGGCGGGGGTGTTCCTGGTGGGCCAGCTCGGGAAGTACCTGCCCGGCTCGGTGTG
>JBOFBK010000439.1:0-3531 GCA_051645525.1 Dermatophilaceae bacterium | reverse complement strand
TCACCGCGGCCGCGTGGACCACGGCGTCGAGCCGGCCGAACTCGGCGACGGCCGCGGCGGCGGCGCGCTCCACGGCATCCCCGTCGGTGACGTCGGCCGCGTACGCGACCGAGCGACCACCGAGCACGGCGCACTCCAGCGCGACCTCGTCGAGCGTCTCCTGTGAACGAGAGACCAGGACCAGTGGATGCCCGCGCGCGGCCAGCTCGTGCGCGGTCGCCCGCCCGATGCCGCTCGAGGCGCCGGTGACGAGCACGACACCGTGGTCGGTCTGGTCGGGAGTCGACATCGGGAAGATCCCTTCAGGAGCGAACGACATTGTCCTGGTGCCATACCCGAGAGGTGGAGCGGCAACCGGCGATCCACCCGCGCGATGCGTCCGAGCCGGCGCGTGCCTCCCCGGCCCGCTTACACGAAGGCCGAGCCGGTGTAGACGCAGGCCGCCGGGCAACGTCGGCGGGCCGGCACCGGCCCGCCGAAATTTTGTCGTAGCGAAAGCACACAGCCCCCGGTGCCGTCGTTAACGTCTCTCTCAGAACGACCCCGTCAAGCCACGTGCGAGTGCGTTCGAAGCCATCGTCCAGCAATAGGGCGACTACACCGAACCCGTGTCCGAAAGGACGTGCGATGACGCCTGCCCAGATCACGGTCGATCTCCCGACCAGTACCCCAGATTCCACCGCCCACGGCATCGACCACGCTGCCCAGGCCACCTCCGTTCTCGACCCGCCAGTCGCCGAAGACACCACCACCGAGACCATCACCATGACCACCACCGAGACCGTGCCGGCTGTCGCCGAGAGCGCGTCTCGTCCACCCGAGCGCCCCGTCGGCGGCGTGGACGCCCGCATCGCCTCGATCGTCGAGCAGCTCGAAGCGTGCCAGGACGTCACCGACGCCGACCGGCTGCGTGACCGGCTGGTCGTCGTCAGCATGGAGATCGCGGATGCCGTCGCGCTGCGCTACCGCGGACGCGGGGTCGAGGTCGACGACCTGCTCCAGGTCGCCCGCACCGCGCTCGTCAAGGCCGCGCACCGGTACCGGCCAGGCGCCGGCAGTGGTTTTGCCGCGTTCGCGGTACCGACCATCTCCGGCGAGGTCAAGCGCCACTTCCGCGACTACGCGTGGTCGGTACGGCCACCGCGCCGGCTCCAGGAGCTGCGGTGGGCGCTCAGCCGCGAGGAGGAGCAGCTGCGGCACACGCTCGGGCACGAGCCCACCGACGACGACCTCGCGCTCGCGCTCGACGTGACCGCCGAGGAGATCGCCGAGGCCCGAGCCTGTGGGGCCGCCTTCCACAGCGTGTCGCTCGACGCGCCGACCCCCACCGGCACGACGGTCGGCGACGCGGTGGCCGACGACAGCATGCTCGACCACTTCGACGTCGAGACCCATGAGTCGCTGCGCGCAGCTCTGACCTCGCTGACCGACCGCGAGCGGCTGATCCTGCGGCTACGGTTCGTCGAGGAGCGCACCCAGAGCGAGATCGGCGAGGCCATCGGGGTGAGCCAGATGCAGGTGTCACGCCTGCTCGGCGGCCTCCTGGCCAAGCTGCGAGCCCACCTGGTCGACGAGGTCGCCTGACACCGACCACCTCACCTGGGGTCGACGGTGCCGCCTGACCTCACCGGATCGCTCGAGGCGGGCGGCACCGGGTAGAAGCGGTTCTCCCGGGTAGGAGCGGTTCTCCAGCCGAAGGAGATCCGTATGCGAGCAGGCTTGTCACACAAATTGATTCGAGAGGACGACGCGGAACGCCGGGCGCAAGACCGGTCACCTCGCGATACCGACCCGACACCTCGAGACGACCACGTGACGCGTCGGGTCGTCGTCACCGGCGGCGCCGGGTTCCTCGGCAGCCATCTCTGCGAGCGGCTGGTCCGGAACGGCGCGCACGTCGTGTGTCTCGACAACTTCGCGACCGGGAGCCCGGCCAACGTCGCCCACCTGCTCGGCTCGCCGCGCTTCCGCCTGGTGCGCTGCGACGTGACCGACTACGTGCACGTGCCCGACCCGGTCGACCTCGTGCTCCATTTCGCCTCTCCCGCCTCACCGGTCGACTACCTGCGGATGCCGATCGAGACGCTCAAGGTGGGCGCCGTCGGCACCTGGCACGCACTGGGGCTCGCGAAGGACAAGGGCGCCCGGTTCGTGCTGGCGTCGACGTCCGAGGTGTACGGCGACCCCCAGGTGCACCCGCAGCACGAGTCGTACTGGGGCCACGTCAACCCGATCGGGCCGCGCGGCGTCTACGACGAGGGCAAGCGCTACGGCGAGGCGCTGACCACCGCCTACCGCTCGCACGAGGGTGTCGACACCGGCATCGTGCGCATCTTCAACACCTACGGCCCGCGGATGCGCCCGGATGACGGCCGCGCCATCCCCACCTTCATCCGGCAGGCGCTGGCCGGTGAGGAGCTCACCGTCGCCGGTGACGGCTCGCAGACTCGTTCGGTCTGCTACGTCGACGACCTGGTGCGCGGCATCCTCGCGTTCGCCGCGACCGGCCACCCCGGGCCGGTGAACCTGGGCAATCCGGAGGAGCTGTCGGTGCGCCGCATCGCCGAGGACGTCGCTGCCGCAACGGCATCCGGGTCGGCTGTTCGCGAGATCCCGCTGCCGGTCGACGACCCGAAGGTGCGCCGGCCCGATACCGCACTCGCCGAACGGCTGCTCGGCTGGCGACCCCAGGTGCCGTGGGCGGTCGGCCTGGCGCGGACCGTCGAGTGGTTCCGTCGGTCCGCGGCGGCTTCGGCGGCGGATGACGCAACGAACCTGGCTCGGGCGGTCCCCATGGGTGTCATCCGCGAGCGGGCGGGCAAGCCGGACGATCTGACTGAGGTGACGGGAACCGCCCACGACCGCGGAACCGAGGAACGAATCGCTTGAGTGCCAGCGGTGTCGGGGTGCAACGTTGTCCGGCCGGGCCGGCTATCGCGTATCGGGAAGGCTGCTGAGCAGGTCGGGCAGATCGTCCTCGACGGTCTGCCACAGGACGTCGAGGTCGATGTCGAAGTAGTGATGGGTCAGGCGGTCCCGCATGCGCGCAGCGGCAGCCCACGGCACGTCGGGATGGTCTGATCGCAGGTCGGTGCTGACGTGCTTGGCAGCTTCTCCAACGATCTCGACCAGTTTCGTCAGCGCCAGCCGGAGCAGTTCATCGTCGTCGAGATCAGATCGAGTCCTGCCGCTGCTGTAGGAAATGGCCTTGGCGGCCGCCTCCCGCATGTGGTGAAGCCGATCCTTGTCTTCACGCCGCATAAATTGGCCTGGCCGCGGAGACGACCCGTTCTCGGAAGCGATGGCTGAGGTCGCCTGGCGTGCGCAGCTCCACCTCGCGCCCGATCGCGGCCTCGAACTCCAGCTCGATGCGGGCCAGCCCCAGCAGACCGGGCGTATGCCCTGGGAGAAACTCCACGAGAATGTCGATGTCGCTGTCCGGCCCGAAGTCCTCCCGGAGCGCTGAGCCGTACAGTGCAAGCCACTTGATGCCGTGGCGACGGACGAGATCGTCGAGGGTGAACTCCTCGA
>JBOFBK010000438.1:0-9324 GCA_051645525.1 Dermatophilaceae bacterium | reverse complement strand
AGCTCGGGACGCTCGACGACCTCCGCCACGACGCCCAGGCACCAGCACCCGCGCCGCATCTGGTCGCGAACGCCTTGGCTGCGGCGGCGCTCGCCCGGGCCCACGGCGTGCCACCGGCCGCGGTCCGCGCCGGGCTGCGGGCGTTCCGGCCCGACCCGCACCGGGCGGCCGAGGTGGCGAGCGTGCGCGGCATCCGGTTCGTCGACGACTCCAAGGCCACCAACCCGCACGCCGCTGCCGCCAGCATCGCCGCCCACGACCAGGTCGTCTGGGTCGCGGGTGGGCTGCTCAAGGGGGCCGATGTCGAGGACCTGGTCCGCACGGTGGCAGAGCGGCTGCGCGGTGTGGTCCTGCTGGGGCGCGACCGTTCGGCCTTTTCCGCAGCGCTCGCCCGACACGCCCCGGATGTGCCGGTCGTCGACGTCGCCCGAGCCGACACTGGGGCCATGGACCAGGTGGTCGCGGAGTCCCTCGCGCTCGCTCGCGGCGGCGATGTCGTGCTGCTCGCGCCGGCCGCCGCGTCGATGGACATGTTCGACGACTACGGCGCCCGCGGCGACGCCTTCGCCGGCGCGGTTCGGCGCGCCGCCGCCGAGGAGTAGCAGTGAGCAGCGCGACCGCACCGGCCCGCGCCACCTCGCCCCCGACCGCCACCGGGTCGTGGCTGGCGCGGCTCGAGTCGCCGGTCACCACCTACTACCTCATCCTTGGGGTGACCGGCCTGCTCGTGGTGTTCGGGCTGGTGATGGTCCTCTCGGCGTCGTCGGTCATCTCGATCGGCGAGACGTCGTCGGCCTACTCGATCTTCGCCAGCCAGCTCGCATTCGCCGCGTTCGGTGCGCTGGTGCTGATGGTCGCCTCGCGCGTCCCGGTCCGTGTCTGGCGGGCTCTGGCCCTGCCGATCCTGGCGCTCGCCGTCGGACTCCAGCTGCTCGTGCTCTACAGCCCGCTCGGCGTGACGATCCAGGGCAACCGCAACTGGCTCGACCTGGGGGGGTTCACCATGCAGCCCTCGGAGCTGGTGAAGGTCGGGCTGGTCATGACCGGCGGGGTCGTCCTCGCGGCGAAGCGCCGGCACCTCGGCGCCTTCTTGCACGTCGTCATCCCCTACCTGGTGCCCCTCGCCGTGGTGGCGATCGGCGTCGTGGTGCTCGGGCACGACATCGGGACGGCCCTGGTGCTCGCCGCCATCGTCGCCGGGGTGCTCTTCGCCGCAGGCGTACCCCTGCGGTTCTTCGTCTACCTGGGCCTGCCGGTCGTCGCCGCGGTGGTCGCCCTGGTCGTCACCAGTCCCACCCGGCTCGGCCGCCTCGACGTGTGGATGGGGCGCGACGTCGACATCTACGGTGCCGCACGCCAGCCGATCCACGGTCGGTTCGCCCTCGCCGACGGGGGCTGGTTCGGGGTCGGGCTCGGGCAGAGCCGCGAGAAGTGGGGCTTGCTCTCCGAACCGCATAACGACTTCATCTTCGCCATCATCGGCGAGGAGCTCGGCCTGCCCGGCACGGTCGCCGTCCTCGTGCTGCTCGGTGTGCTGACCCTCGCCTGTCTCCGCCTGGTGAGCCGCACCGACGACTTGTTCGTGCGGATCGTCACCGCCGGCGTGATGACCTGGATTCTCGTCCAGGCACTGGTCAACATCGGAGCCGTCATCAACCTGCTGCCCGTCATCGGCGTGCCACTCCCGCTGGTCTCCTCGGGCGGCTCGTCGCTCGTCACGACCATGGGGGCGCTCGGCATCCTGCTGTCCTTCGCGCGTCGCGAACCGGGCTGTGCCGCGGCCCTGTCGGCCCGGTCGTCGGCCTTGCGCCGCAGTCTTGCGGTGCTCCCGGCGACGGTCCGGTCACGGCAGGGGCGCCGGTGAGCGGCGCCGTGCCACGGTCGGTGCTGCTCGCGGGCGGCGGAACGGCCGGCCACGTCGCCCCGCTGCTCGCTCTCGCGGAGTGCCTGCGCCGACGGGACCCCTCCGTCGCGGTCGCGGCACTCGGCACCGCCGACGGACTCGAGTCGCGCCTGGTGCCGGAGCGGGGGCTGGCACTTCACGAGATCCCGAAGGTGCCGTTCCCCCGGCGGCCCTCGGCCGACGCGCTCCGCCTCCCGAGCGCCCTCCGGTCGGCGGTCGCCGCGGCCGGCGAGGCGCTCGAGCGCACCGGCGCCGAGGTCGTGGTCGGGTTCGGCGGCTACGTCGCGACACCGGCGTACCTCGCCGCGCGGCGACGGGGGGTGCCGGTCGTGGTCCACGAGCAGAACGCCCGGCCCGGCCTGGCCAACCGGCTCGGTGCGCGCCGGGCGGCTGCGGTGGGCATCACCTTCCCCGGCACGCGGCTGCCGCATGCGGTGGTGACCGGGATGCCGCTGCGCCGCGAGATCGCGACCCTCGAGCGTTCCGCCGTGCGCGCCGAGGCCCGACGCCGGTTCGGCCTCGACGACGCGCCGACGGTCCTGGTGTTCGGGGGCTCGCTGGGCGCGCGACGTCTCAACGACGCGTTCGAGGCGGCCGCGCCGGTACTGTCCGGCGCCGGGGTCCAGGTGCTCCATGTCACCGGCACCGGGAAGCCGGTCGATCCTGGACCGGTCAGCGGCGCCCGGTACGTCGTCGTCGAGTACTGCGACCGCATGGACCTCGCGTACGCGGCCGCCGACCTGGCCGTGGCCCGGGCAGGCGCGAGCACGGTCTGCGAGCTCGCCGCGGTGGGGCTCCCGGCCGTCTACGTCCCGCTCCCGATCGGCAACGGGGAGCAGCGGCTGAACGCCCGCGGGGTCGTCGCCGCCGGCGGCGGTCTGCTCGTCGACGACGAGTCCGTCGACCGCACGTGGGTGACGGACACCGTCATCCCGATGGCACTCGACCACGAGCGGCTCCACGCGATGGGCGCGGCGGCGGCCGCCACCGGCCATCGTGACGGTGACGAGCGTCTCGCCGACCTCGTGGTGACGGCGACGGACGAGTCATGAGCGCCTTGCCCGAGACGCGGTACGACTTCACGGCCGAGGTGCCGTCGTGGCGGAGCCTGGGAGCGGTGCACCTCATCGCCGTCGGCGGTGCCGGGATGTCGGCGGTCGCCCGGCTGCTCCTCGCCCACGGCGTGCGGGTGTCGGGCTCGGATGCCGCCGACTCGCCGGTGCTCGACGCGCTGCGGTCCGCGGGTGCGAGGGTCGAGCTCGGACACGATCCGGCTCACCTCGCCGGTGCCGACACCGTGGTCGTGTCCTCCGCGGTACGCGACGACAACCCGGAGCTGATGGCGGCTCGCGCCGCAGGGGTGCGCGTGCTGCACCGGGCACAGGCGCTCGCCGCCCTTACCCGAGGCCGGACGACGGTGGCCGTGGCAGGCGCCAACGGCAAGACGACCACGACGGCGATGCTCACCACCGCGCTGGTCGAGGCCGGAGCGGACCCCTCGTTCGCGTGTGGTGCCGACATCCCGCTGCTCGGCAGCAACGCGGCACTTGGACAAGGGGACTCGTTCGTCGTCGAGGCGGACGAGAGCGACGGCAGCTTCCTCGCGTACCGGCCGCACGTCGCGGTGGTCACCAATGTGCAGCCCGATCACCTCGACTTCTACGGCACCGCCGAGCGGGTGGCCCTGGCGTACGACGCGTTCGCGCGGACCGTGCGGCGCGGGGGGCTGCTCGTGGCCTCGGCCGACGACGCCGGCGCCCGGGCGCTCGCCGTCGCCGCTCGCGAGCGAGGGGCACGCGTCGCCACCTTCGGTCGCGCGCACGACGCCGATCTCGTCCTGGGGTCGAGCGAGTCCCGAGATCTGGGCACCCGCACCAGGTTCGCGCTCGACGGCGTCGAGCGCGAGCTGGCCCTCGCGGTTCCCGGCAGTCACAACGTCGCCGATGCCGCCGGTGCTCTGCTCGCGGCCACCACCGGCCTGGGTGCCGACATCGACACGGTGCTCGCCGGCCTCGCCGGGTTCTCCGGCCCAGCCCGGCGGTTCGAGGTGCGAGGCGTGGTCGGCGGAGTCACGGTCGTCGACGACTACGCGCACAACCCGCCCAAGGTCGCCGCCCTCGTCGAGACCTCGGCGGGTCTGGTCCGGCGCGCCGGCGTCGGTCGGCTCCGCGTCGTGTTCCAGCCGCACCTGTACTCCCGCACGCGCGACTTCGCGGCCGAGTTCGCCACGGCGCTCGCACCCGCGGACCAGGTCGTCATCCTCGATGTCTACGGCGCCAGGGAGGAGCCGATACCTGGCGTCGGACCCGCGCTGGTGGGCGATCCCCTCGTTGCACTTCCCGGAGACCGGACGGTGCAGGTGGGGCTCACCTACGACGACGCCGTCGCCACGGTGGTCGCTGCCGCCGGTCCCGGCGACCTGGTGCTCACCGTGGGCGCCGGCGACGTCACGAGGCTGGGGCCGCGAGTTCTCGACGCCCTCGCCGCGCGGGCCGAGAGGCCGCGGCCGTGAGGGTCGGCGTGCGGCGCCGGGCCGCGGGGCGAGGGCTGGCGTCCTCGCAGACCCGGTTCGCGCGCCGCGCGTCATCCCGGCGTCGGCACCCGTGGCGGCGGGCTCTCGGGCTGGCCGTGGTCGCGGCGGTCGTCGGCGGGCTGGTCTGGCTGGTCGGATGGAGCACGGCGCTCGCCGTCGACGAGGTGCGGGTCACCGGAGCCGCCGACGCCTCCGTGCAGTCCGTCCTCGACCGGGCCGCGGTCGTCGTCGGCACCCCGCTCCTGCGGGTCGACACCGACGCGGTGGCCCGGCGGGTACGCGGCGACATCACCGTGGCGGAGGTGTCGGTGCGCCGCTCGTGGCCGGGCACGGTCGTCGTGGAGGTGGTCCACCGGGAGCCGGCGATCGTGGTCCGCACCCCGCGTGGGCGGCTCGAGGTCGTCGACGTCGACGGCGTGGCGTTCGGCACCGTCACCTCGGCCCCCGCCGGGGTGCCGACGGTCAGCGCAACGGCCGAGGCGGGGATGACGCCCGCAGCACTCCAGGCCGCGTTGACTCTTCTGGACGCGCTTCCGGCAGACCTCGCGCGCGAGGTCACCGCCATCACCGTCAGCAGCGCCGACCTCGTCACCTTCCGGCTCGGAGCGCGCACCGTGGTGTGGGGTGGAGGCGAGGAGTCCGGCCGTAAGGTGGCCATCCTGCAGGCCCTGCTCCCGACGAAGTCCGCGGTCATCGACGTCAGCGCTCCGGACACCCCGGTCACGCGGTGACGCCGCAACCGGTGTTACGGTGCGCACCGGCTGTGACAGATGGGTCGCGAGTGTGCCAGGCGTCGGCTTTTCTCCGGATGATGTCGCGACACACCCCGGTCTGAATTGATCGCCTCCCTCGCCCGACCTAGCGTCGACTCATCGATCCGGACGCATCCGCAACCCGCTCGTTGATGTTCAGGGTTTCCCTGGACCGACCGCACCAGACGTGATTCCAGTGGAAGGCCCGAGCCGTGGCAGCACCCCAGAACTACCTCGCCGTCATCAAGGTCGTCGGCATCGGCGGCGGCGGTGTCAACGCCATCAACCGGATGATCGAGGTCGGCCTCAAGGGCGTCGAGTTCATCGCCATCAACACCGACGCACAGGCGCTGCTCATGAGCGACGCCGACGTCAAGCTCGACGTCGGACGTGAGCTCACCCGAGGGCTCGGTGCCGGTGCCGACCCCGATGTCGGGAAGAAGGCCGCCGAGGACCACGCCGAGGAGATCGAGGAGGTGCTCAAGGGGGCCGACATGGTCTTCGTCACCGCGGGCGAGGGTGGCGGCACCGGCACCGGCGGTGCACCCGTCGTCGCGCGGATCGCCAAGGGGCTGGGCGCGCTGACCATCGGCGTCGTCACCCGCCCGTTCACCTTCGAGGGCCGTCGCCGGGCGAACCAGGCCGAGTCCGGCATCGCCGGGCTACGCGACGAGGTCGACACCCTGATCGTCATCCCCAACGACCGGCTGCTCTCGATCAGCGACCGCGGGGTGTCGATGCTCGACGCGTTCCGCAGCGCCGACCAGGTGCTGCTCTCCGGCGTCCAGGGCATCACCGACCTCATCACCACGCCAGGTCTGATCAACCTCGACTTCGCCGACGTCAAGTCGGTGATGCAGGGCGCGGGCTCCGCGCTCATGGGCATCGGCTCGGCCCGTGGCGAGGACCGCTCGGTCCAAGCCGCCGAGCTCGCGATCTCCAGCCCGCTGCTCGAGGCGAGCATCGACGGTGCGCACGGGGTGCTGCTGTCGATCCAGGGTGGCAGCGATCTCGGGCTGTTCGAGATCAACGAGGCCGCACGGCTGGTGCAGGAGGCGGCACATCCCGAGGCCAACATCATCTTCGGCGCGGTCATCGACGACGCTCTCGGTGACGAGGTGCGCGTCACGGTGATCGCCGCCGGGTTCGACGGCGGTGCGCCGGTCCGTCGAGCCGACGACCGCGCACTCGGCACCATCCAGGGTCGCTCGCCCTCAACCTCGGCTGCGACCTCCCCCTCCGCCGACAGCGCCGCGCGCAGCACGCCGGTCGCGGCTCCTCCGCCGCCACCGGCGGAGATGTCCTCGAACGGCCACCACTCCCCGTCCGCACCACCGGCTGCGCCGCCACCGTCTGTTCCGGCATCGCGGCCGCCGGATGACGCGCCTGTGCACACCGAGCGTGCCGAGCCGGTCGTCGAGCCGGTCCGTACCGCCCCCCCTCGCACCGTGACGTTCGAGGACGGCGACGAGCTCGACGTCCCCGACTTCCTCAAGTAGCCAGGCCCACCGAGCCGCCCGGTGTTCAGCTGGCGCGAGACCTCCGCCGTGGCCGATCGGGGCTTCACGACGCGCTCCGGCGGAGTGAGCCACGGACGCTACGCGAGCCTCAACCTCGGCGCGCACGTCGGCGACGACCATGCCGCCGTCGCCGAGAACCGTGCGCGCCTCGCGGCATCCGTGGACCGCCCGGTGGTCTATATGGAGCAGTGCCATGGTGGTGACATCGCGGTCGTCGAGGCGGTGCCCACCGAGCCGCCGCGGTGCGACGGCTTGGTCGCGGCTCGGCCCGGTCTGGCGCTCGCCGTGCTGGTTGCCGACTGCGTTCCGGTTCTGCTCGCCAGCGTGGAGGGAATCGTCGCCGCGGTCCATGCCGGCCGGCCAGGCGTGGTCGCCCGAGTGGTCCCGCACGCGGTCGCCGCCATGCACGACCTCGGCGCCACCGAGATCGACGCGGTCGTGGGCCCGTCGGTGTGTGGCCGCTGCTACGAGGTTCCCGAGCAGCTGCGCCAGACCGTCGCCGACACCGAACCGGTCGCCGCCACCGTCTCGTGGACGGGCACGCCGGCCGTCGACGTCGGCGCCGCGGTCGTGGCCCAGCTGCGCCACGCCGGGGTCGTCACGCGCTGGCTACCCGGCTGCACCCGGGAGTCCCGCGACCTGTTCTCCTACCGGCGCGACGGCAGCACCGGCCGGTTCGCCGGAGTGGTAGCGGGGGTGTGGTCGTGACCGACCGCCGGAACGAGCTCGCGGCGGCACTGACCGTGGTCCGGGAGCGCGTCGATGCGGCGATGCTGGCGGCCGGCCGCACCGACGACGCCACCCTCGTGGCGGTGACGAAGTACTTTCCCGCCTCCGACATCGACCTGCTCACCGAGCTCGGCGTCGCCGACATCGGCGAGAACCGCGCCCAGGAGGTCGCCGAGAAGATTCCGTCGGTGGCCGCTCGTGCACGACTCACCGTCCACTTCGTCGGCCAGCTCCAGACCAACAAGGCCGGCACCGTCGCGCGCCTGGTCGACGTGGTGCAGTCGGTCGACCGGGCCCGGCTCGCCCGTGCACTCGAGCGCGCCGCAGCGCAGCAAGGCCGGCTGATCGATGTCACCGTGCAGGTCAGTCTGGATGCCGACCGAGGGCGAGGCGGCGCGGACCCGGCGCACGCTCGACAGCTCGCCGACCTGGTTGCCGGGTGCTCCGGTCTGCGGCTCCGTGGGGTGATGGCGGTGGCGCCGCTGGGAGAGGACCCACGGCCGGCCTTCGCACGCCTCAGGAGCGTCGCCGACGCCATCCGCAGCGACCATCCGGACGCGTCGTGGATCTCGGCCGGCATGAGTGGCGACCTGGAGTCGGCGATCGCCGAAGGCGCGACACACCTGCGTGTCGGGTCGGCAATCCTCGGATCACGCCCGTCACAGCGGTAACTTCGGTCACGACCGACGGCGCCGGACGGCGGGGCCGACGACCGAGGAGCATGTCATGGCCGGCGCACTGCGCAAGACGATGGTGTACCTGGGGCTCGCCGAGGACCAGGGGCGTTACGACGACTACGACGAGTACGACGAGGGCTACGACGCCTCCGACGACGTCGACGACCGCGACGAGCACCGCGCTGAGCACCGCGCGGAGGTGACCCCGCTCCGTCCGCGCCAGTCGATGGCCTCCGTGGTCCGCGCACCCGAGGTCGGTGGCATCTCGCGCATCACGACGATCCACCCGCGCACGTACAACGAGGCCAAGACGATCGGCGAGAACTTCCGCGACGGCATCCCGGTCATCATCAACCTCACCGACATGAGCGACTCCGATGCCAAGCGGCTGGTCGATTTCGCGGCCGGGCTCGTGTTCGGCCTTCGGGGCTCGATCGAGCGGGTCACCGCGAAGGTGTTCCTCCTCAGCCCGGAGACGGTCGAGGTCAACGCCGACGAGGGCCACGCGGTGCGGGGACCAGCGGTGTTCAACCAGAGCTGAGCGGCCCCGCCCCGTCAGGCTCTGGACCCGTCCGCGAGACTTCCACCATGAGTGACGTGTTCGCGGTGCTGCGGTTCATCGTCTTCCTGTACCTGCTGGTGCTCGTCGGCCGGGTGGTGTTCGACTGGATCCGCATCCTCGCCCGCGAGTGGCGTCCTCGCGGGCCCGCGCTCGTCGTCGCCGAGCCGGTGTACACCCTCACCGAGCCGCCGCTCCGGGCACTGCGCCGCGTCATCCCGCCGTTGCGGCTCGGCGCCGTCTCGGTCGATCTGTCCTTCATGGTGCTGTTCCTCGGAGTGGCACTGCTCTACGCCCTGCTCTGAGTCCGAGTGCCCGGTGCCGACGTCACCGCCGGGTGCGGATGCCGGTTCGGCGCAGGTCCTCCGTTCGGCCTGGTGTCCTGCATCATCTGTCACGCGTGACACCGCATCGCGTACGCTGACCGCTAACCGGAGCCACGAAGGACCTGCCGCCACGGGCAGGGCCAGTGCCCGGACGTGACCCGTTGCCGGCCACCCAGGAGTTGCAGATGGCTCTCACGCCCGAGGATGTCCTCAACAAGACGTTCACCCAGACCCAGTTCCGTCGTGGGTACGACGAGCGCGAGGTCGACGACTTCCTCGACGACATCGTCGCCGAGATGCGGCGCATGACCAAGGAGTCCGACGA
>JBOFBK010000437.1:0-13829 GCA_051645525.1 Dermatophilaceae bacterium | reverse complement strand
CCGTATCCGACGTTGTTCCCGTAGCCCACGTTGTTGCCGTAGCCCACCCCGGTGCCATATCCGCACAACGTCACAAGGTGGTTGAGGCCGATGCGTGCAGCGACGCGCCGCTCGGTGTCGCCCCGCGTCGCGGCGTAGGAGCGCACTAGCTGGAGCACCGACCAGGCGTCCGGAGGAGTAACGGTGCCTGCACTGTCGCTCGGTGTCAGTTCGACAGCGGTGCTCGCGGCCCTCTCCACGACAGAGAGCGCCACGTCGTCGAGGCCGATGCTCACCGTCGGTACGGCCTCGGAGCGGTCGCGGTGGCTCGTGACCGGCTCGTCCCCCAGCGGAGGGTCCGCGTAGTCGGCGGAATAGACAGGCGGTATGTCACCTCGCCAGCGCAGGTCCTCGAGGGCGGCACGGATCAGGTCGAGTGCGTCTTGCGCCTCGCCGGTCGGGGGCTGTTCCGCCTTGTTGCCGGATCGGACGAGCTGCTGCGGCACGCCCGGTACGAGGAGCTGATTGGCGACGTACGCCGTCGGCTGCAGAGCGGTCCCGGCTCCTCCGTCCGCGGCCGCCGGTTCGAGGATCCGTGCTCGATACCGCCGTAGAGCGGAACTCGGGATCTCGACGCCGGGCCAACGACGAACGTCGGGTGCGTCACTCATAGACAGCCTCCTGAGGAGCAGGGACCGGGCCCGAGGGGGGCTCGGATCAGCGTAGTGAAGTTCGGTCGACGCTGGAGAGGAGTCGGCTCGGATCGTCCTGATACATCCCGCCGCGAGAGATCTGCGCCCAGGCCGGAGACCGCGGCCACCGGGCGGCCGCGTCATCCGCCGCCCGCGTGTATCAGCACCGGGGCGAGACGCTCCTCATCCTCGGGGATCCCTCCGGGATCCCAGGACGACGGCCTCGCATGGGGGGCGTGCTCGCCGGTGGCCGGGCCGGAGGGACGTCGCGGCGGTGGCTGGACAACCGCCGCCGCGACGGTCGCCATGGCACAGGAAAGCCGTGCCGATGGCGCCGCTGCAGGGGGCGGCGTCCTCGGCGGGGCAGGGCGGCACGACCGACGCCGACGAGGAATCCCGGGCGTGTGGTCCGGGGGACGATGCCCACGCGGTCGAGCGTGCGGCCCAGTGGTCGAGCGTGCGGGGCAGGTGGTCGAGCGGCCGGGTCAGCCGCGCGCGCGGGTGGCGTCGGCCCAGGGGTCGCCGTGCGGCGGCGCGGTCTCGGCGGTCGGGGGTCCGCCGCTTCGCGTGGGCGGATGGGGCGGTGTGCCGGCGTCGGCGGTGATCGCCTCGGAGCTCACCGTGCGGCTCGAGCGCAGCTTCTCGCCGGTGGCACGTGCGGCGTCGGCGACCAGGTCGGCCACCATCGGCGCCGCCTTGGTGCGCGCGGCCTCCTTGGCGGTGCCCACCTGCTTCTGGACCGGCCCGGAGTTCCACACCTTCCCCGAGGTACGCCGGATCTGCTCGTAGCGCTCCCGGCCGGCACGCGCGCCCAGCACGTAGCCGACGGCGACCCCGGCGATGAACGACACCTTCATCGGGTGGCTCCTCTCGTCCCGGCCCCGACCCTACCCGTCACTGTCCCCGTCATCCCATGCGGAGCGCGGGACCCGCGTCAGTGGCCCGGGCGAGCGAGAATCGGCGGATGACGGCCGGCCCCTCCCAGCACTGGCCCGGCGTTCGGGCGTGGGCCACGGCTTGGGCGGGTGAGCTCGGCACCACCGACGCCCCGACACGGTTGACGACGACGTCATCCGGCGCGGAGCTCGTCACCGTCGGCGATGTCGTCGTCAAGGTGCATCGCGCGAGCACCGACGGCGAGGTGCTGCGCACCCGGCTCGCGGCAGCGGCGAGTCCCGGCGTGCCGCCGGCGTGGGTCGCGCCGCTCGTCCCCGAGCCGCGTGCCACTCCCGACGGCCGATGGGCGAGTGCCTGGCCGCGGGTCGAGGTGCTCGACCCGTCATCCGCGACCGTGCCCTGGGCAGCTGCCGGGGCCCTGCTCGCCCGCTGGCACGCCACCGACCCTCCGACCCAGTGCACGCCGATGCCGGCGCACGGCGGGCCGGCCCGGCTGGGTCGTGCCGTCGCCCGGGCCCGCGTGACCGACCATCGGGCGCGACCGATGCTGGTCGAACTCGGCGAGCGGCTGGTGCGCGATGTCGAGCGCGCCGCGCACCGGTTCGCCGGTAGTGCGGATGACGTCACCGGCGCGGTGCAGCGCGAGGGGGCGCACGTCATCCGGCCGCGTCTCGTGCACGGCGACTGGCACCTGGGCCAGCTCGGGCGGGCGGGCGGCGTGTGGCGGCTGCTCGACATCGACGACCTCGGGGTGGGAGACCCCGCCTGGGACCTGGGCCGGCCGGCCGGCTTCTGGGCGGCGGGGCTGCTCGACGACCTGCCGTGGCACACGTTCCTCGACGGCTATCGGGATGCCGCGGGGCCGGCGGTCCCGCCGCCCGGTGACCCGTGGCCGCGCCTCGACCTCGCCGCACGGTGCGCCGTGTACGTGGCGACGGTGCGAGAGCTCGTCCGCGGCCGGGCCGGCCCGCGACGCGACGCCCGAGCCGGCTCGTTCGAGGCGAGGTCGTCCGAGATCGGGTCGCCCGAGGCTGGTTCGTCCGAGGCAGGGTTGTCCGAGACCGGGTCGTCAGGTGGGGAGGAGCTGCGCAGTCTCTTGACGGCCTGCGCCGACTGGTGAGGATGGAGACATGACCCGACCGCCTCCGTTGCCCGGTTCGGCTCCCCGGGCGCGTGGGATGGTCTGCCCGAAATGCCGCGGCACGATGCACACCCACGACCGCAACGGCGTGCACATCGAGCAGTGCGAGAGCTGCCGCGGCATCTTCCTCGACTACGGCGAGTTCGAGCACCTGAGCCAGCTGGAGAGCCGCTTCCTCGCCGCACCGCCGCCGGATCGGTACGGCGGGCCGATGTGGGGCCAGCGGCACGGGAACCACTACCGCAAGCAGGGGTTCTCCGGGCTGTTCTACTCCAGCTGACGAAGCGCGCTGTCCGCTCCACCTGACCGGCGGACATCGGTCTCGGCACGCGCCCGGCGGGGGACACCTGTCTCGGCGGCGGATGACGCCCGGCCCGTCCGCGCGGATGCAGACGTGCTCGGCGCGCCACCCGCGTCTACCCTGGTCCGGTGCCGCCGGGGCTGCCCCGGCGAGTTGGAGGGCTCGCATAGTGGCCTAGTGCGGCGGTCTTGAAAACCGCTATGGCGGCAACGTCATCGTGGGTTCGAATCCCACGCCCTCCGCATCCCTGGCGCCAGGTCCAAGCCCGCGCCGGGTCGGCGTCCGCAACGTCGTACGACCGCTGCGTTCGTGGGTCGACTATGACAACGGCCGCGGCCACGCCGATCGCCGGTGACCGATCGCTGCTCGTCTGGGCGGCGAACGGACCTGACCCGACAACGGTGTATCAGGAGACCACCGCCGCCGCTCCTGAGAGTTGGCATCGGCGATTCGTCGGCCAACCATGTCACCCGGCCACGGTGGCCGGCCCCACAAGGAGGAGCAAAATGCGTGAGCCACTCTCACACGAGGAGATCGCCACCCGATTCCTCGAGTCAGGTGCCCTGGACTTCGACGCTGTCGGTAAGTTCATCACCAAGGTCGGTCCGGAACTGGTCGCGAACGACGACGGATTCCACGGAGTCTTCTTCGGGAGGTTCAACATGATCAACTGCATGTTGAGCGCCGACGATCTACGGGACGTCTTCCGTGGCATTGGCGGTGGCGCGGGCCTGGCCGAGGCAGTCGATCTGCCGAACAGATAGCCGTGTTGAACGCCGATCGGCTTGCCCAGCCAGGGCAGAAGGGCCGGGCCGTGACATCTGTTGCGGCCTGGCCCGAGGTGGACTTGGAACAACGCGTTCTCAGCGCGTTGGCGTTCGCGGCGACCGCCGTGTCCGACTTTGGCGAAACTGGATACGCGGACGCGGTGAGGCCGGCACTCGGATTCGAGCCGGAGAAGGTGGTAGCAGAGGCCGCCATGCTCGCATATGCGGCGGATAGTACAGGCACGACCCGCGCTGTGCATGATCAGATAGCGGCTCTCGCCCTACAGCTCCAGCCACTGGTGCGATCACCTCGCGCGGTCGCGGACATAGCGCTTAACCCGGATCGGGTATTCCGGTACGTAGTACCGCACGTCCTGCTTACCGCGATCGGCTATCGCGACGACGTCTTTGACGAGTACGTCTCCGCCCATTGCGAACGAGTTCTCTCGCACGCGGTCGACCAGCCCGCCACGGTGCTCGCTGAGCGACATTGGATCACTACGATCTGGGATAGCACGCTCGTCGTCGCGCCGGATGCAGGTCCAGGTACGGTGCTTTCTCGGCCATTCGACCTGCTGGTCAGCTCACGAGAGGACTCCTACGGCCTCACTCACATGCTGTTCTATGTCACCGACTTCGGTCGCCGGGTCGTCCGCACCCTTGACCGACCACTCGACGCGCTCCTCGCCGATGTCGAGGCCCTGGTGATTCGCTATCTCGATCTGGGTGACTACGATCTGGTGGCCGAACTGCTTACGGCATGGCCACAACTACGTCACGAATGGTCAGCAACCGCGGCGTTCGCGTTCCGTGTGCTTGCTCACATCGAAGATGAGGTGGGCGTCCTGCCCTGCGGCAATGTCGATCAAGGGCGGCTCGGGAAGCTGGCGGGTACCGAACGAACTCGATACGCTCGGGCAACTTCGTACCACACGGCTTTGGTGATGGGTCTTCTATGCACGGTCGGGCTTCGCGGCGGTTGTGCACCGCCCATGATGTTGACTGGGCCGGCGTTTCCGGATGAAGCGTGGCGGTACTTCCGCGACATGATCGACGATCACACAGGAGACTGGCTATCGGTGTTCGACCAGTGTGCCGAGCTGGAGAAGCGCACCTTAGCACCGATGCTATGCGGCCTAGTGATTGCACAAGCGAGACGTCAGCACAACTTTGCGGCGATCCACGAGGCCGTCATGACCGCCCGACGGTTCGGGCTGCCTGACCACCCGTCTCAGACGGCGGCAACGGACATCCTGCGAGCACTCGGAACCGCCATGGAAGTCAGTGCGGGGCGCCCGGGGTGACTCCCGGGTCGGGCGCCAGCCATTGGTGCAGCCCTGGCCTGGCGCGGATCCATGGGTCGTGCCGAGAGTCTGCCCAGATCAGGACGATGACCGTCGATCCAGCCCTGGGGTCGCAACCACGCCGGGAAAAGCAGCCGACTCAGGTCGATGCCTTCCATGGGAGAGGAAGCCGGCGACGTCACGGGGGCTCTCGCCGGAGCCCGCGTTGCACCAGGCTGGGATCGATGACCAAGTGTCGCGGGGGAGCGGTGTCGCCGGCGCTGCTAGTGAACAGCAGGCCCGCCGCCACGGTCTGGCCAACGCAGCCCACGCTCCGGCGGATGACGGTCAGCGGCGGACGGAGGAGGTCGGCCACGCGGCAGGACGACGGCTCGTCATCCGGCAGGCCGGCGCGTTGCCGCACCTGAACGAGCCGGTGACTGCGAAAGCTGGTGCATATGAGAATCATTCTAGATAATTGCTCAGATGACTTCATCGCGGACGACCGCACGCGCGGCCTCGCAACGCCAGGGCGCCTCGCGTGTTCGCACGTTGTTGCGGCTCGCCTGGCCGCTCGTGCTCAGCGGTCTCGTCACGGTCCTCGTCGCCGGCAACGACACCGTGCTGCTCGGTTGGCTCGGAGCCGACGCGGTGGCGATGGGCGCGACCGCCTCCGGCGTCTACAGCGTCGCGGTGGTGTTCATCAGTGGGTTCGCCATTCCGGCTCAGGTGCTGTCAGCGCGGCACGCGGGGGCCGGCCATCCAGCCGCCGCAGCTCGCAGCGCCGGGCTTGTGACGGCCGTCGCGCTCTGGGTGAGCGTCCCGCTGGCGGCGCTGCTCGTCGTCTCGGCCGAGCCCCTGGTCTCCGTCATCGCCGGTGACGCGATCGACGAGCGGCTCGCTGCCGACTACCTCCGGATCGTCATGGCGGGGCTGCCCGGGGTCGCCGTCGTCAGCGTGCTGCGCGGGTTCGCCACCGGCATCGGCAGGTCGCGCGCGGTCCTGGTCAGCGCCACCGCGGCGACCGCCGTCGATGTCGTCGTGTCGTTCGCTCTGCTCACGCTCGGCTCCGGCCCACTCGGCGTCGCGGTCGGGACGCTGGTCGGCGCCGTTATCCCGCTCGTCGTCGCGTTGGTCTGGCTCAGGCGCCTACGCTCCGCCGACATCCCGGTCCCGCACAGCGCGATCATGGTGCGCCCGCCGGGGCGCGAGCACCGCGAGGCGTGGTCGATGGGGATGCCCGAGGCGCTGATGGCCGCGTTCGGTGCCGGATCCGTGGTGGTGGTCACCTGGCTGCTGGCTCCCGAAGGGGCGGTGCCGCTCGCGACCGCCCGAGTCCTGGACGTCGCCGTCTTTCTCGTCTGGACCGTTCTTTACGGGATCGCGGCCGCCGGCACCACGATGATCGCCGAGCGCCTCGGCGCCGGGGATCGTGTCGGGCTGCGCCATGCCGTCCGGGTCACGGCGCAGACGACTGCGGTCGTCGCGGCGGTGTGTGCCGTCGTTCTCCCGGTGGTGACTCCGACGACACTGCGGTGGGCGATCGACGACCCGCGAGTGGCCGGGGCCGCGGACCCGCTGGTGTGGCTGGCCTGGGCTCAGGTGTTGTGGATGGCCGCCACCGCGACGACCAACGCGGTGCTGCGAGCTCATGGCGACACCCGTACTCCCCTGTTGGCCAGCACCGTTGGCGAGTACGCGGTGTTCCTGCCGCTGGGCTGGCTGCTGTGTCGGGTCTGGGAGCTCGGGCTGCTCGGCGTCTTCGTGTGTCACCACGTCTTCTGGGCGGTGTTCCTCGCCGTCGGCCTGATCAGGCTCAGAGCCGACGCCCGTCTGCCGGCCCCGACGACGCTCCGACCAGGGGTTCGACACGTCCCGGGTGAGTGAGCCGCTCCACACCGAGGTATCGCCGGCCCGTGGCCGGGTCGCAGAACCGCACGAGATCCACCCCGAAGACGTCGCGGACGACATCCTCGGTCAGCACGTCATCCGGGATGCCGGTCGCGGCCACCTGCCCTGCGTTCAGCACGAGGACCCGGTCACACCATCGGGCCGCCAGGGTGAGGTCGTGCAGCGCGGCCAGCGTGGTCAGACCGACCTCGCGTACCAGGTCCAGCAGGTCGAGCTGGTGGCGTACGTCGAGATGGTTGGTCGGCTCGTCGAGCACCAGCACCTGACTCTGCTGGGCCAGTGCTCGAGCGAGCTGGACACGTTGTTTCTCACCGCCGGAGAGGGTGTCGAACGGCCGCTTCTCGAACGCGCTCATCCCGGTCCGGGCGAGGGCGTCGTGGCACACCTGCAGGTCGGCCTCGGTCGTCGCACCGAACGGCCCCGAATGAGGGTTGCGGCCCATGGCCACGACGTCGGCCACGGTGAGATCGAACTGGCCCACCGACTCCTGGACCACGGCGGCGGTGCGCCGCGCAGACTCCCGGGGAGACATCGTCCACACCTCGGCGTCACCGACGACGACCGATCCGGTGACCGGACGCAGCGCCCGGTAGACCGTCCGGAGCAGGCTGGACTTGCCGCTGCCGTTGGGTCCGATGACCCCCACGATCTCGCCGGGCCGGACGTCGAGGTGCGCGTCACGCAGGACATCCCGTCCGTCGAGCCGCATCGTCACGCCATCGATGGTGACTCTCATCCGTAGATCCCTTCTCGCCCGCGCTCGCGCCGGCGCAACAGCCACAGAAAGAACGGCACCCCGACGAGGGAGGTCACCACAGTCAGCGGGACCTCGGTGGGCTCAGCCACGGTCCGTGCCACCAGGTCGACGATGACCAGGAAGGACGCCCCGACCAGGGCGCTGACCGGCAGGAGTCGTCGGTGATCGGAGCCGACGACGAACCGGACGGCGTGCGGCACGATCAACCCGACGAAGGCGATGGCGCCACTCACCGAGACCATGACGCCGACGAGGAGAGAGGTGAGCAACAGCAGCTCCAGCCGGAGCCGGTTGACGTCGAGTCCCAGAGACACGGCGATCTCGTCGCCGACGATGAGCGCATTCAGCGATCGCGCCCGGGCGAGCAGGGCGATCGAGCCCGCGACGAGCGCTGCGGCTGGAAGCCCCAGGTCGGACCAGTCGGCGCTGCCGAGACTTCCCAGCAGCCAGAACAGCGTGCTCTGTGCCGAGCGGGGGTCCGTCGAGATCAGCAGGTAGCTGTAGATCGCCTGGAACAGGTAGGCGAGGGCGACCCCGGCCAGTACGAACCGGGTAGGCGTCACCCGCCCACCTCGCCGGGCGAGGGCGTAGAGCGCCGCCGTGGCCACGAGCGCCCCCGCGAACGCTGCCCCGGATATCGTCAGCCCCGCGCTCGTGAGGCTGAGGGTGAGGGCGAGCACTGCCCCGGCGGCGGCTCCGGACGAGACGCCCAGCAGATAGGGGTCGGCCAAGGGGTTGCGCACTGCGGCCTGCAGCACCGCCCCGACCAGGGCAAGCCCCGCGCCGACCACGGCCCCCAGCAGTGCTCGCGGCAGCCGGAAGTCCCAGACGATCTGCTGGAACAGCGGATCCGGCGGCTGGTTGACCGCGCCCGGGGCGAGATGAGTCACGAGGACCCGGACCGCCTCGTCGGGCGGAACGACCACGGGGCCCAGGCCGACCGATGCGGCGACCGCGGCGACCGTCACGGCCACCAGCGCGGCCATGCCTCCGGCGGACCGCAGCCGACGTGAGACGTGATCGGTGGCCGCACCGGCTGGCCGGCCGTCGATCGTCTGGCCGTCGGTCGTGGTGTCGTCGTCGGTCGCCGCGCGCACTACTCGAACGCCTTGGGATGCAGCTGACGCGCGAGATCCTCGGCGGCTTGCGCGTTCCGCCATCCGGGCGTCGTGAACTCGAAGGCGGTGCTGGCGACGCGTTTGTTCACCGATGCCGGCATGGTGGGAAACGTCTCGAACAGGAACGATGTCGCCGACGTCGGATCGAGCCGACCGTCCGGTGTCGCCGCCTCGGCGAAGACGACGAACGCGTCCGCCCGTTGGGCGGAGACAGCCTCGCGCGATGCCTCGAAGTAGAGACCCTTGTCGGGGAAGACGTTGCGTCCCCCGGCGGCCTTCAGCAGCTCGTTGTTGATCCCGATCCCCCCGGAGAGGGTGAGTGGACCGGTCCCGCCGGCATAGACGATCACGTCCACCACGGGTTCGTCCTTGACGCGTTCGCGAACGGCGTCGATCTGCGTTCGCATCTCGTCGACCCGCTTCTCCGCGCGCTCGCTCACGTCGAAGATTCGGCCGAGGTCGGTCAATGATCGGTACGTCGCGTCGAGGGTCTCGTTGGCGTAGGTGCCGCCCGGGTCGGGGCACACCACCAGATACACCTGAACTCCGGCCTTCTCGAGCTGGTCGAGCGTGGCCAGCCCCTCGGCTCCCTCCTGCTCGCCCCCGTAGTCGAAGTCCCCGTAGGCGAACAGGAAGTCGGGCCTCAGTTCCAGCAGGCGCTCCCGGGTGGGTGGGTAGGGATTGTCCGACACCACGGGGATGCGGTCGAAGTCAGCCTGTTGCTCGGGTAGTACGGAAGGCTCGTCCCCGAACGCGCCCGTGTAGCCTGCCCGGCCGACTGCCCGATCGGCCAGGCCCAGCCCGACGAACATCTCGGCAGCCGGGTGGTACGACAGCACCGCCCGCTCGGGCGGTGCGTCGAATCGCAACGTCCGACCGCAGTTCTCGACCTCGAGCGGGTAGGTGGCCGAGGACTCACCGGTCGCCGAACGGGCCGGGTCGGCGGTGTCGGTGCCCGGCCCGCTGCTCCCGCAAGCGCTGAGAGCCGACGTCGCGAGCAGGCCGAAAACCGTTGCGACGAGGACGTTTCCGAGGAAGCGCGGCACGTTGTGTCCCTTGTGTGTCGAGTCCCTGCCGGGACGGTCGGCGTGCCGACCTCAAGACCACCGACGCGGTGACATCTCTTGACCGGCGTGGTCAATCCGGCCTAGCATGGCGCCGAGCCGCGAATGATAATCACTCTCACATAACGGAAAGGTGATGTCAATGGCACACGTCGGCTATGACTACGAGGAGATCGACGACGCCGCTCCGAGGCGGCTGCGCGTCCACTGCACCCCGGCCGTGGAGGCCCCGTTCTCCTGGCTCGACTCGGACGAGGAGTCCGAGTGATCCCTGGGGGCAGCTGATTCACCTTGCGTGATTCACCTCGCGCGTCGGCGGCACCATGCCGCCGGCGCGCGAGCACCCCGACCTGACCGCCCAGCACCGCACCTGATCGGTGCTCAGGTCATCCTCGGTCGCACCCCCGGAAGGGAGTCCTCAACGTGTCGGCACCAGCGGGATCCACCACCGGACGGCTACGTCTGGCGCCGGGCCACTTCCTCTACCCCGGTTCCGACGGGCGCTGGAGACACGCCGCTCCGGACGACCGCTTCGTCCGTCTCGGAGCGCCGTCGCGCCTGGTGGACCAGGCTCGGCGGTTCCTGGTCGACGACGTGGGCGAGCTGTCCGCAACCGGTGAGGTCGCGGCCCTCCTGGAGGAGTTGCGACAACGTGGCGTCTCCACCAGCGAGACCACGGCCGGAGCGCGAGCCGCCGCGATCGCGATGGCCTCCGAGGGGCCGGAGATCGACCGGCCCGCCTCGGCGACCGCCCGAGCCACCGTCGCCATCGACATCCTCGGAGCGGACAGCGGAGAGCACCCCGTGGCGACCCGTCTAGCAACACTTCTCGCGCCGCACGCGCGCATCGTCAGCGGGAACACGCCCGAACGGGCCCACTCGGGTGACGGGACGCGGCCCGACGTCGTGGTCAGCTGCGCCGGCTGGCTCCCCGACGCGCACTGGCGTGACCTCGACCGCGCCCTCGTCGGTCAGGGGTGCGCGTGGCATCGATGTCACGTCGACGGCGACGGTATCCGGGTCGGGCCGCTCGTCGTCCCCGGCAGAACGGCGTCGTACGCCGACGCACGGGCTCGCCGCCTCGCGGCCAGCCCCTCGCCCGGCGAACTGGCCGACCTGTGGGCGTACCTCGACGACGACATCGCTCTGCCGCCGGTCTCCTGGCCGGAGACCGCCACGGCAGCGGCGGCCGTGCTCGCCGCCGACATCCTGGCCTACCTCCAGGGCCACCCTCCACCCGAGGCGCACCGCGAGGTTGTCCTCCGCGGCGGCGAGGTCGTGCGCCATCCGGTGCTTCCCCTACCTGCCGTCGTCGGCGACCTGCCGCCCGTGCGCCTTCCGCACTCCGCCCTGGTCGACTCCCGCTATGGGGTGGTCACCTCGGTACGTCGGGAGCCGGACACAGCGGGCGTGCCGGCCGCGTTCGTCGACTTCACCGCCGATCTGGCGCGCACCACCGCCTTCGCCTCCTGGACGGCAGATGCCATCACCGGTGGTGCCTCGCTGGGTGATCCGGACCGAGCGCGGGCTGCGGCGATCGGCGAAGCGGTCGAACGCTACTGCGGGAATGCTGTTCCCGAGCAGATGCGGGCCGCATCGGCCGCGGAACTGGCCCACCGTGGCGAGGCCGCGGTCGATCCGCTCCACCTCGCGCTGTACTCGCCTCGCCAATACGCCACTGGCGGATTCCCGTTCGTTCCCTTCACCCATGACCTGGTGACGTCGTGGGTCCCCGGGCGAGAGCTCGCGGCGCGCGACCGGGGCCACGACGCCCCTGTGGCATGGGTGCCTGCGGCCCTGACCTATCTCAACGTCAACCGGAGCCTGGCCAGTCCACCGATCACCTGCCAGGCCTTCGCCGGGATCGCCGCAGGCACGACGGTCGCCGATGCCGAGCGGGCCGCGCTGGAGGAGGTGATCGAACGGGATGCCGTGACGATCTGGTGGACCAGCGGCGCCGAGGCCGCCCCACTCGACATGAGCGGCCACCCGCTCCTCGCTGACGTGCTCGCCGATCGGGGTGCGGCCGACCTCCGTGTCACGTTCCTCGACATCCCTTGTGCGGTCGGGGTTCCTGTGGTCGGGGCATTCGTCACCGACACCCGACACGACGTCGTAGGGTTCGGCTCCGCCTGCCGCCCGACCCGATCCGCCGCGGCCGCCAAGGCACTGACCGAGGCACTCGTCATCGTCACCACCGGCCGCGCCCTCGCGGACCCCGACGGAGACTTCTGGACCGGGGTGTGCGAGGGCCGGATCACCGACCACCCCTACCGGGCCTTCCGCGCCGACCGCCGATACCGGATGGAGTTCCGCGCCGATCTGCGCGACCTCACCGTCCTCGATGTCGCGGTCCAGCTCCATCTGGACCCGGCGATGGGCGAAGAGCTGCGCCGGCTGCGGGAGCCGGCCGGGACAGCCGGGCCCGACCCCGAGCCCGTACCGTCGGACCCGCGTCAGTGGTACCTCGACGCACTGGTCGGCTCCGGGCTGCGCGCCTACGCCGTCGACCTCACCACGACTGATGTCGCGCTCACCGGGTGGCATGCGGTCAGGGTCGTCGTGCCGGGCCTGCTGCAGAACGCGCCTGCCGCGTTCCCGACGCTCGGCGCTACCCGGCTCTACACCGAACCGCCGGCCCGGGGATGGGTCGCCGACCCCCTCACCGAGGACGATCTCGTCCTCAGCCCGCTGCCCTTCGCCTGAGCGGGCCAGCCGTCCCTGGCCCGAGCACGATCGAGACACACCACGAGACGACGACACGACCGGAGGATTCGGATGAAGCTGGGCCTGGGACTCGGGTACGGGGGGGAACCGGTCGAGGAGTTCCTCCCGTCGGTCGAGCTCGCCGACCGGATCGGGTACGACTCCGTGTGGAGCCTCGAGGAGTACGGGCCCGACGCCATCAGCGTGCTCGGGTATCTCGCCGCTCGCACCGAGAACATCAAACTTGGCACGGGCATCCTCCAGATCGCCCCGCGGACCCCGGCGTTGACCGCGATGACGATGACGACGCTCGATGTGCTGTCGGGTGGTCGCATGATCCTGGGGCTTGGGCTGTCAGTCCCATGGGTGATCGAGGGGTGGCACGGCCTGCCGTACGGCAAGCCGCTGACCGTCATCCGGGAGTACGTCGACGTCGTGCGGAAGGCGATCGCCCGCGAAGGGCCACTGTCGTACGACGGCTCCCACTACCAGATTCCCTATCGAGGCCCCGACGCCCGGTGCGAGCCCCGGCCGATCAAGTCGCTGTTCCCGCCGGTTCGTTCGCGTATCCCGGTCTACCTTGGCACGATGGGTCCGCGCAGCGTGCGGCTCACCGGCGAGATCGCCGACGGCTGGCTGCCAGGACTGTACTCGCCGGAGCGTGAGGCGACCGCGCTCGCGCCACTCGACGAAGGGATCGCCCGGGCCGGGCGACAGCCGTCCGATGTCGCGATCACGCACATCGTCGAGGTCGTCCGCGACGACGATGTGGCCGCGGCGCGCGACGAGCTGCGTCCCCTGATGATCTCCTACATCGGCCCCAAAGGGGTGGGTCTGGTCAACTCCTTCTTCACGCTGGTCTGCGAGATGGGCTGGGAGGCCGAGGCGCACGCCATCCGCGACCTCTATCTCGACGGGAAGCGGTCCGAAGCGGCTGCCGCGGTGCCGGACTCGCTGATCGACGAGTTCGCCCTGGTCGGTTCGCTCGACCGCATCGTCGACCGGTTGGCGGCGTGGAAGGAGTCGCGCGTCGACACCCTCATCCTCCTCACCCGCGACCTGGAGGTCATCGAAGCCGCCCGGAACGCCGTGTGACCCTCCGTCGATCTGGGCCACGGGAACCGTCAGTCCGTCCGCACCGCACGCAGCAGGGCCCACTGATCGTGGGTGGACGCGGCTCCCGCTCACGAGGGGTGGTGGGCCCGCATTCCGG
>JBOFBK010000436.1:0-1006 GCA_051645525.1 Dermatophilaceae bacterium | reverse complement strand
CCGACGCCGCGACGGTCGCGGTGGTAAAGGTGAGTCGGTAGGGCCTGCGTGGGGTGGTGGGGGTTCACGGGGGCGGAGCCCCGGTGGGGTGGTGGTGGGGGTTCACGGGGGCGGAGCCCCGGTGGGGTGGTGGTGGGGGTTCACGGGGCGGAGCCCCCGTGGGGGTTATCCTTGACCGGTTCTCCACCGCCCTCACACGAAGGACCCATCCGTGGACGTGGTTCGCATCGGCCTCCAGGTGATCCTGGTCATCGGGGGCCTGTTCCTCACCCTGCTCATCCTTCTCCACAAGGGGAAGGGCGGCGGCCTGTCCGACATGTTCGGCGGCGGGATGTCGAGCTCCCTCGGCGGCTCCTCCGTCGCCGAGCGCAACCTCGACCGCATCACGGTCGCCGTCGCGCTCGTGTGGTTCACCTGCGTCCTCGGGCTGGGTGTCCTCGCCCGGTTCGAGGCGTGAGGGCCGGCCGTGGCGGGCGGTAGTGCGATCCGGGGCTCGCGCGTCGGCGCCGGCCCGATGGGCGAGGCGGAACGGGGCCAGGCAGCTCCGCGGGTGTACGTGTCCTTCTGGTGTTCCAACGGGCACGAGACCCGGCCCAGCTTTGCCGAGGAGCCCGGTCTGGCGATCCCCGACCAGTGGGACTGCCCACGCTGTGGGTTCCCCGCCGGCCGCGACGAGGACAACCCTCCAGCGCCGCCCAAGGTCGAGCCGTACAAGACCCATCTCGCCTATGTGAAGGAGCGGCGCTCCGACGAGGACGGTGCGGCGATCCTCGACGAGGCTCTCGAGAGCCTCCGTGGCCGCCGCCTCATCCAGTAGCCGCGTCGGCACTCGGTGCAGGATCGCGTCCGTCGCCCGCCATGCTCGGCCCGTCGGCTCAAATCATGCTGCGTTCTCCCTGATCCCTCGGACGTCGCGGACGTGAGCTGTCCGGGGTGCACCGTACGGTCCGTGCATGACCAGCAACGCTTACACGATCAGGGCGCTCGGGCCGCAGACCTGGGCCGC
>JBOFBK010000435.1:0-1617 GCA_051645525.1 Dermatophilaceae bacterium | reverse complement strand
CGGCGGTGCGCCGGTACTCGGCGAAGTCGTCCCAGCCCACCAGGGCCTTGAGCGTCGCCAGGGATGCCGGGAAGTCGCCCGAGTCGTACTTGAGCGGCCGCCCGTCCTGGAACACCAGGCCGTGGTCGTAGGGCATCTCGTGCGGCTGGATGAAGTTCCGCGCGCGCACCTCGGTGCGGTCCAGCCCGAGGTGGGCGGCGACGGCATCCATCGTGCGCTCCATCGCGAAGCAGCCCTGCGGGCGCCCGGCGCCGCGATAGGGCGTCACGAGAACGGTATTGGTGTAGAGCGACCAGAACTCGACCCGGTAGGCGCCCGGCTTGTACGGGCCGAGCAGCTGGGTGGCGGTGATGATCGGCACGATGATGCCGTAGGGGGTGTAGGCGCCGTTGTCGTGCCAGAACCGCACGTCGAGGGCGAGCAGCCGGCCGTCGTGGTCGAACCCGACCTCGACCTCCTGGTGCTGGCCGCGCTCGTGCGCACTGGAGACGAAGTGCTCGCGGCGGTCCTCGGCCCACTTCACGTCCCGCCCCAGCCGGCGCGCCGCCCACGGCACCAGCACCTCCTCGGGCCACGGGTGCATGATCTTCACGCCGAACCCGCCGCCCACGTCGGGGGCGACGCACTCGACCTTCGCGAGCGGCATCCCCAGCTTGGCGGCGACGGCCGCCCGCACCCCGGTGCTGGTCTGGGTCGAGGAGTAGAGCCGCAGCGAGCCCTCGTCGAGGTCCCAGCGCGCGTACACGCCCTTGCCCTCCATCGGGGTGCACGCGCTGCGCTCGATGTCGAGGTCGAGGGTGAGCCGGTTCGGCGCGGCGGCCATCGCCGTCTCGACGTCGCCGACCTCCTGGAGCAGGTGGGCGCTGACGTTGCCGGGCACGTCCTCGTGCACGAGGTGGGCGGCCGCCCGTGCCGCGTCGATGCCGACCACCGGCGGAAGGGTCTCGTAGGTGACGGTGATGCGCTGGCAGGCGTCCTCGGCGATGTATCGGTCTCGGGCGACCACCATGACCACGGCCTCCCCGACGTGGTTGACCTGGTCGCGGGCGAGGCAGAACCCGGTGCGGCCGTGCGTCATCGCCGGGTGCGGGATGAGCACGGGCAGCGGCTCGCCGACGCGGCCGTCGAGGTCGTCCCACGTGTAGATCGCCTCGACGCCGTCGAGCTCCCAGGCGTCGGCGATGTCGATGTCGACGACCCGGGCGTGGGCGTGCGGGCTGCGCACGAACGCGGCCGCGAGCGCGTCGTGCCCGAGGTCGTCGAGGTACCGGCCGCCGCCGGTGAGCAGTCGCGGGTCCTCCCGCCGCTGCACGCCTTCGCCCAGCATCCGCGTGCTCACGGGTGCTCCCGGCGCAGCTCGGCAGCGCGCAGGACCGACCGCACGATGTTCTGGTAGCCCGTGCAGCGGCACAGGTTGCCCGAGATCGCCTCGCGGGCCTCGGCATCCGAGGGATCGGGGTTCTCCTCGAGGTAGGCGGTGATCGTCGTGACGAAACCCGGTGTGCAGAAGCCGCACTGCAGCCCGTGACACTCGGCGAACGCCTGCTGCACCGGGCTCATCCGCTCGGGGTCGTCACCGATGCCCTCGACCGTGGTCACCGAGCGCCCGCGCACCGA
>JBOFBK010000434.1:0-1443 GCA_051645525.1 Dermatophilaceae bacterium | reverse complement strand
TGGACCAGCCGCACACCATCCGGCTCGAGACCCGCCCGCCGAACGTCGAGGGTCGGGGCCAGGTGTCCATCCGCGACCTGGTGCGCAACTCGCTGCGGATGCGCCCCGACCGCATCATCGTCGGCGAGTGTCGCGGTGGCGAGGCGCTCGACATGCTCCAGGCGATGAACACCGGGCACGAGGGGTCGCTCACCACGGTGCACGCGAACAACCCGGATGACGCGCTGTCCCGCCTGGAGACGCTGGCCTCGATGAGCGATGTCGAGGTGCCGTTCCACGCCATCCGCGACCAGGTGAACTCGGCCATCGACGTCATCGTGCAGCTCAGCCGCCAGTCCGACGGCTCCCGGCGGGTCGTCGAGACGTGCTTCGTCGCCTCCCGACGGCAGGAGGACTTCCGCCTGGTGCCGCTCGTGACCTGGGACTCGGTACACGTCGACGAGGTGGCACGCACGCGGGGCCGCTTCGTCGTGCACGCCGTGCCCGAGCCGCTGCGTCGCCGGTTCGTCGAGGCGGGCGTCGAGGTGCCGGCATTCATGCAGGTGACGTCGTGATCCTCGCGATCCTCGGCGAGGCCGTGCTCAGCATGCTTCTCCTGCTGCTCGGGCTGCGGGAGTTCGCCCGGGCGGCGCGCGACCGGCACGTGGCTGTCACCGGGGCCGAGAGCCTGAGCGACGACGAGCCGAGCCTGCTCGCCGTCTTCGACCAGTGGTTCCGGCGCACCCGGCCAGGTCGCTGGCTGGTGCGTGAGCTCGAGTTCGCCGGCATCGACCGTCGGCCCTCGGTGATGTTCTTCGGCGGCCTCGCACTGGCGCTGGCCGGCGTCGTCGTCATGTGGACCCTGCTCGCGCCGCTCCTCGGAGTCGTCGGGTTCGCACTCGGCTTCCTCGCCGTCCGGGCCTACCTCAGGCGAGCCCAGGAGCGTCGGCGAGAGGCCTTCGTCGGCCAGCTGCCCGACCTCGCCCGGGTGCTCGCCAACGCCAGCTACGCCGGGCTGTCGCTCCCGACCGCGATCGCGGTGGCCGGCGACGAGCTGGCCGAGCCGGCCCGCACCGAGCTGTCGCGGGTCGCCACCCGGCTGCGGTTCGGCGCCTCGCTGGCCCGGGCGCTCGAGGAGCTGCGCGAACGAGTGGGGTCCCGGGAGACCTCGGTGCTCATCTCGACGCTCGTCGTCGCCTCCCGCAGCGGCGGCTCCCTCGTCACCGCGCTGCGCGACATCGCCGAGACCCTCGACCAGCGCAAGGAGACCCGGCGCGAGGTGAAGACCACCCTCGCCCAACCGGTCGCGACGTCGTACTTCGTCATCGCGCTCGGTGTGCTCATGCTGCTCATGCTCAACGTGGTGCAACCCGGGACGGTCGACAAGATGACGCGGCAGCCGATCGGCCAGGTGGCGCTGGTCGCCTCGTTCACCATCTTCGGGGCCGGGTTCTACGCCATCCG
>JBOFBK010000433.1:0-5164 GCA_051645525.1 Dermatophilaceae bacterium | reverse complement strand
TCCCGCTGCCGTTCGTGCACATGGCCGCGCCGGTCTATCTCAAGCGCGCCGCTCGGCGGGGGCCGACCTGGCGCGAGACCGTGCTGATGCACGCGGTGGCCCGCATCGCGTACGCCGGGGTGGTCGACAACGTGCAGGCATCCTGGGTCAAGCTCGGCCAGGCCGGGGCGCGGCAGCTGCTCCGCGCCGGGGTCAACGACCTCGGCGGCACGCTGATGGACGAGAACATCAGCCGGGCCGCGGGCGCAGCTCACGGCCAGCTGCTCGACGCGCGCGAGTTCGAGCGGCTCGCCACGTCGGCCGGCCGTCCGGTACGCCAGCGCAGCACCCTCTACGGCGAGGTGGACCCCCACGCCGATGCCCTCGCCGGATGACTGTGCCCGATGTTCGGGGGGCGCCTCTCGGCAACCGGGTCATGGATGATCGTCGTACGTCCCAGTGGGCCTCGTCGCGCAGTGAGTCCGGCCATGCGTGAGTCCGGCCATGCATGAGTCCGGACCGCGCGCGGGCAGTGCGCCGGCTCAGGGCAACTGGGTCGGAGCCGGTTGAGTCGCAGGTGTGCCTGCGGCTTCGGTGCCTGCCGACTGGGCATCGGTCTCGAGCCAGGCGAGCACGGATGACGTGTGCTCGCCCAGGCGGGGTGGGGGCAGGTGCGTCTCCCGCCCGCCCGCGAAACCGTTGTCGTCGAGCCGGATCGGTGGCCCGGGCAGCTGGATGTCGCCGAGCACCGGGTGATCCACGTCGATGACCAGGCCCTGGCTGCGGGTCTGCGCCCAGTCGTAGACCCGGTCGAGAGCGCGCACCTCGCCGGCGGGGATGCCGAGCTCGGCCAGCTGCACGAGCAGCTCGGCCAGCGGGAGGTGAGCGAAGGCGGCATCCAGTGCGGCCACCACGGCGTCGCGGTTCTCGACCCGCTCGCGGTTGGTCGTGAGTCCGGGTGCGTCGGGGTCGATGCCGAATGCGGTGGCGAGCCGACGCCACAGGCCCTCGCTGCCGCAGGAGAGCTGCACCATGCCGTCGGCACAGCTGAACAGGCCGTAGGGGCAGATGGACGGGTGGTGGTTGCCGCCGGCGCGCGGCACCTCGCCCGCCACCGTGTAGCGCGTGCCCTGGAATGCGTGCACCCCGACGATGCTCGCGAGCAGCGAGGTGCGCACGACACGGCCGCGGCCGGTGCGGTGCCGCTCGTGCAGGGCGGCGACGACACCGTACGCGCCGTACATGCCCGCGAGGAGGTCGCCGATCGGGACGCCGACCCGCTGGGGGTGGTCGGGGTCGGCGCCGGTGAGGCTCATCAGCCCGCCCTCGCCCTGGGCGATCTGGTCGTAGCCGGCGCGACCGCCCTCGGGTCCGTCGTGACCGAACCCACTGATCGACAGCACGACGAGCCCGGGGTTGAGCTTGTGCAGGCGCTCCGTAGGGAAGCCGAGGCGGTCGAGCACTCCAGGGCGGAAGTTCTCGAGCAGCACGTCGGCGCGCCGCACCAGGCGGGTCAAGGTGGCGCGGCCGTCATCCGACTTGAGGTCGAGGACCACGGACTCCTTGTTGCGGTTGCAGGAGAGGAAGTACGTGGAGATGGGGTCGTCGTCGGGGCCGACGAACGGCGGCCCCCAGCCGCGGGACTCGTCGCCCGCCGGGCTCTCGACCTTGATGACGCGCGCGCCGAGGTCGCCGAGCATCATCGCGGCGTGTGGGCCGGCGAGGGCGCGAGTGAGGTCGAGGACGACGACGTCGTCGAGCGGTCCGGTCACGAGCGTGCACCTCCGGGGTCGGGCCTACTGCGGCGGCACGGATGCCGGTCGGCAGCGACCCTAGCGGTCGAGATCGACACGGCTGGACGAACCCATAGTTGACCATTTGCTCAAATTGAGCGTACGGTCAAAACATGGCGAGAGACGAAGACCACCCGACCGAGCCCGCCGACCATGGCACCGAAGCCGCCGACCATGGCACCGAAGCCGCCGACCATGGCACCGAAGCCGCCGACCATGGCACCGAAGCCGCTGACCACGCCACTGAACCTGCTGACCACGCCACTGAACCTGCTGACCTGCCACCTCGCTCCCGGTCGCGCACCCTCCTGCTCCTCGTGGCGGTGGCCGCGGTCGGCCTGGCCGGCGTCGCGATCGCCGCCTCGGTTGGACGGCTCGACTCGGCGCTGCTCTTCGTCGGCGTGCCCTGCGTGCTCGCCCTGGGCGTCGGACTGGTGCGCGGACGCGGGGGCTGGGGGTCGATGTTCCAAGTCGTCACCGTGGTGCTGCTGCTCGCCTCAGCAGTGCTGCGCGAGGCAGCGGTCTGCGTGCTGCTCGCGGCTCCGCTGGTCTACGGCGTGGCGGCACTGGCCTACGCCGGAGTGACCATGATGCGCCCTGGCCGCAGTGCGCTCGCCCTCGGGCCGCTACTCGCGATGGTGCTCATCGAGGGGGCCGTGCCCGGCGCTCGCATCAACCCCGAGCAGGAAGCCACCGCCTCCCGGATGGTGGCCGAGCGGTGTGACGCCTTCGAGTCCGCCCTCGCGCGCGGGCCGCGGATCGACCCAGACACCGACCGCGGGCCGTTGCTCGACCTCTTCCCTTACCCCACGCCCACCGCAGCCTCCGGCGCCGGTCTGGCCGTCGGCGACGCCTGGTCGCTCACGGTCGGCGACGGCGTCCTCGAGACGCGGGTCGCGGCCCGCGCCGCCGGCACCGTCGACTTCGACGTCACCGATGGCGCGTCGGCCGGCCCGGACGGCCCGCGGCACCAGGCGGTGCTCGACCGCTGGGTCACCGTGCGTTCCGGCACGCTGGCCTGGAGACAGACCGGTGAGGGGTGCCGGGCGACTATGACAGTTCGCTACGAACGTCACCTCGACCCGGCGCTGTGGTTCGGCCCGGTGACTGCCGGATTCATGGACGCCGGCGCCGCTGCCTTCCTCGCCGGTCTGGACTGACCATGGTGGCTGCCGTGCTCCAGATGTCCGTGGATGTCGTGAGCCCCGACTCGGATGCCGCGGCCGCCGACCTGCTGCGCAACCTCACCCTGGCCGTCCCGCTCGTCGTCGTGCTGGCCGCCGGCGCGGCGCGCAGCCGCGGTGGCGACCTCGCCGCGCGAGTCCCGGCGGCGGTGCTCAGCACCCTGCTTGCCTGGGTCGGCATCCTCGCTGTGGAGACGGTCGGCGGATGGTGGCGGTTCGCGCCCGGGCCGACCACCGTGCTGGGCATGCCGCTCGAGACCAGCCTGGGCTGGGCGCTCGCGTGGGGTGCCGTTCCGGTGCTCGCCGGGGGAGCGCCGTTGTGGTGGTGGTTGGCCTTCGCCTGGTCCGACCTGCTCCTCGTTCCCGCACTCGACCCGCTCGTCGTGCTCGGGCCGGGCTGGCTGGCAGGGGAGGCGGTGCTGCTCGTGGGCGTCGCTGCGCCGGTGCTCATGCTGGGGCGCCTCACCGCCCGGCGACGGCTGCTCCGTGTGCGAGTGTCGCTGCAGATGGTGACGTTCGCCGGCCTGTTCGGCTGGGCCGCAACCACTCTGGCGCTCCGGCGCGACGGGCTCGGCTGGGCCGATGTCGTCGACCACACGTTCGGGGTGCGTGCCCTCCTGCTCGCGGCCGCGGTGGTCGTGGCGGTGCCGGTGATGTCGGCGGTGACCGAGCTGGCGCGAGTGGGTGGCGGGACGCCGTTTCCCTGGGACCCGCCGGCGCGGCTGGTCATGACCGGGCCGTACGCCTACATCCGCAATCCGATGCAGGCGGGAGTCTGCCTTCTCCTCACTCTGATGGGAGTCGCCGCGGGGTCGCCGACCCTGCTCCTCGGGGTGCTGGTGGCAGCCCTGTTCTCGCTCGCGGTGGCCGACCCCCACGAGCGGCGGATGCTGGCTGCGCGGTGGCCCGACCCGCCCGCCGCCGCTCGGGAGCCCAGCGGTCGAGAGCAGCGACCGGGCCGGGTGGGCGGTCCGTGGAGCGCGGGCCGCGTGGACTACGCGAACTACTCGAGCTACCCGGGACTGCTGGGCGCCCCGGGCTATCCGGGCTACCGGAGGGCGGTACGTGCCTGGGTCCCGAGGTGGCGCCCGGTCGCCGGCGTGCCGGCGACGCTGTGGGTGTCGGAGACCTGTGCGTTGTGCGACGGCACCGGCCAGGCGGTGCGTCGCCTCGGGACCACCGGTCTCGAGCTGCGCCCGGCCGAGTCGTCCCCGGTGCGGCTCACCCGGATGCGGTGGTCAGGGCCGGGAGTTCACGATCGGGGAGTGGCCGCCCTGGGCCGGGCCCTCGAGCACGCCAGCCTGCCGTGGGCGTGGTGCGGCTGGCTGGTGCGGCTGCCGGTGCTCACGTCGCTGCTGCAGCTCGTGGCCGATGCCTGCGGCCTCGGCCCGCGCGACCTCTCCGGTTACCGGGAAGCCCCGGTGCGTACGGTGGCCCGGTGAGCGCCGCGACGCGACGACAGTTGATGGATGCCGTGGTGCGGCTGACCGCCCGAACCGGTGCCCGTGGGCTCACTGCGCGTGCGATCGGTGCCGAAGCCGGGGTGAACCAGGCACTGATCTTCTACCACTTCGATGGCGTCGACGGGCTGCTCCGCGCGGCCTACGCAGACGCCACCCGGGCCATGGTCGACGACTTCGCGATCGGCCTGTCGTCGGCCACCACGTTCACCGAGCTGTACGAGGTCGGTGAACAGCTGGGTCGACGGTCGAGGGAGGACGGGAGCGCGGCACTGCTCGTCACCGTGATGGCAGCGGCACATCACGACCAGCAGATGGCCGCGTCGTTGGCGGCGTCGCTCAGCGCATGGCTCGAGGTGGTCGACGCCGCGGTGTCACGGGTACTTGCCTCATCGAGCCTGGACGAGGTGGTCGATGGCACGGCATTGGCCCGCTCGCTGGCGGCGGCCACCATCGGCATGGTCACCGTCGATGCCCTGCCGGGGGCTCCGCTGGGTGCCACCTTGCGCGCGGCCGACGGGATACCGCAGGCCATCGACGGCCTGGTGGGACGATTCCCGCGCGCGGTCGTGCGGCGCTTCGCACGTGTCCTCCGCCGGGTCAACGCCATCACCCCAGGCTGAGCGACGTCTAGGGATGCGCTGATCTGGGTGCCCTTCCGGGCGTGAGGGGGCGGTGGTCGACGCGGGATGACTGGGTGCGTGGTCGGGGGTGCGCTCGGTGCCCCTCCGGGGCCCGGTTTCGGGCT
>JBOFBK010000432.1:0-15279 GCA_051645525.1 Dermatophilaceae bacterium | reverse complement strand
GGCGACCCGGCCGCCGGACCGGGTCGGCGGGCATGGTCTAAGTTCGACCCGACACACCACCAGAGCGTCGGCTGCCCGACCCCGCAGCCGCAGAGAGGCAAGGAGGTGACGTGGGAACCTACGTCCTTCGACGGCTCCTTCAGATGATCCCGGTGATCCTCGGGTCGACGTTCCTCATCTTCGTCATGGTCTTCACCCTTCCTGGCGATCCGCTGGCCGGGAAGTGCGGCGAGCGGCCCTGTCCGCCGGCCTTCGCCGCCGAGTTTCGTGACCGCTACAACTTGAACGACCCCTGGTACCTGCAGTACGGGAAGTACATGGCAAACCTCGCACAGGGCGACCTCGGCGAGACGTACCAAGGCGTCAAGGTGACAGAGGAGCTCGAGCAGCGGTACCCGATCACGGCCCAGCTGGCACTGATGGCCATTGGTGTCGAGACCATCATCGGCATCGCGGCGGGTGTGCTCACCGCAGTGCGCAAGGGCGGCTTCCTCGACAATCTGGTCTTGGTGTCGACCCTCGTGCTGATCTCGATCCCGGTGTTCGTGCTCGGCGGGTTGGCGCAGTACTTCATCGGAGTCCGCCAGCTGCTCGGCTTCGAGGTGCCGGTCACCTTCGATATCAACGGCAACCGCTTTGGGCAGCTCATGTTGCCGGCCATCGTCCTCGGGTCGCTCTCGGTGGCGTACGTCGCCCGGCTCACCCGTACGAATCTCGTCGAGAACCTGCGGGCCGACTACTTGCGTACCGCGGTGGCCAAGGGCCTGACCCGCCGCCGTGCCGTCGGCATTCACGGTCTGCGCAACTCGATGATCCCGGTGGTCACCTACATCGGCTTCGACTTCGGCACCCTTCTCGGCGGCGCCATCGTCACCGAGAGCATCTTCAACATCCCCGGCATCGGCGGCTACATCTACCGCTCGATCCGGGCCCGCGAGAACGTCTCGGTGATCGGTGCGGTCACCGTGCTCGTCATCGTCTACCTTCTCGTCAACCTGCTCGTCGACCTGCTCTACGGGCTGCTCGACCCGAGGATCAGCCATGACTGACGCCGCTGCCGCCCAGGTCTCGGCCACCACCGCCTCTCCCGGCTCCGGCGGCTCTGGCGAGGAACGCTCGCTCTCCTCCGACGCCTGGCGCGCGATGCGGCGGAACCCGCTGTTCTGGGTCTCGGCCACGATGATCGCTGTCTTCCTGCTCATGGCGGTGTGGCCCAGTCTGTTCACGAGCACCGACCCGACGGCTGCCGTGCTCCGCGAGGCACGGTCGCGGCCCGGTGACGGCACCTGGTTCGGGCGCGACATCCAGGGCTACGACATCTACGCGCGCTGCATTCACGGCGCGCGGGCGTCGATCCTCGTCGGGATGCTCACCACTCTCGGCACCGTGCTCGTCGGAGGTTTCGTCGGGGTGATCTCCGGTTACCTCGGCGGCTTCTGGGATGCCGTGCTCTCGCGGATCGGCGACATCTTCTTCGCCATACCGTTGCTGCTCGGCGCCATCATCGTGCTCGTCTCGCTGCCCGACACCGAGAACTACCTGCTGATCGTGCTCAAAGTGGTGCTCGCCCTCGTCGTGATCGGCTGGCCGGGCATCGCCCGTCTGATGCGCAGCAGTGTCATCCAGATCAAACCCAACGACTACGTCCAGGCCGCCCGCGCCCTCGGGGCCAGCCCCATGAGGGTGGTGCGCTCGCACATCCTGCCCAACGCGCTGGCCCCGGTCATCGTCGTGTCGACGATCAACCTTGGCGCCTTCATCTCCGCCGAGGCAACACTGAGCTTCCTCGGCATCGGCCTGCTCCCCCCCACGGTGTCGTGGGGGGTCGATATCAGTGGGGCGATCGTCGGCCTGCGCACCACGCCGCACATGCTGTTCTTCCCCAGTGTGTTCCTCTCCCTGGCGGTGCTCGCCTTCATCCTGCTCGGCGACGTCGTGCGCGACGCCCTCGACCCGAAGAACCGCTGACCGGAGGACGCATGACCACGCACACCGTGTCCACCGACGCCTCTGCCGACGGCGTCACCTACGCCCCGCAGGACGGTGTCCTGCTCGAGGTCGAGGACCTGCACGTCGAGTTCCGTACCCGGGACGGGGTCGCCGCCGCCATCAACGGGGTGTCCTTCCAGCTGCGCCAGGGCGAGTCGCTCGCCATCCTCGGCGAGTCCGGGTCGGGCAAGTCGGTGACCGCCCAGGCGATCATGGGCATCCTCGACATGCCGCCGGCCGTCATCCCCGAGGGACGGATCCGCTACTGCGGCCACGACCTGCTGACCATGCCCCCGGAGCAGCGCCGCCGCACCCGCGGTCCCGAGGTGTCGATGATCTTCCAGGACGCGCTGTCGGCGCTGAACCCGGTCTTCCCCGTGGGCTGGCAGATCGCCGAGATGTTCCGCACGCACCGCGGCATGAACAAGAGCGACGCACTCGAGCAGGCCGTGCGGCTGATGGAGCGGGTGCAGATCCCGGCGGCCCGGGAGCGGGTGCGGGCCTACCCGCATCAGTTCTCCGGGGGGATGCGGCAGCGGATCATGATCGCGATGGCCATCGCGCTGGACCCGGCCGTGCTCATCGCCGACGAGCCCACCACGGCCCTCGACGTCACGGTGCAGGCCCAGATCATGGCCCTGCTCCAAGAGCTCCAGGACGAGCGCCAGATGGGGCTGATCCTCATCACTCACGACCTCGGCGTCGTCGCCGACGTCGCCGACCGGATCGCGGTCATGTACGCCGGGCGGCTGGTCGAGACCGCCGACGTGCACGAGCTCTACGCCGGCCCGGCCCATCCGTACACCCGCGGCCTGCTCGAGTCGATCCCGCGGCTGGACCAGAAGGGCCAGACCCTGGCGGCGATCGGCGGCCTGCCACCCAACCTCATGCGCATCCCCCCGGGGTGTGCGTTCAACCCGCGCTGCCGCATCGCGCAGGAGGTCTGCCGCACCGCGCTGCCGCAGCTGCGCGAGGTCCGCCCCGGCCGGCACTCGGCCTGCCACTTCGCCGAGGAGGTGCTCGATGCCTGAGGTCATCCTCAGCGCCCAGGACCTGGTCAAGCACTACCCGATCAAACGCGGCGTGCTGCGCCGCACCGTGGGTCAGGTCAAGGCGGTCGACGGCGTGAGCTTCGACCTGCACAAGGGCGAGACGCTCGGCATCGTCGGCGAGTCGGGGTGTGGCAAGTCCACCCTCGGCCGGCTGCTGATGCGCCTCGAGGACCCCACGGCCGGCACCGTCACCTTCAACGGCGAGGACTGGTCGCGAGCGTCCGGCAGCAAGATGCGCCGGCTGCGACGCGACATCCAGATCGTGTTCCAGGACCCGTACACCTCGCTCAACCCGCGGATGACGGTGGGCGACATCGTCGGTGAGCCGTTCGAGATCCACGCCGACGTGGTGCCGAAGGGCGGTCGCCGCCAGCGCGTGCAGGAGCTGCTCGACCTGGTCGGGCTCAACCCCGAGCACATCAACCGGTACCCGCACCAGTTCAGCGGCGGCCAGCGGCAGCGCATCGGCATCGCCCGTGGCATCGCGCTGAACCCGAGCGTGCTGATCTGCGACGAGCCGGTGTCCGCGCTCGACGTGTCCGTCCAGGCGCAGGTCGTCAACCTCATGGAGAAGCTGCAGGACGAGCTCGGCCTGGCATACGTCTTCATCGCGCACGACCTCTCCGTGGTGCGGCACATCTCCGACCGGGTCGGGGTCATGTACCTCGGTCGGATGGCCGAGATGGGCACCGAGGACGAGGTGTACGCGCGCCCCACCCACCCGTACACCCAGGCGCTGCTCTCGGCCGTGCCGGTTCCCGACCCCACACTCCGCGGGCGGCGCGAGCAGATCGTGCTCGTCGGCGACGTCCCGTCGCCGGCGAAGCCCCCGAGCGGATGCCGGTTCCACACTCGCTGCTGGAAGGTTCAGGACCGCTGCCGCACCGAGGAGCCGCAACTCGTGCCCCGCGCCGACGGTCGCGGTGACCACCCGTCTGCCTGCCACTTCGCCGAGCCCCGCGTCGTGGTCGAGGCGGTCGATGTCTCCGGCGTCGAGCCCGACGACCGTTTCGTCGACACCGACGTGCGCGACGACGTGCTCGCCGCCGAGGCACCCGCCGACCTCGGGCCGACTGTGGGCCGGACCGCGGCCCGGCATGAGGATGCCGGGCGCGCGCCGCAGGGCCCCGCCACCGGGGCCGACCGCCGACCTGGGGACGACCGGCCGCCCACTCCCTGACTTCCGCGAGTCAAGCCGGGTCGATCCCGTTGTCGCGGCGGGGCTTTCGGCGGAGGGCGCCGAAGCGCGCCCAGTCCCCGAAGGCGGGGACGGGTTCGAAGTGGGCGGTGAGGTCGACCTGGTCGCGGTCGATGGTGGTGATGGTCGGCTGGGACTTGTCGTTGACCCACTCGCGACTGGTGCCGTCGAGCCGGAAGGTGAAGCTCTCGATGAGGGTGGCTTTGTTGAGGTCGTAGTACCTGTCGTCGTCGGGGTAGGTCCATGAGCCGACGTTCACGAGGAACATCCGGCCGCCGACGTCGACCCAGGAGTAGTCGATGCGCTGTCTGCCGAGCTCGTCGTAGAAGTTCGCAGCGAGGTGCAGGGTGTCGGCGTTCTCGCCCCAGCGGGGGGTGATGTCGAGCACGTACTCCGGCAGCGGCAGGGCGACGCCCTGGTCGTGTGCTTGTCGGGCGCGGTGGGCGGAGGTCTCGAGGTTCTCGCCGTAGTCGTAGCGCGCTGTCACGTCTCGTACTCCTTCACGGTCCGGGGGTTCTGAGGTAGTAGGTGCCGGCGACGTCGCGGATCGAGATCCACCGATCGGCCGCGTACACGAGGACGTCGTCCGGGGATGGGTCGGGTCAGGACGGGAAGCTCGAGGACGTATCTCCCCTTGAGCTTTTCGCCGGCGAGGTGCGGGTACACCTGACGCCCTCGGGCTGTGTCACTGATCGTGCTGCCTGGGGCGTACTTGGCCTTGAACTCGTTCAGATAGCTCCGTGCGGTGGCGGGTTCGAGGTCGGCGAGCTGGGACAGCTTCCTCGAGACGATCTCCTCGCGGTGGAGGTAGGAGTCGAGCACCTTCCGGTTGCCCAGGGCCACTTCGTTGGCGTCGAAGCGGTGCCACTGCGCCCGGTTGACGTCGCGTCCCGCCTTCCAGTCGGCGACCACCTCACGCCAGGTGTTCGGGCGCTTCAGGCCGGTGACCGCGTCGAACCGCACTTGGCCGGCGTCAGTGGCGGCGCGCCACCGGTAGGCCGCGAGGAACGCGTCCGGGTCGCGGGCGGAGTCACCGGCGGCGAGCTTCATCCCGCGGCCCACCCCGGCGCCGACCCCGGCCGGCCCAGCGGCCCCCATTCGTACTGCGGTCCACCGGAGTCGGCAGGCGCGAGCAGCGGGCCCAGGATCACCTCCAGCCGGCTGGGCTCCTCGACGGTGACGAGCACGCGGCGTGCCATGTCCTCGAACAGCTGGAACCCGAGCCCACACGCGAACCCGGCAACCAGCCAGTCCGCCACCGCGAACTGGCGCACCCGTCCGGGCGCCAGCAGCGCGAGAACGGCGAGCGGCACCAGCTTGAGCGTCTCCTCGCCGACCGCGGGGATCGCGGTGACGTTGCCGGCGACGAGCGTCTGCGGAAGTGCCGCCGCCGAGTCGACCCACCGGGTGGACCACCCACCCACGACGCCGATGACCGGCGCCCACCAGACGCTCGCCGCGAACAGGCCGGACAGGCCGAACAGGCCGGACAGGCCGGACAGGCCGGACAGGCCGGACAGCAGTGTCCAGGAGAGTGTTCTCGTGCTGGCTATGACGAACCACCAGAGCATCAGCACCAGACACGACCCCGCCACGTTCAGCGAGTCGCGGTAGGTCGGGGAGACCACGACCCTGGCCAGGAGGTACGCCGCCGCCAGCCACACGGCCACGACCTTCATCCGGCCCAGCCGTTCCAACCGATCGGATGGCGGCGGCGCCACCCCGCCCACCACGCGGCAACCCGCTCCCACCACTCCGTCGCGGCATCAGCAGGCTGGCTCAGGCTCGCGGCCGAAGGTGCCGGCATCCTCACCGCGTGAGGTCCAACGACGGCGAGTCCCCCATGACGGCCACCCTGATGGACCGACCTGGATGAGGCAGCCCCGGCACCTCGTGCTGTGGACAACCGTGCCGCCTGCCATCGCGGCGGGTACGGCGTCCGTGGTCCGTGGTTAGTCGTCAGTCGCCGGGGGTGCGGGATCGGGCGCGCAGCAGCCGGCGGAGAGAGTCCAGCCGGGCTGGTCCGGCCGGGCCGGCCTCGCCGCTCGCGACCCACGCGTCGAGAGCGCACTCCTCCTCGTCGTGCGTGCAGCCGCGCGGGCACTGTGCGGTGCCCGGCTCGAGGTCGGGGAAGTGGAGCACGATCCGGGCCGGGTCGACGTGCGCGAGCCCGAACGAGCGCACCCCCGGGGTGTCGATGACCCAGCCGCCGCCGGGCAATGCGAGCGCCACCGCCGACGTCGAGGTGTGCCGGCCGCGTCCCGTGACGTCGTTGACCCGCCCGATGGCGCGGTCGGCATCCGGGACCAGGGCGTTGACGAGTGTGGACTTGCCGACGCCGGAGTGCCCGACCAGCACACTGACCCTCCCGCGCAGCGCGTCGTGCAGCGCCTCGAGCCCGACGACGCTGGATGCCGACCGCGCCGTCACGACGTGCGGTACTGACAGCGGGGCGTAGGCGCCGAGGAACGGCGCGGGGTCGCTGAGGTCGGCCTTGGTGAGCGCGAGGAGCGGGTCCATGCCGGCGTCGTAGGCGGCGACGAGACACCGGTCGATGAGCCGGGGCCGGGGCTCGGGGTCGGCGAGTGCGGACACGACGACGAGCTGGTCGGCATTGGCCACCACCACCCGCTCGACCGGGTCGGTGTCGTCGGCCGTGCGCCGCAGCGTGGTGGTGCGGGGCGAGATGCGCACCACCCGGGCCAGGCTCCCGGCATCCCCGCTGGTGTCGCCGACCAGGCGCACCTCGTCGCCGACCGCGATGCCCTTGCGGCCCAGCTCTCGGGCGCGCATCGCCACGACCGGGCGGCTGCTCTCGCCGTCGCTCACGAGGGTGGTGTACCGGCCGCGGTCGACCGCCGTCACCAGCGCCGCGACCGCATCGGCGTGCGCGGGCCGCTCCTTGCTGCGCGGCCTCGAACCGCGGCGGCTGGGCCGCACCCGCACGTCGTCCTCGTCGTAGTCGCGGGCCGGCCTCGCCATCAGTGGCCTGTCGCCACCGGGGTGAGCAGCCGCCCCCACAGGGTCGTGAACTCGGGCATGGTCTTGGCCACCGCGCCGACGTCCTCGACGACGACACCCGGCACCGCGAGCCCGACCAGGGCCGCCGCCATCACCATGCGATGATCGGCATAGGTGCGAAACCGGATGCTGCGCAACGGTTTCGGACGGATGTGCAAGCCGTCCTCGGTCTCGGTGACATCGGCGCCGAGGGCGGTGAGCTCCGCGGTCAGCGCGGCGAGCCGGTCGGTCTCGTGCCCCCGGATGTGCGCCACGCCGCGGATGACGCTGGGGGAGTCGGCGAGCGCGCACAGGGCGGCCACCACCGGGGTGAGCTCGCTCGAGTCGTGCAGGTCGACGTCGACGCCGGCCGGCGGGCCCGTGCCGGAGACGGTGAGCCCGTCCCGGTCGAGCACGATGTCGGCGCCCATCATGTCGAGCACCTCGCGCACGAAGTCGCCGCCCTGAGTGGTGTATTGCGGCCAGCCGGGCACGTGGACCCGCCCGCCGGTGACGAGCGCCGCCGCGACGAACGGCGCGGCGCCGGAGAGGTCGGGCTCGATCTGGACGTCGAGGGCGTTGACCTCGCTCGGCTCTACCCGCCAGACGTGCGGGTCGGAGTCGTCGACGACGACACCGGCGTCGCGGAGGGTCTCCACCGTCATCTCGATGTGGGGCAGGCTCGGCACGGCCTTGCCGTCGTGGTGCACGGTGACGCCGTCGTCGAACCTGGCACCGGACAGCAGCAGCCCCGACACGAATTGGGATGACGCTGACGCGTCGAGCGTGACCGCGCCGCCCGCGACCGCACCCCGCCCGCGCACCGTGAACGGCAGCGCACCGCGGCCGCCGTCGTCGAGGTCGACGCCGAGCGCGCGAAGCGCCCCGAGCAGCGGAGCCATGGGCCGCACCCGGGCGTGCGGGTCGCCGTCGAAGGGCACCTCACCGGTGGCTAGGGCCGCGACCGGCGGCACGAAGCGCATGACGTTGCCGGCCAGGCCGCAGTTGACGTCCGTTCCGCCGACCAGGGCGGCGGGAGTGACCAGCCAGTCCTGGCCGTCGACGTCGTCGACCATCACGCCGAGGGCGCGCAGGGCGCCAGCCATGAGGTGGGTGTCGCGCGAGCGAAGCGGCATCCGCAACCGTGAGGCGTCGCCGGCGAGCGCGGCGAGCACGAGGTACCGGTTGGTCAGCGACTTGCTGCCCGGGAGTGTGATCGTGGCGTCGATCGGCCTGTCGGCGACCGGCGCAGCCCAGTCCGCCGCCGGGGATGCGGCGGTGGCGTCCGCCGCTGGAGGTGCGTCAACGACATGCGCCGCCGGAGCTGCAGCGGCGACGTCCGCCGACGGCGGAGCGTCAGCAGAGTCAGCCGACGGCATGGTGGGCCCGGGCCGCGGTGAACCGGGCCTCGCGGCGGGCGGTGCGTGCCGCGTGCCTCGCCTCGCGGCGGGTGCTTCGTGCGGCGCGAGCGGTTCCGCGCTTGGCGCGGCTCAGGCTCTCGCCGGCGAGGTGTGCGCGGTAGGCCAGACCGGGCTTACCGGCCGTGTCGACTGCGGCGAGCAGCAACCCACCCATCAGGCCGACGTCCTGGAGGAGCTCGTCCTGCTGGCGGCGCCGCTCCTCCTCGTCGTCGACGGTCCAGAACGCGTGCTCGGTGAGGGCGGCCGGCACGAGGGTGAGGGCGAGCGCGGCGGCGGCCAGGCGGGGGAGCCGGCCGAGGGCGAGCAGAGTGCCCGCGGTGACCGCGACCGCCCCATTTGCGCGCATCAGCAGCGCGGCGTCCTGAGGGATGCCGGTGCGGTCGGGCACCCGGGAGAGGAGGGGCTCGGCGGCCCGCGCTCGCCGGCCGGGGTGGCGTAGCTGGTCGATGCCGTCGACGACGAACCGGGCGGCGAGCATGGGTCGGGCAATCCGGCGGACGATGGTCATCCTGCTCCTGTTTCGGCGGGGGTTCGGCGCTGGTGCCGATCTGTCCGTCTTACCGTAGTTGCTCGGTCCGACGCTCAGTAGCCTGAGCGCATGTGTGGTCGATACGCGGCAACGGCCGACGTCGACGAGCTCATCGAGGAGTTCGAGGTCGTCGACGACCGCTCGGCCGAGCCCGGGCGCAGTGTGCTGGCCAATCCTCAAGAGCCGCCGCCCGGGCGCCCCGACCACAACGTGGCACCCACCAAGCAGTCGCCGGTGGTGCTCGCCCGCACGCCGCGCGACGACAGCGACGCCGAGTCGCGCCGGCAGCTGCGGCTGCTCACCTGGGGGCTGGTGCCGAGCTGGTCGAAGGACCCCAAGGGTGCGGCCCGGATGATCAACGCCCGGGTCGAGTCGGTCACCGACAAGCCGGCGTTCGCGCGTGCCCTCGCCTCCCGGCGCTGCCTGGTGCCGGCCCGCGGCTGGTACGAGTGGCAGGTGTCCCCGACCGCGCTCGACACCAAGGGCAAGCCCCGCCGCCAGCCGTTCTTCACCAGCCGCGCCGACGGCCGCACCGTGGCGATGGCCGGGCTCTATGAGTTCTGGCGTGACCCCGCCGTCGCCGATGCCGACGACCCGACGGCCTGGCTCACGACCTTCACCGTGCTCACCGGCCCGGCGGAGCCCGGCCTGGACCGTGTCCACGACCGCCAGCCGCTCGTGCTCGACGCGGCGAGCTGGGACCGGTGGCTCGACCCCGGGACCGGCGCGGCCGGCATCCTCGACCTGCTCGCGCCGCACGCGCCTGGCCGCTTCACGACCTACCCGGTCTCCCGGGCCGTCGGCAGCACCCGGGCGAACGGGCCGCAGCTGCTCGAGCCGGTGCCGCCGGATCAGCTGGTCGGCGTGGTCGATCCGACGACCGGCGAGATCCTCGGTGACGACGCCGGGTGACAAAGGCGTCCGCGCGACGGTGACCGTGCCGGATGCCGTGGGCCTCGCGACGGTGCCGGACGACGCGGGCCTCGCGACGGTGCCGGACGACGCGGGTGTCCTAGCGGTGGTGCCGGATGACGCGGGCGTCCTCGCGATGGTGCCGGGTGGCACGGTGCTCGGATGACGGGCGGTGCCGGTATGCGCGAGCGGCTGGTCGACACGCCGCACGGCCCGGCTCGGGTCACCTCCACCTGGCCGGATGACGCACTCGGCCGGCTCGTGCTCGGCCACGGCGCGGGCGGGTCGCGCTGGACCGCCGACGTGCTCGCGGTGCGCGATGCCGCGGTCGGGGCCGGGTGGGCCGTCGACCTGGTGGACCAGCCCTGGCGGGTGGCCGGGAAGCGCGTGGGCCCGCGGCCGGCCGCGCTCGACGAGGCCTGGCTGGCGGTGCTCGCCACGGTGCCGCACCGCGGCACCCGGTCGCGCGACATCCTGTCACCCGAGATCAGGCCGTCCGAGATCCGGTCGCCCGAGATCCGGCGGCCCGGCATCCGGCCGCTCGTCGTCGGTGGCCGCAGCGCCGGGGCTCGGGTGGCGTGCCGTACGGCATCCGCGGTGGGTGCGTCGGCGGGGCTCGCGTTCTCGGTCCCGCTGCATCCGCCGGGCCGGCCCGACCGGTCGCGCGCCGCCGAGCTCGCCGAGCCAGGGCGGCACGGCATCCCGGTACACGTCGTGCAGGGGGCTCGCGACCCGTTCGGCACGCCCGCCGAGGTGCACGAGGTGCTGCCGCCAGGGGCGACGCTCGACGAGGTCGCCGGGCCGCATTCGCTGGAACGTGCTGCGGATGCCGTGGCCGCGGCGGTTCGGGCGCGCCTCGATGCGCTCGCCGACGGGTAGACGTGGCCCCGGTTGTCGGCCGTGGCCCGCACGTGGAGCACGACGCGACATGACACGTGTCATCGATTCCTCGTGTTGTTTGTGTCTGTCGACATGCGCGCAACTCAGACCATAGTAGTCGAGTCGATGTATTCCGCAGAGCAATCGGTCCGAATAGACAATGAGCGGTTTCGCTACCGGTCGGGCTAACTGAGCTTCACTACCCGGGGGCGTGTTTCGTAGATCGCTACCTCGGCACGTTGTCCGCACCGGTCGACGTCCGCGGCTATGAGGCCGGGCTGGTGCGGTGCCGCGCATCGATGTGTGGCTCCGGCCGGTCCAGGAAGGAGGTTTGACGCTGGTTCGGCAATGCACGCGGCGAGAGTGGAGCGTCCGTTGTGGGCGTCCGCGTCGAGCCTTCACTCATTTCGACTAACGGAGGTGCGCTATGTCAGCGCTCGCAATGGTCCCCATCAAGCAACTCGAGTCTGTACGCTCCGGTACGTTGCATCTGATCAAGCAGAAGTTCGACGACACGGTGGTCCGGTTCGACGCCTGGTTCCTCGTCTTCGTCGCGGTTATCCTCGGGCTGGGCGCCACCCTGATCGCCGGGATGGCGGTGTGGTGCGTGATTTACCGACGATTGACCTTCACCGGAAACTGGGAATTCAGAGATTTCGGCCTTCGGGTGTACTTCGAATGTCGATGACGTTGATCGCCCGCTGATCGTACCTATCGGCATGGTCGACTGCACCCGGTGGCCCAGTGCAGAGCCACCGGGCGCTGTCGGCCGTCGGACGGAGTGTGATGATATGGAGAAAACGCTCGAGGCGGACGCCGTGAGATTCAGTTACGACGGGTTCCTCAACGTCGTCGAGAGCATCTCGTTCACAGTGGCCGGGGGCAGCATCGTCGGCCTCGTCGGTCCGAACGGATCCGGCAAGTCGACGCTCATCAAGAACGTCTTCGATCTCCTGCGTCTGCAGTCGGGGTCGATCACCGTCTGCGGCTACGACCACGCGAGCGTCGAAGCGAAATCACGAGGCGTGTATCTCGCGAGCAACGACTTCCTCCCGGAGTTCCTGAGCGGCCGGGAGTACATTGCTCTGCTCGGCAGGCTTTATGGCATCGACGTCGATCACGCCAAAGCCGACGAGCTGTTTCGGCGTTTCTCGATGGAACATCGGTACGACGACCTGATCGAGACGTACTCGCACGGTATGCGGAAGAAGACGCAGATCGTCTCCGCGCTGGTGATGCGTCGTCCGTTGACGATCATCGACGAGACGCTCAACGGTATCGATCTCGAGGCGTTGCACCTCACTGTCGTCGAACTTCGCGCACTCTGCGACGAGGGCGGCGGCATCCTGCTGTGTACGCATGACTTCGCGCTCCTCGAGCGGGTGGCTGACCGCGTGGTCTTCATCGACCTTGGTCAGCTCGTCTTCGACCGGAGCAAGGAGGAACTCGACGAGCGACGGGAAACGCTGGAGCGTCTCGTCCTGGACCACCTCGAGTCGGATCTGCGCTGAGCATGCGGTGGTCGCGGGCCTGGGCGGTCTCTGGGATGTTGTTCCGCTTCTTCGGGCGGCGAGTGCTTCGTGTCGGGGTACTGCGTTCGCGAGTGGTGCGAATCGCCCTGGTGTTCATGGTCGTCGGATTCATCGTCGTGTGCTCCGGCGCTGCGTATCTGTTCCTCCAGCCGCTGGTCGCTGACGAACGAGCCTGGCAGCTGTTGTTCGGCACCGCGACGGTTTCGCTCGTCCTGTGGGCTCAGATCGCCTTCCTCGTCATCAAGGTGTTGTTCGTCAACGCCGACGGATTGGTGCAGTTCACGCTCCAGTTGCCCGTGACGAATCGCGAGCGATCGGCGGCGTTGACCATCTACGAAGCGGGGTCGACGATGGCCGTGGCCACGGCGGGCGCGCTGCCCCTGGTGATGGCAGCGCTCGTCCTCCTCGGCCCGGCTGCGGTGCCGCCGGTGCTCCACTCGGTGATTCTTCCTGTCGCGCTGACGTATGTGGCGCTCAGCCTGATCTGGGTACTCCTCGGCCGACTGTGTGTGCTGGTGCGGCTTCGGTCGATCGCCAGCGTCCTTCTCGTCCTCGCGGTGTTCGTTCTGATCGTCACGTATGCGGCGCAGATGAATCGGCTGGTGTTGGACGTGAGCCTGGCGTATCTGGGTCGCGGCGACACGGTCGCCTGGGTGACGTCGCTCGCCTGGTTCGCCCGCCGATTCGGGAGTTGGGCCGCAATCGGCGGTGCGTCTCTGACGATTCTGGCTCTCGGTTGGCTCGCGCTGCGCCTCGCTCCCGCCCAGCATCCGGTGCACTCTCGCTACCTCGACGTACCGGTCGGACCGTGGCTGCGACGCAAGCTCGGACCGTACGACTGGAGCTTGGCACGCAGTTCACATACCGCGTTGTCCGCCGTGGTCGCGGTCGCCATCTTCCTCTACCTGTGTGTCACTTGGACCGTTCACCCGGTATGGGCGTGCGCGGTGTTGACGATTGGTGCGCTCTACCAGTTTGCCGCCACTGAGCCATTGCGGATGATGGTCGGGAAGTCGTCGACGCCGTGGCAGATCTACGGACGGATGATCAAAGCGCAGCTGCTACTGCTCGGAGCGGCAGGGGTTCCTGCGGTCGCCGTGGTCGGCATCATCGATGCGGACGCGGCGGTCAGCAGTGTGGTCCCGGCGCTCGGATGCGTCGCCGGAATGATCGTGAATCTTTGTGTCGGTGTTATCTTTCCCACGGAGAAGGACAATCCGCTTTCCGTGCTGATCGGGCTATCGTTGACGGTCGTTCTCCTCGGCCTTGGGGCGGTCGGACTGGGTGTCTTGAACCTGCCTCCCATCGCGATGACCGGTTCTCTCCTCGGTGTGGGAGCTCTATTTGTCTGGTATGCCGTGCAAGGAATTCGAATCAGCGAGTCGAGGAGAAGACATGAGCAAGGTACGGTTGGCCGTGAATTCCATCGCCGGAGCAGCGCTGCTGACGTTGCTGATTGCAACAGCGATACTGCTCTATCTGATGTTCTCGACCGATGAGGATTCGGCGCGACGCACGGGGCTGTTCGGCTCCCTGTTCTTCCAGACCACGCCTGCACCGGATGGCGCCGTCCGGGCGTCGATGGGGGTCGCCGGTTTCAGTGGTCTACTCGGTACCTTCGTCACCCTCGTCGTCACGCTGACGATGTCGCAGTTCATGTATCGGTGGTTGAAGGGGTACCGAGCTCACCTCATCGCGGAGCGGGCTGGCAGCCGCGATGGCTGAGTCCCGCACCAGGGACAGTCGCTGCTACACCCCGCGTCAGTTGTCCGCCTGGGTGATCGTCGCCGGCACAGCACGTCAGGTCTGGCCGCTGCTCGCGTCCGCCGTCTGTCTCGTCGCCTTGTCGCTGGGCTGGTGGGTGAGTTCTGACGACGCGATGCTCGTCAGGCTCGCCGCGGCGTTCCTCGAGGTCGTTGCCATCGGACTCGTCGGTTCGTTCGCCCTCCACGAATGGGCACACGTCGTCGTGCTCCGGCGGGTGTCCACGGTCACCTCGATCGTGGTTGAGCGCACGTTCTGGCGATTCTCCGTCGTGCCACGCGGGTCGATGACGGCCCGGCAAGTGGTCGCGGTGGCCGCGGCCGGGCCGCTCGTATGCGTGGTAACCGGTCTTGTCGGCCTCCTCGTCGACCCGGACGCGTTGCTCGGCTGGTGGTTCGTGGCGCATGGCATCTTCCTCCTGCCGCCGTTCGGTGACGGCCGCAGTCTGTGTTCCGGGCTCCGTGGCCGGGGCGTCGGGGAGCATGTCGCCGTGTATCCCCTCGGCCGAAGGTGTCGATGACCGACCGCGCGCGGAGTCCCGTACGCGGTGCGAGCGCTGCTCGGGCCGGTAGACCGCGACCGCGGGCCGGCGCGCGATGACGGCGCTGGCGCGGCTCTCGGCCGACGGCGCGGAATGGCCGACCACCGGCGGGCGTTCTCCTCCGCGGTATCGGCCCCCAGACCAGGAAGGCTCTCGTCGTGCTGGTTCTCGACACCTCGGCCCCCCGCCGTGCCCGGCTAGGGTGGGACGCGATGAGCACCCCCCAGACAGACGCGACCAGCGCCGCAGGCACCGCCCTCGACGAGGCCGCCCCCGACGCGGTCGACGTCGCCACCGAGACACCGGCCGAGCGCCAGGCCCGCTTCGAGCGCGAGGCGCTGCCGCTGCTCGACCAGCTCTACGGCGCGGCCATGCGCACCACCCGCAACCCGGCCGACGCCGAGGACCTGCTCCAGGAGACCTACGCCAAGGCGTTCGCGGCCTTCCACCAGTACCGGCCCG
>JBOFBK010000431.1:0-2149 GCA_051645525.1 Dermatophilaceae bacterium | reverse complement strand
CTGCCGACGGCGGCTCCATCCCGACCTCAGGGGCTCCCGGATGACGTAGCGCTGGGCGAGGCGGTCGGCGACGGCGTGGGCACGACGGTCGGCGACGCGGATGGCGTGGCGGTCGGCGTCGCGGATGGCGTGGCGGTCGGCGTCGCGGATGGCGTGGCGGTCGGGGCGGGGGTGGGGTCGGAGGTGGCAGCGCCGTCGACGGGTGGGATGGCGACGGGCGGCACCCAGGTCGAGTCGGGTGCGGGAAGCCACGGGTCGAGGCCGTCACCGAACCGCAGCGGGAACCGAGCCCCGTCAATACGGCCGGGGTCCGGCGTGTCCTCGTCGACGGCGGCCGGCAATGACAACGACCACGGATCGAGGGCGATGGCGTTGCCGTTCGCGTCGAAGAGCCGCACGTCGGTGAGGCGGGTGCCGTCGGGCCCGTAGGCGTAGACGTTGGTGACCGGCGCACCGCTGGCGCTGCCCAGGGCCGGCACCGACGAGGCCCCGTCGGACAGCTCCACGTACTCCGTGGGCCGGGCAAGAGACGCCACGGTGACCGGGATGACGAGCACCACGGCGAGCGCGTTCGCCGTGCCGAGCGCTCGATGCCGCCACCTGGCGGAAGGACTGTCGGCGTGCCGTCTGCTCCACGCGAACGAGAGCCCGGCGCCGGCGAGCGGCAGCAGCCAGCCGATCGGGCGGCTCGCGCCGAGGACGGCCATCACCAGGGCGCCGAGCACCGCCCCGCGGATCAGCCACCAGGTGGGCCGCAGCTCACGCAGCCACGGCCACCGGTGCAGCACGTCGTCGCCCGCGCCGCGTATGCGCACCGCCCAGGACTCGCGCGGCAGCTCCGCGACGCCGACGTCGGGGACGACGATGCGGGGAGGCAGGCCGGCCGCGGCCCGCAGCTCGGTGGCGTACGTCTCCGGCTCGCCGAGCAGGTCACCGAGGCGGGCGCCGATCTCGGCCGCTCGCTCGGCGAGGTCGGCCTCCATCCCGGTCGTGAGGTCGTCGACGTCCTCGCGCGGCAGGTCGGCGAGCCAGCCGCGCACCGCGGCGACGTAGGCGCGCACGTCGGCGCCGGCATCCAGCTGAACGGTCGGCTCACTCATGCCCGGGCTCCTGCCTGGTCGAGAAGGTGGTCCATGGTCGCGGCGAACGCCGCCCAGGTCTTGCCCTGCGTCTCGAGCACGTGCCGGCCCTGGGCGTTGAGGCCGTAGTACTTACGGTGCGGCCCTTCCTCGGAGGGCACGACGTAGCTCGTGAGCGCACCGGCCGAGTAGAGCCGGCGCAACGTGCCGTACACCGAGGCGTCGCCCACCTCGTCGAGCCCGGCCGAGCGCAGCCGGCGCACGACGTCGTAGCCGTAGCCGTCCTCGCGGGCCACGACCGCCAGGACGGCGAGGTCGAGCACCCCTTTGACCAGCTGTGTGCCGTCCATCGGCACCACCCTTTCGTTGTCGGATGACGAGCAGCCGGTCTCTCCGTGCTGCGGACGACACGCTACTACGGAATACGGACTACCTGGTCCGATGCGCCGCGAGGCGTCGAGTGGCTTCCGATCCGACCCACCGCCGGGCGGAGCCCGTGCGACCCACCGCCGGGTCATCGGCTCGACGGCCGCCGGCGCCGGCTGTCGCCGGTGGGCGGGTCGTCATCCGAACCGAGAGGACAGCACCCCATTCGCGCCAGGCACCACGCCCCGGACCCGTCGTTCGTGCTCGCCGCGGGCAGGATTGGGGATGAGCGGGATCGCGATCCGGACCGCACCGACATCCCTGACCGGAGGGGCCGAACCGACCGAGTTGTCCGACCGGACGGGGGAGGACGCAGGTGGACGCCATGGCGCTCACCCGGACCACCGGCGTTCACATCTGGACGCCACCGACACCGATGGACGCCATGGCGTCGAGCGCGACCGGTCGAGCGCGCTCTCCGCCACGGTGTTCGCCGTCGACCGCGACTCGCGAGGAGGCGGGCCTGGCTGCGACTGTGGGCCGGTGAGCTCCGGCTGCGCGACCGGGTGGCCGTGGCGGGTCGCCGACCGGAGCCGGTGACCGAGCTCGCGGTCAGCCCCGACGAGGACCCGCTCATCGCGCTGCGCCTCGACCGCGACGCCGGCAGGGCGGCGGTCCGCCTGCACGGCGAGGTGGTCGTGACA
>JBOFBK010000430.1:0-2665 GCA_051645525.1 Dermatophilaceae bacterium | reverse complement strand
TGTTGACGTAGCCCCAGACACCGTCGTGGTCGAGCCGCAGCGTGGCGAGGTAGACCACGGCGGCCACGCCGAGCAACGAGGTGGCCAGCACCCGCATCCGGCGCAGTTCTGAACGCCGGCGCGCGTCGGCCGGGGATGGTGCCATCAGACTCACCCGCCGATCCTCCCCCATCTCCGGACAGCGAAACGGCCGGTCCCGTGATGCCGGCCGCGCGCCTACGCTGTGCGGGTGCGCTTCCTGAACGACCTCCGGCCGCAGATCGACCTCACCTACGACGACGTGTTCATGGTGCCGAACCGGTCGGGGGTGAGCAGCCGCCTCGACGTCGACCTGAGCACGGCCGACGGCACGGGCACCACCATCCCCATCGTCGTCGCCAACATGACGGCGATCGCCGGCCGGCGGATGGCCGAGACCACCGCGCGGCGAGGTGCGCTCACCGTCATCCCCCAGGACATCCCGATCGAGGTGGTCACCGACGTCGTGGCCTGGCAGAAGTCGCGGCACCTCGTCTACGACACCGCCATCGCCCTCGGGCCGACCCGTACGGCCGGTGAGGCCCTGGTGCTGCTGCAGAAGCGAGCCCATGGTGCGGCCGTGGTCGTGGAGGGCGAGGAGCCGGTGGGCCTGGTCACCGAGGGCGACCTCACCGGGGTCGACCGGTTCACCCAGCTCGCCGACGTCATGGTGCACGACATGATCACCGTGCCAGACGGCATCGCCGTGGAGGAGGCGTTCGAGCGGCTGGTCCGGGTTAGCCGCCGGCTGGCGCCGGTGGTGGCCGCCGACGGGCGGCTGGTGGGCGTGCTCACCCGGGCCGCGGCGCTGCGGGCCAACCTCTACTCACCGGCGGTCGACAGCGCGGACCGGCTGCGCATCGCGGCCGCCGTGGGCATCAACGGCGACGTCGCGGCGAAGGCGTCGGCACTGGTCGAGGCGGGGGCCGACGTGCTCGTCGTCGACACCGCGCACGGCCACCAGGAGAAGATGCTCGAGGTGCTCAAGGCGCTGCGCTCGCTCGACCTGCCCGTGCCGCTGGTGGCGGGGAACGTGGTGTCGGCCGAGGGCACGCGCGACCTCATCGCCGCCGGTGCCGACATCGTCAAGGTGGGCGTGGGGCCCGGCGCGATGTGCACGACGCGGATGATGACCGCGGTGGGGCGTCCGCAGTTCTCGGCCGTGCTCGAATGCGCCACCGCGGCAAGGGAGCTCGGCAAGCACGTGTGGGCGGATGGCGGGGTGCGGCATCCGCGGGACGTCGCGCTCGCGCTGGCGGCGGGCGCCTCGAACGTCATGGTCGGCTCGTGGTTCGCCGGCACCCTGGAGTCGCCCGGCGACCTCTACACCGACGAGCAGGGCCGGCAGTACAAGGAGTCGTTCGGGATGGCGAGCTCGCGCGCGGTGCGGGGGCGCACGGCATCCGATAGCCCGTACGAGCGCGCCCGCAAGGCGATCTTCGAGGAGGGCATCAGCTCGGCGCGCATGTACGTCGACCCGGCGCGGCCCAGCGTCGAGGACGTGCTCGACGAGATCGTCGGCGGGCTGCGCAGCGCCTGCACCTACGCCGGGGCGCGCACGCTCGAGGAGTTCCACGAGCGGGCCACGGTCGGCATCCAGTCGACCGCCGGTTTCGCCGAGGGCCGCCCCCTGCACACCTCCTGGTGACCCACGCTCCGCGACGTCCGGCCATCGTGGCGCGCTCGACCCGGTTCGGCAGGGTGCCGAGCGCACGCCGGGCGGGAGGGCTCGCGGTGCAGTGGGGCAGGATGGCCGGATGACGTACGACGTCGAGCGGGTGCGCTCACACTTCCCGGCGCTCGCCGAGGGCGCGGCGCACTTCGACGGGCCCGGTGGCAGCCAGGTGCCGGATGCCGTGGCGCGGGCCGTCGCGCAGACCCTCACCTCGGCGGTCAGCAACCGGGGCACGGTCACCGCCTCCGAGCGTCGGGCCGAGGCCGTCGTGGCCGAGGCCCGTCGAGCGCTCGCCGACCTGCTCGGAGCCGACCCTCGGGGAATCGTGTTCGGGCGCAGCGCCACTGCGCTCACCTACGACGTCGCCCGTGCCCTGGCGAAGGACTGGGGCCCGGGCGACGAGGTGGTGGTCACCCGGCTCGACCACGACGCCAACATCCGGCCGTGGGTGCAGGTCGCGGCAGCGGCGGGTGCGACCGTGCGCTGGGTCGACTTCGACCCGGCCACCGGCGAGCTGAGCGCTGATGCCGTGGCCGCCGTGCTCAGCGAGCGCACCCGGCTGGTGGCCACGACCGCCGCCGCCAACCTGATCGGCAGCCGTACGCCGGTGTGCCGGGTCGCCGACCTCGCGCACGAGGTCGGCGCGCTGCACTGGGTCGACGGCGTCCACGCCACCGCGCACGCCTCGGTCGACCTACCGGCGCTACGACCGGACTTCTGGGTGTGCTCGGCCTACAAGCTCATGGGCCCGCACTGCGGCGTGCTCGCCGCCGACCCGGCGCTGCTCGAGCGGGTGCGGCCCGACAAGCTGCTGCCCTCGAGCGACGCCGTGCCCGAGCGGTTCGAGCTGGGCACCCTCCCCTACGAGCTCCTGGCCGGCGCCACCGCCGCGGTCGACGTCATCGCCTCGCTCTCCGACCTCGACGCCCACGGCAGCCTGGGCTCACCCGGCGACCCCAGCACCCGCCGCGA
>JBOFBK010000429.1:0-24328 GCA_051645525.1 Dermatophilaceae bacterium | reverse complement strand
CCGGGCACACCCACGGCGGGCAGCAGTGGCCGATCCGCTACCTCGTCACGCTGCAGCAGCCCTACGTCGATGGCTACCGCGTGGTGGGCGACGTGCCGGTGTTCACCTCGCGCGGGGTCGGCGCCTGGGGGCCGCCGGTCCGCGTCGCCGCATCGCCCGAGGTTCCCCTCATCACCCTCCGGCGCGGATGACGCCAACCCCGCCGGTCTCCGGATCCTCGCGCGAGGCGCCCGACGCACCGTCATCCGATCCCGCTAGCGGGACCTCGGCGTCGGTCGACGCCGGCCACATCGACGCCGGTGGCCTGGTCGTCGGTGACGACGGGCTCGCCCGGCCGGCGTGGGCGTCATCCGACCCGTTGCTGCGCGAGTACTACGACACCGAGTGGGGGATGCCGGTGCGCGACGAGCGCGGGGTCTTCGAGCGGCTCTCGCTCGAGGCGTTCCAGTCGGGGCTGTCGTGGGCGACGATCCTGCGCAAGCGCCCGGCGTTCCGTGCGGCGTTCGACGGGTTCGACCCCGAGCGGGTCGCCCGCTACGACGCCGACGACGAGGCACGTCTGCTCGCCGACGCCGGTATCGTGCGCAACCGGGCCAAGGTGGCCGCGACCATCGCCAATGCGCGGGCGACGCTCGCGCTGCGCGACGACCCGGATGGCGACCTCGCCACGTTCGTCTGGTCGTTCCGCCCGGCGGAGACTCCGCGGCCGCGCGCCATCTCCGAGATCCCGACCATGTCGGCGGAGTCGGCGGCGCTGTCGAAAGCACTGAAACGCAAGGGTTTCGCCTTCGTCGGGCCTACCACGATGTTCGCCCTCATGGAGGCCATCGGCATCGTCGACACGCACCTGCTCGGCAGCCACCGCCGCGGCACCAGCGGCGTCTGGCCCGAACTCGACCGACGGGTCCAGGGAGCCGACCACTGACCGCGCAATGGTCGCCAGGTCGTGCAGTGCGACCCGGCACCTGCTGCGCTCGGCAGACCGTCGTTGACACCCCCGGCAGTCGTGAGTACGTTGATGAAATCGATTGCTCACGCGCTCGACTCACTCGACGAAGAGGTTTGAGAATGCGACTTGCGCCTGCCCGCCTTCTCGCGATCGCCGCGACGAGCGTCATGCTCCCTGCCCTGCTCGTCTCCGCCCCCGACGTCGCTCGGGCCGATTCCGGCTTCTCCGAACTCGTGCCGAGATCGGTCGGGACGAGCTACTACGTCTCCGGGTCCGGAGATGACGCAGCCGACGGGCGAAGTGAGGGCTCGGCCTTCCGCACCCTGCAACGCGCCGCGGACCTGACCCTGCCCGGCGACACCGTGTGGGTGATGAACGGCACGTATACCCGCGACGGGAAGAACACCGACATCCTCAGCATCACGCGGTCGGGGCAGGCGGACAACTACATCCAGTACCGCGCCTACCCGGACCACACCCCGCTGATCAAGCTCAACTTCAACTACGCCGGAATTCAGATCAGCGCCGCCTACATCGTGGTCGAGGGGCTGAAGGTCCAGGGATACAACGCCGACATCGATCCGGCGGAGGCGACACGTCGTGCGCTGCTGCCGGAAGCTCAAGTGGATGAGGCGCTCTACGACTCCGACTTCCAGGGAAACGGCATCTTTGCTTTCCCGCGGGACGGCCGGACTCCTCACCACCTAATCATCCGTGACAACGAGGTCTACGACTGTCCAGGCACCGGCATCGCCGCGAACGGGTCCGACTACGTGCGTGTCGAGGACAACGTGGTGCATCACAACAATTGGTACTCGCCCTGGGCGAACAGCGGGATCTCGTTCTATCAGAGCCGCGACATCGACCAGTACACAGGAGCGAAGTTCTTCGTCCGGAACAACGAGACGCACAGCAACGAGAACAAGGTTCCGTTCTGGTTCTCGAGTACCGACCCGGCGCAGCGCGTCATTACCGACGGCAACGGCATCATCGTCGACGACAGCCGCGGCTCACAGACCCCGGGCAGCACGCCGTATCGCGGCGGCTTCTACATCCAGGACAACCTGGTCCACAACAACGGCGGTCGCGGGATCAACATCTACGAGTCGGACAACGTCGAGATCCGGCAGAACGGCACGTACTACAACGCGCGGGTCGTCTCGCCGGCGATCGACTCGGAGCTGCAGATCAGCGCCGCTCGGAACGTCCAGATCTTCGACAACATCATCCAGGCGCGCGACGACCGTAAGGTCTACGGCTCGTACGGCTCGGAGAACGTGACCTTCGGTGGCAACTCCTTCCTCGGCGGCAACGGGGTGGACGACCTCCCGCCCGGGGTGTGAGGGCTGGGGGCCTCGAATACCGTTCTGACCGCGGTCATCTGGTAGTTCGCCCGCCTGAACGCCGCGGCCATCGGTGTGTTGGGCACGTCCGTGGTCGCGGTGATGCGATCGGCGCCATCGGCTGCGTGAACGCGGGTGATCTCGCCGAGGATGTCGTCCACGTAGCGGCACCTGCGCAGCTCGGGCACGACGCCGAGGTACCCGACATTGCGGTGGTAGGGCGTCGCGGACGGGATCGCGAAGCCGACCAGCGTCCCGTCCGTGGTCTCCGCCAGCCGCCACCACGATCGTTCTCCGGGGCACGACCGGTAGAACTCGAGATCGTCCTGGGCCTGGCTGGGGATGTCCGTGGCCGCGATGCCCCGTTGGGTGGCGAGGTCCAGGCTGCCGACCGCGACCCGCTGGAACACCGCGAGGAACTCTTGGTCGGAGGCGGGACGGAACACCAGACGCTCGGAGGGGACGGGCACCCCGGCCGCGGGCGTCCACTCGAAACGCAGTCGCTCGATGATCTCGGTCAGTCCGGCCGCCTGGGCCGCCTCGCGACGCCAGGACACGGCGTCTGCGACGGCGGGATCCGCGTCGTGCCCGGCGGTCGCCCATGGTGATGATGCACGGCTGGGTGACACCGCCGGTCAGCCCGGAGTCGCCTCCGCGGTGGCGCGGTGGCAGCCAACGGCGAGCGCATCGACCAGTCCGACGCTCAGCGCGCGCTGGTTACCCTCGTCCTAGGAGGCGCATTACGGTGACAGCTGAAGCAATCGAACCGGAGCCGGTCCCCCTGGTCCGAGACCACACCGGCCGGCTCATGGTGCCTGGCACCCGCATCTCGCTCGACATCCTGGTCGCCGCGTTCAAGCGAGGCGACTCTCCTGAGGCGATCCACGACAACCACGACGCGGTGCCCTTGGCCGACGTCTATGCGATCCTCTCCTACTACCTCCGCCACCGCGCCGAAGTCGAGGAGTACCTGGCCGAGCAGGCACGGCTCGGTATGGGACTCCAAAGGCGCGTCGAGAGAAGCAACCCGCCTAACGGCTTGCGGGCCGGGCTCATCGCACGACTCGACCGATGACGGTTCGGTTCATCACCGACGAGCACATCGCACGAGCGCTGATCGCCGGCCTCCAACGCGTGTCCGACGACATCGACATCGTCCGCGTTCAGGATGTCGGGCTGCGGACCATGGACGACCTGGCCATCCTGCACTGGCAGCTGACAACCATAGAGTGCTCGTTACCCACGACATCAGGACCGTTCCGGAGTTCGCCAACCGACGAGTCTCGTCGGGCCTGCCCATGTCCGGAGTCTTCGTCGTTCCAGCGGCGATGGCCCCTCGGCGCGGTCATCGACGAGCTGGCCCTCATCTCCGGTGCTACGGACACTCGCGAATGGTCCGACCGTGTCCTCTATCTCCCCACTCCGCTGAGCCTTCACGTAGGCGGACAACGGGTCGGGCACCCAAAGAACGACGGGTCGTCGAGGTCGGTGAACGAGCCCGCTCGACACGTCGTGCGGTTTGCTGGGACTGACTCTGCAATCAGCCAGTTCGACGATCACCCCTGACCAGGCGACGTAGACGGCATCCTCGAGCTCGGCAGGGAACTTCTCGGGGAAGACACGAGCAGGTGCCGGTTCGATGCAGACCGCTTCCTCGACCTCATCGGCGACCCCGACCGGCCGCAGGGCAAGGTCAAGGCACGGCTGCAGACCGTCCGCGACAGCAAGACACGCATCGCCGCACAGCTCGGCACCGCGGTGATGATCTCAAACTGGCCGGGCCGTCCTCGCCGCCGCGCTCGACCTGCTCGACCGGCCCCGCGACCTCTACGACGGCGCCACCGACGACGCGCGCAAGATCCTCAACAAGGCCATCTTCACCCGGCTCTATCTCGACAGCACCGACCGACAACCCCGAACCATCGCCGACACCCTCAGCGAGCCCTTCGCCAGCCTCGTGCACGCGACCCGGCGCCCAGACGACTCTGGCGCCTCCCAGGACTACTGGGAGGCGCCAGACGCCGAGACGGTCCGTCTCGCCGACCTGCTCAAACTCTCCCTCAAGGGCCAGAGTTTGAGTAAGCCGACCATGGTGGAGCTGAGGGGATTCGAACCCCTGACCCCCTCCATGCCATGGAGGTGCGCTACCAACTGCGCTACAGCCCCGAGTGGGTGACCCCGAGTGGGGCGAGCCGAAGTTTACCCACGCGCCCCCAGTGGCGACCAAATCGGGTCACCACCTCGCCGCCACGCGGTCACGGAGGCGCCGGCCTGGACTGCACGACGACGCCCGCACCCACGTTCACCGCACCAACGTTCCAGGTGACGACCCGCCATCCGGACCGTCCCTGGGCCAGCTCTGCCCAGTGGCAGTTGTCGAAGCCGCCGAGAATCCGCCACGCGAGCTGCTGGTCGATGCCGAGCAGCCACGCCGCTGCGGCCCGGCCGGCCGCCCCGTGGGTCGAGACGACCACGCACTCCCCCGGCGCCATCTCGCCGATCAGCTCGTCGAGCCCCTGACCGACCCGGGCCCGCACCTCGCTCATCGACTCGCCGTCCCCGCCACGCCGGATGTCCTCACCACGGAGGACCGCGGCCCACTCCTGCGGCCAGGCAGCGGTCACCTCCGCGGTGGTCAGCCCCTGCCAGGCGCCGGCGTGGATCTCCCGGAAGCGCGGGTCGAGGCTGACCGGCACACTGAGCGCCCGGCCCACGGCCTCCCCCGTGCGACGGGCCCGAGCCAGGTCGGAGGTGACCACCCGCGACGGTGCGAGGGCCGCGAGCGCCGGCCCCACGGCATCCGCCTGCCGTTCGCCGACCTCGGACAGCGGAGTGTCGAGCTGTCCCTGCCACACGCCGGCCGCGTTGTGCGCGGTCTGCCCGTGCCGCAGCAGGATGACGCGGCGCGCGCCGGTGCGCGCGGCGGCGGCACTCGTGGGCGACGTAGCAGCGGCGCCGACATGCTCGCTGACTCCCGTGGGTGCCATGACCGAGGCACCTGCAGGAGTAGTGCCACCCGCAGGCACGGCGGCGACGGCACCCGACGGCGGGTGGTCGGATGCCGCGGTCACCGGCCACCCTGCTCGGTGCCGACCGCGCCGAGGTCGAGTGCCGGACAGTCCTTCCACAGCCGCTCCAGCTCGTAGAACGCCCGCTCGTCGTCGTGCTGCACGTGGACGACGATGTCGACGAAGTCCATCAGCACCCACCGTCCCTCGCGCCGCCCCTCCCGCCGCACCGGCTTCGCGCCGTGCTCGCGCAGGACGTCCTCGACCTCCTCGACGATCGAGCCGACCTGCCGCTCGGACTCGGCCGAGACGATGACGAACACATCGGTGAGCGCGAGCTGCTCCGACACGTCGATACCGGTGATCGTCGTCGCGAGCTTGTCGGCGGCCGCCCTGGCGGCGGTGCGGGCGAGCTCGATCGATCGGTCGGTGGCGGTCACGGCGCTCCTCGGTAGAGACGATGCTTGGCGATGTACTGCACGACCCCGTCGGGAACGAGGTACCAGACCGGCTGCCCGGCTCGTACCCGCGCCCGGCAGTCGGTTGAGCTGATCGCCATGGCCGGCACCTCCATCAGGTCGACCCGGTCAGCGGGGAGACCGGACTCGGACAGCTCGTAGCCCGGACGGGTGACCCCGATGAAGCGGGCCATGTCGAACAGCTCGTCGGAGTCCTTCCAGGACAGGATCCGGGCGAGCGCATCAGCACCGGTGATGAAGAACAGCTCGGCGTCGGGACGCTGCGCCCGCAGGTCGCGAAGGGTGTCGATGGTGTAGGTGGCGCCGCCGCGGTCGATGTCGACACGCGAGACGGTGAACCGCGGGTTGGATGCCGTGGCCACCACCGTCATCAGATAGCGGTGCTCGGCGGGAGCGACCTCACGCCCGTCCTTCTGCCACGGCTCCCCGGTCGGGACGAACACGACCTCGTCGAGGGCGAGTTGCGACTGCACCTCGGAGGCGGCGACGAGGTGACCGTGGTGGACCGGGTCGAAGGTGCCCCCCATCACCCCGAGCCGCACCGGGGTGTCGCTCAGTTCCGGTGCTCCGGACGCTCGGGCCAATGGGCGCGATCGACCTCGGCTCCGGCGTCGTCGTCCGGGCCGACCGGCGAGTCGGGCCGCTGGCCGGTGAGGTCCGGACGGGCGTACTTCTGTGCGGTGCCGCGGAAGGACCAGGTGAGGCCGAGCAGCAGGAGGAACACGAACAGGGCGATCACTCCGAACGACCACGTCGGGATCGGCAGCTCACGGACCGCCTCCTCGGAGGCCAGGACGGCGACGGGAGCGGCGGCCGGCAACGTCATGCCGGACAGCGTACCCGGGCCGTCGTCCACCGCTGTTCTCCACACCCCTGTGTACGACACCGGTCTGTCGCACCGGAGGCTGTGGACGACGGGCCGCCAGACAAGACGTCCGAGAAAGTCGCCGTCAAGTGCTTGCGTACGAACCGGATCGCGGTCTAGAACAGTCGCACGCCCTCACGAGGCAACGGCATCGGAGCATCGAGGTCGCGGCATCGCCCGGGGGCTGGTCGTACGGATAACGGCATCGCTTCCCGACCGGACCCGGAGTCCGGCGGGGGCCGTGGTGGCCATCTCTGGCCCACCACGTGAGCGCGCGACGGCGCGGGTGCTGCGGCCGACGACCCGAGTCGAAGTTCGTCCTGCAGGGGGACGGCGCCATTCGTCGCATGGCATCCCCTTGCGGTCAGTCCGCAGGGACCGACCGGCTCGACCATCTGTCGGCGCGCCGACAGCGAGGGCCCCCGATCTCATACGCGGGGGCCCTCCGTCGCGTCGGCGCACGCTCACCTTCGGCGGCGCCAGACTGCCGCGTCGGTGGCGCACCCCTCGGCCGCGCACAGCGAAGACCCAGCCGAGCCACACCGCCGGGGCCTACCCTGGTCGGCATGTCTCCCTCGCCCGCCGTCGACGTCACCGTCGTCGTGCCCATGTACAACGAGGCCGAGGTGCTGCCGCTGTTCGTGGAGCGGCTCCGTCCGGTGGCCGACTCCTGGGACGCCACCTACGAGGTGCTCTGCATCGACGACGGCTCCACCGACGCCACTCCCGTCCTGCTGCAGCGGCTACGCCGCGAGTGGCCGCAGGTGCGGGTCGTCCGGCTTCGCGCCAACGCAGGACACCAGGCCGCGATCTCCGCCGGGCTCGCACGGGCCCGCGGTCGCTGGATGGTCACCATCGATGCCGACCTCCAGGACCCGCCGGAGGTGATCGGGGAGATGCTCGGCATCGCGCACGGGCACGACGTCGACGTCGTCTACGGCGTGCGCGAGGACCGCAGCACCGACACCGCGTTCAAGCGCACCACGGCCCGGGCGTTCTACCGGTCGATCCGGGCGCTCTCGGACGTCGAGGCCCATGTCGACGCCGGCGACTTCCGGCTGATGTCACGCGCCACGGTCGAGGCGATCAACGCGCTGCCCGAGCACAACCGGGTGCTGCGTCTCGTGGTTCCCGCGCTCGGGTTCCCCAGTGCGAGTGTGGGATACCGGCGGGCGCCGCGCGCGGCTGGTGAGTCCAAGTACCCGCTGGGCAAGATGGTGCGTCTCTCGATCGACGGCGTCACCGGGTTCTCCATCGCGCCACTCCGGTTCGCCACCTGGCTCGGTTTGATCGGCGGGCTGGCGGCCTTCGGCGTGCTGGTGTTCGCCGTGGTGGCGATGCTGCTCGGCAACACGCTCCCCGGGTGGACCTCGACCGTGGTCATCGTCTCCGGCGTTGGCGCCGTTCAGCTGCTCGCGCTCGGCACCCTCGGCGAGTACGTCGGACGCACGTACGCCGCCGTCCAGGCCAGGCCCACCTACTTCGTCGCCCACGACAGTCTCGACACCACGGCGCCGGATGATGCCCACCCCCGGGTTCTCGAGGACGTCGGCCCGGCCGGGGACATCGCTCAGACGCGCACCTGACCGTCGCCCTCCACGACCCACTTGGTCGTGGTCAGCTCGGGGAGGGCCATCGGCCCTCGGGCGTGCAGCTTCTGGGTGGAGATGCCGATCTCGGCGCCGAACCCGAACTCGCCGCCGTCGGTGAAGCGGGTGCTCGCGTTGACCATGACCGCGGCGGCGTCGACCTCGGCGGTGAAGCGGCGGGCGGCGGCGCGGTCCTCGGTGACGATCGCCTCGGTGTGGCCCGAACCGAAGCGGCGGATGTGGTCGAGCGCGGCGTCGAGGTCGTCGACGACACCGACCGACAGCTCGAGGCCGTGGAACTCGGTCGCGAAGTGCTCGTCGGTCACCGGCTCGTGGGCGACGCCCGCGGCATCCGCCTCGACGCCGGCGTCCGCGTCGGTGTAGAGGGTGACTCCCTCGCCGGCGAGCGTGGCGAGCACCTTCGGGAGGAACGCGCCCGCGACCTCACGGTGCACGAGCAGGCTCTCGGCGGCGTTGCACACGCTGGGCCGGTGCGTCTTGGAGTTGACCACGATCGCCAGGGCCGTGTCGAGGTCGGCGCGAGCGTCGACGTACACGTGGCAGTTGCCGACGCCGGTCTCGATCACCGGCACCGTCGACTGCGTCACGACGCTGCGGATGAGGTCGGCGCCGCCTCGTGGGATGAGCAGGTCGACCAGGCCGCGGGCGGTCATCAGGGCGCGCACGGCCCCGTGCCCACCCTCGAGGAGGACGACGGCATCCGCGGGGAGCCCGTGCTGCGCCAGCGCGGCCCGGAGCACGCCGACGGTGGCCCGGTTGGTGTCGGCGGCCGCGCTGCCACCGCGGAGGACGACGGCGTTGCCCGACTTCAGGGCCAGACCGGCCGCGTCGACGGTGACGTTGGGACGGGCCTCGTAGATCATGCCCACGACGCCCATCGGCACGCGCACCTGGCGGATCTGCAGGCCGTTCGCGAGGGTCGAGCCGCGCACGACCTCGCCGACCGGGTCGGGCAGGGCGGCGATGTCGCGCAGCGCCTGGGCGACCGCGGCCACCCGTGGCGCGTCGAGCCGGAGCCGGTCCTGGAGGGACTGGGCCATGCCGTTCTCGCGCGCCCGGGCGAGATCGACGGCGTTGGCGGCGGTGATCTCCGCGGTCGCGGCGTCGACCGCGTCGGCCAGTGCACGCAGCGCGGCATCCTTCTCGGCCCGGGAGAGCAGTGCCAGGCGCCGGGACGCCGTGCGCGCGGCCTCGGCGAGCCGTCGCACCTGGTCCGCGTCGGCCGGGTCGACCGCGACGCCGGCCGGGTCGGTCATGGTGTCGGGCATGCCCCAAGGGTAGGCGGGCGCGCACCGCCGCCGCACGGGCGGCATCCGGACCGGGAGGTGGGCGTCGACCGTCGTCACGGCCACGCCCGGCACTCGGGTTCACTCAGGGATGCTGCAAGGCCGTCCCGGCCGAGCGTCACCGGCGTCGGGATGTCGCGCGCGGCTCGAGCGCGGACATGGCGCGGTGCGAGGATGACGGGCGTGACGACGATCCTCTCGATCCAGTCCTCGGTGGCGTACGGGCATGTCGGAAACTCGGCGGCGGTGTTCCCCTTGCAGCGACTCGGGGTCGAGGTCTGGCCGGTGCATACCGTGCACTTCTCCAACCACACCGGGTACGGCGCCTGGCGCGGCCCGCTGATGGTGCCGGCCGACGTCCGCGAGGTGGTGACCGGCATCGAGGAACGCGGCGCATTGGGCGAGGTCGACGCGGTGCTGTCGGGATACCAGGGCGGAGTGCAGATCGGTGCCGTCGTGCTCGAGGCTGTCGCCCGCGTGAAGGCGGCGAACCCCGACGCGATCTACGCCTGCGACCCGGTCATGGGCAACGCGGCGTCGGGGTGCTTCGTGCATCCCGACATCCCGGTGCTGTTGCGCGACAACGCGATTCCCGTAGCCGACATCGTGACACCGAATCAGTTCGAGCTGGGCTTCCTCACCGACACCACGCCTGCCGACCTCGACTCGACGCTCGCTGCCGTGAACGCGGTGCGCGCGATGGGTCCGTCGACGGTGCTCGTCACCAGCGTCCTTCGCCCCGACGCGCCGGCCGACACCATCGAGACCCTCGCGGTCGGCGATGACGGCTCGTGGATGGTGCGGACGCCACGCCTGCCGATGACGGCTAACGGGTCGGGAGACCTGACGGCCGCGTTGTTCACCGCGCACCTGCTGGCCACCGGCGACGTGGGCCTGGCCCTCGCGCGCACGGTGTCGAGTGTCTTCGACGTGCTGTCCCGCACGCTCCAGTCGGGACGCCGCGAGCTGCAGCTGGTCCAGAGCCAGGACGCCATCGCGACCCCGCGGATGCAGTTCGACGTCGACCGCCTCGCCTGACCGGCTCCGTGGTCTACAGGACGACGAGGTCGTCGCGATGGATGACCTCGCGCTCGTAGGCCGGGCCGAGCTCGCGGGCCAGGTCGCGGGTCGAGCGGCCCAGCAGGCGTGGCAGCTCGGTGGCCGCATAGTTGACCAGTCCTCGGGCGATCACCGCGCCGTCCGGGCCGCACACGTCGACCGCCTCCCCGGCGGCGAAGGACCCTTCGGCGCCGGTGATGCCGGCGGGCAGCAGCGAAGTGCGCCGCACCGTCACGGCAGCCACCGCCCCGGCGTCGAGGAACACCCGGCCGCGCGCTGTCGTGGCGTGCGCGAGCCAGCGCTTGCGCGAGGCCCTGGTGGCGGTGCCGGGCGCGAACACCGTTCCGACGTCGTCCCCGTCGAGAGCGGCGGCGAGGTCGGGAAGCCGGGTCAACATCGTCGGGATGCCGGCCGCGCCGGCGATTCCGGCCGCCTCCACCTTGGTCACCATTCCCCCACTGCCCACCGAGCTCCCCGTGCCGCCGATCGAGATCGACTCGAGGTCGGCCGGCGAGGCCACGAACGGCACCCGCGTCGGGCCGTGGCCGGCCGCACGCGCAGTATCGGTGGGCGGCCCGTCGTACAGGGCATCGATGTCGGTGAGGAGCAGCAGCGCGCCGGCACCGACGAGGTCCGCCACCAGGGCCGCGAGCCGGTCGTTGTCGCCGAACCGGATCTCCTGGGTCGCCACGGTGTCGTTCTCGTTGACGATCGGGAGCACGCCGAGCTCGAGCAGGCGCTCGAGCGTGCGCCGTGCGTTGGTGTAATGCGTGCGGCGGGTGACGTCGTCGGCGGTGAGCAGGACCTGCCCCACCGTGATGCCGTGTCGTGCGAACGCGGCCTGGTACGCCGCGACCAGGGCTCCCTGGCCGACGGATGCCGCGGCCTGCTGGGTCGCGAGGTCACCGGGGCGCCGCGACAGCCCGAGCGGGCCGATCCCGGCCGCGATCGCACCGCTCGAGACGAGCACCACCTCTCGGCCGCCTGCACGTCGCCGCCCGAGCACGTCGACCAGGGCGGTGAGAGCACCGAGGTCGAGCTCCCCCCCGTCGGCGCTGGTCAGGGTCGAGGAGCCGACCTTGACCACGAGTCGCTGCGCGGCACCCACGGCGGCCCGGATGGCGGAGGCCGACGACGGCATCCGGCTCAGTCCTCGCCGACGTCGGCCGCCGCCCAGAGCCCGGCACGGCGCTCCGCGGCCAGCTCGTCGCGGGCAGCGGTCTGGGCGTTCTTGCGCGCGTGGAACTCCTCGCGCTTCTCGCCTCGGGTCTTGCGTCCGCCCGACCCGTCCACGCGCAGATCGGAGCCGCGCGGACCGGCGAGCAGCTCGGCACCGGCGGCCATGGTCGGCTGCCAGTCGAACACGACCGCGTCGTCCTCGGGACCGATCAGCACGGTCGAGCCCGTGACCGCTCCGGCCGCGAGCAGCGCCTCCTCGACACCGAGCCGGTTCAGCCGGTCGGCCAGGTAGCCAACGGCCTCGTCGTTGGTGAAGTCGGTCTGGCGCACCCACCGGGTCGGCCGGTCGCCCACCACCCGGAAGGCCTCGCCGTCGGGGGTGAGGTCACGGCGCACGTGGAACCCGGTGTCGTCGACCGCGGCAGGCCGGATGACGACCCGCGGCGCCTCGACCCGGGTCGCCTCGAGCTCGGCCCGGGCTGCGGCGACGTGCCGGGCCAGCGCGAAAGACAGCTCCTTCAGGCCGGTGCGGGCCACGGCGGAGACGATGTGCACCTCGAGGCCGCGATCCTCGAGCATCGGCCGCACCAGCTCGGCGAGCTCACGCGCCTCGGGAACGTCGGCCTTGCCCAGCACCACCACGCGGGTGCGCTCGGCGAGCGACCGTCCACCGAGCGAGCCGTCGGGCACGTACGCGGCGAGCTCGGCCTCGATGACGTCGAGGTCGGTCATGGGGTCGCGGCCGGGTTCGAGGGTGGCGCAGTCGACGACATGGACGAGCACCGAACAGCGCTCGACGTGGCGGAGGAATTCCAGCCCCAGGCCCTTGCCCTGGCTCGCGCCGGGAATCAGGCCTGGCACGTCAGCGACCGTGTAGCGCTCGGACCCTGCGGTGACGACCCCGAGGTTGGGCACGAGCGTCGTGAACGGGTAGTCGGCGATCTTCGGCCGCGCGGCCGACAGCACCGACACCAGCGAGGACTTCCCCGCGCTCGGGAACCCGACCAGTGCGACGTCGGCGAGCGACTTCAGCTCCAGCAGGAGCTCGAGCGACTCCCCCGGCTCGCCGAGGAGCGCGAACCCGGGCGCCTTGCGGCGCGGGCTGGCCAGGGCCTTGTTGCCCAGACCGCCTCGGCCACCACGAGCGGCGACGAAGGTGGTGTCGGCACCGACGAGATCGGCGAGCACGTCACCCGTAGCGGACTTGACGACCGTGCCCTCCGGGACCGGGAGGACCAGGTCGCTGCCATCGGCGCCGTGTCGCTCGTCGCCGCCGCCGGGTGCGCCGTGGCCCGCACGCCGGTGCGGCCGACGGTGATAGTCGAGCAGTGTGGTCGACTGCGGGTCGACGGCGAGCACGACCGAGCCGCCGCGGCCGCCGTTGCCGCCGTCGGGACCGCCGAGCGGCTTGAACTTCTCGCGGCGCACCGACGCGACCCCGTGCCCACCGTTACCGGCGGCGAGGTGGAGCACGACGCGGTCGACGAACGTCGTCATCCGATCCGCTCCTTCTCGTAACAGTGAAGAGGCGGGCACCGAGACCGGCGCCCGCCCCTTGCGTGGTGGTCAGGTGGGGGTCACTCGGCGGCGACGGGCTCCGGCGCGAGGACGCTCACGGTCTTGCGGCCGCGCTTGCTGCCGAAGGTGACCGCTCCGGGGACGAGCGCGAACAGCGTGTCGTCACCGCCGCGCCCGACACCGTCGCCCGGGTGGAAGTGCGTGCCGCGCTGCCGGACGATGATCTCGCCGGCCTTGACGACCTGTCCGCCGTAGCGCTTGACGCCGAGGTACTGGGCGTTGGAGTCGCGACCGTTGCGGGTCGAGGACGCACCCTTCTTGTGTGCCATGTGTGGAGTCCTGTTCGGAAGTGGTCGGGACGGTCAGGCGTCGATGGCGGTGATCTTGACCTGGGTCAGCGGCTGGCGGTGGCCCTGCCTCTTGCGGTAGCCGGTCTTGCTCTTGTGTTTCAGGATCGTGATCTTCGGACCCTTGGCGGCCTTGACGACCTCAGCGGTGACGGTGACCTTGGCGAGCTTCGTCGCGTCGGAGGTCACGGTGCCGCCGTCGACCACGAGCAGCGGCTGCAGCTGGATCTCGTCGCCGGCCTGGCCGATCTTGTCGATGAGCAGGGTGTCACCGACGGAGACCTTCTCCTGGCGACCGCCCGCACGCACAATCGCGTACACGTGGTGTCTCACTTCCTGTTCGGGTGTGCGCGCTCAGACCGGACGGTCGCTACCCCGTGGACGACACGGGACACCGGCTCGGTGGGCACACCTCGGCATAAGATACCGGCGCCTGGGAAGCCGGCCAAATCCTGGCCGAACGCCACCGAACGCCTCACGGTCCGGTCAGGCGGACTCCTCGGCCGGCTCGGGCGGCGGCATCCGCTCGGCCGGTCCAGCATCGTCGGAGGAGTCGCTCGGCGTGTCGGCACCGGCTTGGACCGGCGCCGACGTCGGCTCCGGCTCGGTCTCCGACGGGGCCGGATGGTGCTCGTCGGCCGACGGCTCGGTATCGCCTCCGCGAGGCGGTCCGGCAGGCGCGACCACGCGGCCACGGCGCCGCCGCTTCCGTTCGGGAGCCTCGACGACCGCCGGCTCGGCCGCGGGCGCGTCCGCGACGGACGGCGCCTGGTCGGCCGCGACCGGCTCCGCCGTGTCGGCGGGCTCGGTGGACACGGCCTGCTGAGGGTCGCCGTCGGAGTCGGTGCGGCGCACCGCGGCAGCGTGCGCGGCGGCCGCGATCTGCGCCGCCGTCGGGCCGGACGACGGCCGCGAGGGCTCCTCCGCGACCGGCGCGGACCCGCCCCGACGGCTGCGGCCGGACCGGGAGGACCCGGCGTCCCCTCCCCCGGCGCCACCCTTGTCGACCGGCTCGCTGGAGACGATGAGGCCGCGGCCGCCGCAGTGCTCGCACTGCTCGCTGAACACCTCGATGAGTCCGGAGCCGACGCGCTTGCGCGTCATCTGCACCAGCCCGAGCGAGGTGACCTCCGCGACCTGGTGCTTCGTCCGGTCGCGGCCCAGGCACTCGAGGAGCCGCCGCACCACGAGGTCGCGGTTGGACTCGAGCACCATGTCGATGAAGTCGACGACGATGATGCCGCCGATGTCGCGCAGCCGGAGCTGTCGCACGATCTCCTCGGCGGCCTCGAGGTTGTTCTTCGTCACCGTCTCCTCGAGGTTGCCGCCCGACCCGACGAATTTGCCGGTGTTGACGTCGACGACGGTCATCGCCTCGGTGCGGTCGATGACGAGCGACCCGCCCGACGGCAGCCACACCTTGCGGTCCATTGCCTTGGCGAGCTGCTCGTCGATGCGGTGCGCCGCGAAGACATCGTCCTCGGCCGTCCACCGGACCAGCCGGGCGGCGAGGTCGGGAGCGACGTCCTCGACGTACCCGCTGACGTCCGACCACGCCTTCTCCCCCGACACGACCAGGGAAACGAAATCCTCGGTGAACACGTCGCGGATGACGCGCACCGTGAGGTCGGGCTCGCCGTGGAGCAGCAGCGGCGCACCGCCGCTGCCGGACTTCCTCTTCGCCGCGGCATCCGCCTTGGCCGAGATCTTGTCCCAGGTGGCAGTGAGTCGTTCGACGTCGGCCGTCAGCTCGGCCTCTGAGGCACCTTCGGCGGCGGTGCGGACGATGACCCCGGCCCGGTCGGGCACGACCTGCTTGAGGATCGACTTGAGGCGAGACCGCTCGGTGTCCGGCAGCTTCCGCGAGATCCCGGTCATCGAGCCCTCGGGTACGTAGACGAGGTAGCGGCCGGGCAGCGAGATCTGCGACGTGAGCCGGGCGCCCTTGTGACCCATCGGGTCCTTGGTCACCTGCACGAGCACGGTGTCGCCGCTGGAGAGGGCGTGCTCGATGCGCCGGGGCTGCCCGGTCTCCAGACCCGCGGCATCCCAGTTGACCTCGCCGGCATACAGCACGGCGTTGCGGCCCTTGCCGATGTCGACGAAGGCCGCCTCCATCGACGGCAGGACGTTCTGCACCCGGCCGAGGTAGATGTTCCCCGCCATCGACGCCGTGCTGTCGCGCGACACGTAGTGCTCGACGAGGACGCCGTCCTCCAGCACGCCGATCTGGATGCGGTCCTCACGACCGCGAACCACCATCACCCGCTCGACGCTCTCGCGGCGGGCGAGGAACTCCGCCTCGGTGACGATCGTCCGGCGCCGGCCTGCCTCTCGGCCTTCCCGGCGCCGCTGCTTCTTGGCCTCGAGCCGCGTCGAGCCCTTCACCGCGGTCGGCTGCTCGCTCTTCGCCCGGGGCTCACGGACCTTGGTGACGGTGCCGGGCGGGTCCTCACCGTCACCAACGCCACCGCGGCGCCGACGCCGCCGACGCCGGCTCGACGCCGACGAGGTGTCCTCCCCCTCGGGGTCGTCAGCGCGCTCGTCACCGGATGACGCCCGCCTGCCGGGAGGCGTCGTCTCGCCCTCGACATGGTCTTCACCGACGTCGGGCAGGTTCTGGCCTGCTCGGCTCCGCCGGCCGCGACCACCGCGGCGACGCCGGCGACCGCTCTCTGCGCTCTCGTCGCCGCCCTGCTGATCGTCACCCTGCTCCGAGTCGCTGCCGTGTTCGTCGTCGCCGCCGAGGTCGGACCCGGCGGCCGAGTTGACTGGGGAGGCGTCCCCAGAGCCGTCGGCGGCCTCCCCGGAGGCCGCGTCCACTCCGTCGTCGGACATCGCTCGCTCTGACGGCGATTGCACCGGAGCGGTGGCCCGGCGACGCCGAGGGGCGACGGTGGGGTCGGGCGCCTGGAAGAGCAGACCGAAGCTGGGCAGAACGGGGCCCGCCGCCTGGTCCGCCTCGGCGGTATCGGAGTCGAGGTCGGCTGCCGGGTCGTGCGCGCCACTCGACGCATCGGCAGCTGCGACCTCGGTGAGGTCGTCGCCATCGGGCACCACGACATCGTCATCCGAGATCGCCGCCGCAGCGTCAGTGGCGGCCGGCGCGACGTCCGCCGCCTGCGGTGCCGCGCCGGCGTCGGCGTCGCGCGGATCGGACGCGGGAGCGCTCGCCGCGGTCGTGGCGCGACGACGGCGTCTTGGCGGAGTGGTGACGTCCTCCGCGCGTGTCGCGTCGGTGGAGTCGGCAGCATGGTCGGTGTCAGGCACCGGACGGTCCTTTCGTCACACGCCCGACCGACGCCCACACCGGAACCTCACGGGCTCCTCGTCGACCGGGTGGTGAGCGGTCGCATCGTGTCGGGCACTACCCGGCACGGAAGTCGGCTGCTACCCCGGGTCGGCTCGCGCGGCGTCACGCGCGTCACCTCTCGGGGCCGACGGCCTCCTCGTCGGCAGCCAGCGGGTCGGCTACCCCGGCTCCTGCGTCGAGCAGTGGGCCTTGGGCCATCCGGATGACCAACGGAGGGACCGTCGGTGAGAACCCGGTGACTGCGTGCAGTGCGGTCAGGATGTCGTCGGGTCGCACGGCGGGTGTGGTGTGCCGTACGACCACCCGAAGTATCGCACACCCGTCCTCGCCGACCCCCTCAACCTTCATCCCCAGCACTGCCGCCCGCGTGTCGAACGTGCGCGGGCCGTTCTTGAACATTCGAGTCGTCTCGGCCACCCCTGCGGCAAGGTACCGGGCGATGATCGGCTCGATCTCGGCAGGCTGGGTGCCACGGATGACGAGGCGCCACTCGCTGGCCTCGAGGCGATCGGCGAGGGCGCCGGGGGCTGCCTCGACCACCTGCACGACGTCGAGACCGTCGGGAAGGGACGCATCGAGCGCTGCCCGCACCTGCTCGGGCCGGAGCCGCTCGGTCACGCGGATCTCGAAATACTCGGCTTCGCTGGCGGTTCCCGTCGGAGCCGCGTTGGCGTACGAGATCAACGGATGCGGCCGGAAGCCGGCGGAGTACGCCATCGGCACCCCCGCACGGCGCAGGGCACGCTCGAGCGCTCGGGCGAAGTCCCGGGTGGAGGAGAACCGCAGCCGCCCCCGCTTGGCGTACCGGATGCGCAGTCGCTGCACCGCCGGCGCCGGCGCCGGACCGTCGGGGACGCGCTGGCGGGCCATGTGCCGAAGCCTAGAAGGGTCCGCCACCGACGTGGAGCACCAGCCCGCTGCGCTGCAACAGGCGTCAGCCGCGCCTGCGCACATCGATCCGTGGGTACATTGCGGATGAAGCTGCGGATTCAGAAAAACTTGAGACTTCCACGCACGTCATCCGCACCGTTAACGTGTCGCCATGCCGGATGTCGACCGTTCCCGTCTCACCGAGCTCCTCGCCGCCGAGCAGGCCACCTACACCGAGCGCCACCCGCGCAGCCGCGAGCTGTTCGGGGCCGGGAGCAACCTCTTCGGCCGGGTGCCGATGACCTGGATGAACAAGTGGTCGGGAGGCTTTCCGCTCTACCTCGACCGGGCGAGCGGCAACCGGGTCACCGACGTCGACGGGCACACCTATGTCGACTTCGCGCTCGGCGACACCGGCGCGATGGCCGGCCACTCCCCCGAACCGACGGTCGCCGCCGTGAACCGACGGATGGGCGAGCTCGGCGGGGTCACGACGATGCTGCCGACCGATGACGCGCAGTGGGTAGGCGCGGAGCTCACCCGCCGCTTCGGGCTGCCGCTGTGGTCGTTCACGCTCAGCGCCACCGACGCGAACCGCTGGGCGGTGCGCCTCGCCAGGCTCGCGACCGGCCGGCCCAAGGTGCTGGTCTTCGCCTACTGCTACCACGGCTCGGTCGACGAGACCTTCGCCCTTCCCGGTCCGGACGGGAAGGCGCAGTCCCGTCCGGGCAACGTCGCCCCTCCAGTGGCGCTCGACCTCACGACCCGGGTCGCCACGTGGAACGACCTCGACTCCGTCGAGCGCGAGCTGGCCCACAGCGATGTCGCCGCGGTGCTCACCGAGCCGGCCCTGACGAACATCGGCATCGTCCTGCCCGAGCCCGGGTTCCTCGAGGGCGTGCGCGACCTCGCCACGCGGTACGGGTCGCTGCTGATGATCGACGAGACGCATACGTTCTCGGCCGGGTGGGGCGGCGCGACCCGCGAGTGGGGGCTGCGCCCGGACGTGTTCGTCATCGGGAAGTCGATCGGCGGCGGCATCCCGTGCGGCGCCTACGGGATCACCGACGAGGTCGCGCGGTCGGTCACCCGGTTCACGGATGCCGGCACCGCCGACATCGTCGACGTGGGCGGGGTGGGCGGCACCCTCGCCGGCAATGCGCTCTCGACGGCCGCGATGCGGGCCACCCTCGGCGAGGTGTTCACCGAGGAGGCGTTCGCCCACATGACCGCGCTCGCCGAGGCGTTCGAGGCCGGGGTGCAGGCGACCCTCGACGAGTACGACGCGCCGTGGTCGGTGAGCCGGCTCGGGGCCCGGGCGGAGTACCGGTTCGCCCGGCCGGCGCCGCGCACCGGCGAGGAGTCGGCGGCGGCCCACGACGACGACCTCGACGCCTACCTGCACCTCGCGACGTGCAACCGCGGCATCCTCATGACGCCGTTCCACAACATGGCCCTGATGTGCCCGCAGACGTCGCGTGCCGACGTCGACCGGCACACCGAGGTCTTCCGCGAGGTCGTCGGCGCGCTCTACGCCTGACCGGTCCCCGCCCGATGCCCCGCCTGCGGGTCCGGGGAGGGGTGCGCCCGGATGAGGAGGTACGGCACGTCGAGGTCGATGGCGTCGGTCGCGGGGTCGGTGACGCCGGCCGTCTCGACGAGGTGGTCGAGCACGAGTGCCCGCAGGGCGGGCGCGTCGTCCCCGACGGCCCGCGCCGCGGCCATGTGCCCGGGAGAGCTCGCGAAGAGCAGGTCGGTGGCCGCCTGCGCCGACGGGAACCGCCAGGGCAGCGTGCGGTGCTCGACGTCGACCTGCGCGAACCCCGCCTCGGTGCACCAGCTCCTCACCTGCTCCGAGTCTCCCCACCGGATCCACGCCGTAGCCGCGGCCTGCCCAGGCGCGGGCAGCATCGTGCTCATCCGCCGGCTCATCGACGCGAAGTAGCAGTCCGGGTGCCAGGTGCTCGCGACGAGTACCCCGTCGGGCCGGATGACAGCACGAGCGGCGCGCAGCACCCCGACCGGGTCGGCCGCGAAGATCAGCCCGAAGGACGAGGTGACCGCGGCGAACCGGCGCCCGAGCACGGCGAGCTCGTCCATCGCGAGCACCTGCCACTCGACGTCGAGACCTTCCTCCTCGCCGCGCCGCCGTCCCTGCTCGACCAGCCCGGGGGCGATGTCGGTGGCGACGACGTCGTGCCCCGCACGGGCGAGCGCGTGGGCGACCGAGCCGGCGCCGGCGGCGACGTCGAGCACCGGTCCCCGCGGTGGCCGGGGCACGGCCGCGGCGACGTCCTCCGCGGCCGGGGCGAGCAGGGCGCCGAAGGTCGGGTAGTCGCCGCCGTCCCACATCGCGGCCACGGCGGCACGGGTCTCAGCGTCCATGACCCGAGGATAGGCGAGAACGGTTCTCAGGTCAGCGTGCCGCGACCGAGGGCGCCGAGCGCGTGGTGTCGCCCGTACCGCGCCGGGCCTCGACGACACCGTCGACGGTGCTCGCGTCGAATGGTGACGCTCGGGGCGTCATCCGAGGACCGCTCCGGTGGAGCCGAGCGCGAGGAACACGACGAGCGGCGTGAAGTACCGGTCGTCGGCATCCGCGAAGGGCGTGCCGCGGATCGTCTTGGTGAAACCGACGATCTTGGCGTCGCCGACGGCGCGCAGCACCAACACCATCGCTCCGGCCGCGACCAGCGGGCGCAGCGCGGCCGGCCCGGAGCCGGACGCGACGACGAGGACGAGTGCGGCGAAGACCGCCAGGGCGACGGCGACCGCGAAGGTCAGCCACCGTCCGGGCACGAAGCCGGCAGGAGTCGCACGATCGAACAGCCACCGTCCGCCGACGGCCCAGTAGACGTGCAGCGCCGACGCCAGGGCCAGGGCGGCCGCGGTCGCCGCGGCTCCGACCTCGAGCAGACCGTCGGCGAGCAGGCCGTCGGCACGCAGGGCGGCCAGCCCGCCGAGCAGGAAGAACGGCCACGAGAGATGTAAGCGGAGCATGACGAACACGACCGCAGCCGACAGCAGCGACATCGCTCCGACCGCCGGAAGCGGGTCGACGCCGACGACCACGACCGCGAGCGCGACCCAGGCCACCGACGTCAGGTGCCAGGCGAACCGGATCACCGGCTCGGCGACGTCTCGTGGCACGGGGATCGACCATGACGACCTGAGGAGCGGGGCCAGGAGCATGCGCTCGCCGAGCGCCGAGTGGGCTGCGGCAAGGAACAGCAGACACCCCGCGGCGATGGACGACCCGGTCATGTGGACTCCTCCGTACGGTAGCGCATGGAGGGAGCCTAGCGTACGCCACCGTATGCTCTCCGAGGTGAGCCGGTATTCGCGGGAGACGTGGGTCGACGCGGCGTTCTCCGCCCTGGCCGAGGGCGGGGCCGACCAGGTCAAGGTGGAGCGGCTGGCCACCCGACTCGGGGTCACCAAGGGCAGCTTCTACCACCACTTCCCGGACCGCCGAGCACTGCACCTCGCCATGCTCGACACCTGGGAGGAGCGCGGCACCACCCGCATCATCGACGATGTCGACGCCACCTCGTCGAACCCGCGCGAGCGGCTCAGCCGGCTCGCTCACCGGACGTTCGCCCCTCATCCCGAGGACGACGCGATCGAGAGCGCCCTGCGCGCCTGGGCGCAGGTCGACACCAGCATCGCGGCCGCCCTGGCCCGGGTCGACGCGCGCCGTCTCGACTACACCGCGGCGCTCCTGGCCGCGACCGGCATGACCGCCGCGACGGCGAGGCGCCGCGCGGGCTACTTCTACCGCATGCTGATCGGCGAGTTCCTGTGGCGTGGGAGCGGACGAGCCCCGATCAGCGCCGGCGACATCGACGAGCTCGTCGACCTGCTCGCCGCCTCGTCCGACTCGCACCGGGGCGGATGACGCCGACGCGGCTCCCGGTGGACCGCACGTCACGGCGACGACGCCACCGGTCGAGCTGGTCGCCATGGCCACGACCCCAAGGGCCGATGTCGTCACTGCTCGGGTCACGCAGCCTCGTGGCGCCGGGCGGATCACCCGGACATGGTCACGAGCCCAACAGGATGGGGGTGTACGGCCGCGGGTCAGGCGTGGGTGTGGGCCGTCATCCGCTCGCGGCCGGAGCCGAGGACGGTGAGCGGTAGCAGCGTCTTGCCGGTGGGCCCGGTCTCGATCTCGGTGCCCATCTGCGGGCACACCCCGCAGTCGAAGCACGGGGTCCAGCGGCAGTCCTCGACCTCGGTCTCGTCGAGGGCGTCGAGCCAGTCCTGCCAGAGCCACTCCTTGTCGAGCCCGGAGTCGATGTGGTCCCACGGGAGGACCTCGGACTCACCGCGCTCGCGGGTGGTGTACCAGGCGACGTCGACCCCGAACGGTGAGAGCGCGCGGTGGGCGGCCGTCATCCACCGCTCGTAGGAGAAGTGCTCGCTCCAGCCGTCGAAGCGGGCGCCGTCGCGCCAGACCTGCTCGATGACCCGGCCGACCCGGCGGTCACCGCGGGAGAGCAACCCCTCGACGACGCCGGGCTTGCCGTCGTGGTACCGGAACCCGATGGCGGAGCCGTACCGGCGGTCGGACCGCAGGGCCTGGCGCAGCTTCGCGAGGCGGGCGTCGGTCTCGTCGGCGCCGAGCTGGGCGGCCCATTGGAACGGGGTGTGCGGCTTGGGCACGAAGCCGCCGATCGAGACGGTGCACCGGATGTCGCGGCGACCGCTGACCTCGCGGCCGGTGTCGATGACCCGCTTGGCGAGCGCGGCGATCTGGAGGACGTCGTCGTCGGTCTCGGTGGGCAGCCCGCACATGAAGTAGAGCTTCACCTGCCGCCAGCCAGCACCGTAGGCGGCCGAGACGGTGCGGATGAGGTCGTCCTCGCCGACCATCTTGTTGATGACCTTGCGGATCCGCTCGGACCCGCCCTCCGGCGCGAAGGTCAGGCCCGAGCGGCGACCGTTGCGGGTCAGCTCGTTGGCGAGGTCGATGTTGAACGCGTCGACTCGGGTCGAGGGCAGCGAGAGACCAGTGTTCGTGCCCTCGTAGCGGTCGGCGAGGCCCTTGCTGACGTCGGCGATCTCGGAGTGGTCGGCGCTCGAGAGCGACAGCAGCCCGACCTCCTCGAACCCCGTTGCGGCGAGCCCGCGCTCGACCATCTCTCCGATGCCGGTGATCGACCGCTCGCGCACCGGACGGGTGATCATCCCGGCCTGGCAGAAGCGGCAGCCGCGGGTGCAGCCGCGGAAGATCTCGACCGACATCCGCTCGTGCACCGACTCGGCGAGCGGCACGAGCGGCTGCTTCGGGTAGGGCCAGGCGTCGAGGTTCATGACGGTGTGCTTCGAGACCCGCCACGGCACGCCGGGCTGGTTCGGCGCGACGCGCTGGATGCGGCCGTCGGGCAGGTAGGTGACGTCGTAGAACGCGGGCACGTACACCCCGCCGGTGCGGGCGAGCCGCAGGAGCAGCTCGTGCCGCCCGCCCGGGCGGCCCTGGCGCTTCCACTCCCCCACGAGGTCGGTGATCGCGAGCACGGCCTCCTCGCCGTCGCCGACCACGGCCGCGTCGACGAAGTCGGCGACCGGCTCGGGGTTGAACGCCGCGTGGCCGCCGGCGACGACGAGCGGGTGGCTCTCGTCGCGATCGCGTGCGTGCAACGGGATGCCGGCGAGGTCGAGCGCGGTGAGCATGTTCGTGTAGCCGAGTTCGGTCGAGAACGACAGCCCGAACAGGTCGAAGTCGCCGACCGGGCGGTGCGCGTCGACGGTGAACTGCGGCACGCCGTGCTCGCGCATCAGCGCCTCGAGGTCGGGCCACACGGCGTAGCTGCGCTCGGCAAGGGCGTCGGCCCGCTCGTTGAGCACCTCGTAGAGGATCATCACGCCCTGGTTCGGCACTCCCACCTCGTAGGCGTCGGGGTACATCAGCGCCCAGCGCACGGTGGCGTCGCCGCCGACGTCCCACGCCTTCACGGTGGAGTTCAGCTCGCCGCCCACATACTGGATCGGCTTGCTCACCTGCTCGAGCAGCGGCTCGAGGCGGGGGAAGACGGACTGACCGGGCACCGGTCAAGGGTAGGTCGCCGCCTCGAGCGGCCCAAACCGGATGACGCTCGCCGGTGCGCGGGAGCCCGGCGCCGTGCTTGGCTGGGCCCATGAGTACCGCGCAGCAGGTGGACCTGGTCGTCGTCGGTCTCGGCCCGGGCGGTGAGCACCTCGCCGCGGAGGCGGCCCGCGCGGGCCTGCGGGTCGTCGGCGTCGACGAGCGGCTGGTCGGTGGTGAGTGCCCGTATTACGGCTGCATCCCGTCGAAGATGGTGATCCGCGCGGCCGACGCCCTCGCCGAGGCCCGGCGGGTCGGCGGTCTCGCAGGTGCCGCCGAGGTGCGGCCCGACTGGGCACCGGTCCATGCTCGGATCCGCGACGAGGCGACCACCGACTGGGACGACGCGGTCGCGGTGCAACGACTGGAGAAGGCGGGGGCGCGTGTCGTCCGTGGGCATGCCCGGCTCGCCGG
>JBOFBK010000428.1:0-4898 GCA_051645525.1 Dermatophilaceae bacterium | reverse complement strand
CCGCTCTCGGGGTCGAACCGGAACCCGACCGGGTTCTGCATGAACGAGTTCGCGGCGAGGATGAAGTACGCCGACAGCACCGTGCCGACGTGCACGACCCACATCGTGGCGGCGTGCAGCCGCTCGGGGATGCGTCCCCAGCCGAACAGCCACAGCCCGAGGAAGGTCGACTCGAGGAAGAACGCGAGCAGCGCCTCGAGTGCGAGCGGTGCGCCGAAGACGTCGCCGACGAACCGCGAGTACGCCGACCAGTTCATGCCGAACTGGAACTCCTGGACGATGCCGGTGACCAGGCCGAGCGCGAAGTTGATGGCGAACAGCTTGCCGAACAGCTTGGTCAGCCGCAGGTACTCGGGCCGGTGCGTGCGGACCCACCCGGTGTGGAACGCCGCGACGATGGCCGACAGCCCGATCGTGACCGGGACGAACAGGAAGTGGTAGACGGTCGTGATGGCGAACTGCCACCGGGCGACATCGACGGCATCCACTCGGGCCCTCCACCATCATCGACGACTACGTGCCGTAGTAGAAACTACACGACGTCGTAGATCAGATCGAACTCGGCCCCGGCTCGGATGTGCCCCGGCCCGGTTCGGCGCGTGGCGGCTCGGGCCGATGACGGGCGCGGATGCCGTCGTGGTATTACTTGGCCCGGAGGTCGGCCGGGCACCAGCCGTAGGGTGCTGCGTCAGGGGAGGTTCGTGATGGATGACGACCACGCGCCGCGCTTGGCCGAAGCGCTCGCGACCGGGCGCGAGATCGACTGGGGTGGAGCCGATCTGCCTGCCGTCGCGCTGGCCGCCGTGCTCACCGCCGAGCCGCCGCCCGGCGCTCCGGTGCTGCGACTGCGTCGGGCCAGCGTGCGCGGCGCACTGCACCTCACCGGCGCACGCGTGCCGTTCCCGGTCGACCTGCGTGCCTGCGACTTCGACGAGGCCCTGCAGCTGCGGATGGCCGACCTGTGCTGGCTGGCCCTCACCGGCTGCCAGGTCCCCGCACTGCGCGCCGGCAACCTGCGGGTCGAGCACGACCTCCTGCTCGACGACGGCTTCGTGAGCCACGGCCCGGTCATCCTCGCCGACGCCCAGATCGGCGCCTCGCTGCGGCTGTCCGCCGCGAGGCTGCGTGGCTCCGACGGGAGGTCGCTCATCGCCGACCGGCTCGTCGTCGGCGGCACCCTCTACGCCCGGCGGCTGGCCAGCGACGGCGAGCTGCGGCTCCCCGGGGCCCGAGTCGCGGGCAACATCGACCTGTCCGGGGCGGTGCTGCAGTCACCTGGCGAGGATGCCCTCGACCTCACCGGGGTGGCCGTCGAGGGCAGCGTGCTCGCCGGGCGGCACCAGAGCGTGCTCGGAGCCACCTTCACGGCCCGCCAGCGGGTGCGCATGGCCGAGGCCCGGATCGGCGGCGACCTGCTGCTCGCGGGTGCGCTCCTGCATCGGTCGACGACGCTCCCGCTCCCGGAGCGAGGCGCCAACGAGAGCCGCCCGCCGTCGCTCCCCGAGGGCGGCCCCGACCCGGGCGCCGCGCTGGTGGCCGACCGGGTGCGGGTCGAGGGCAACCTCGAGCTCGACGACGGCGCCCGGTGCGTCGGCACGGTCCGCCTCCCCGGCGCCGTGGTGGGCGGGATGCTGCGGCTCTCCGGCGCCCACCTGAGCGGCCCCTACCCCGGTGACGACCCGGGCATCGCGCTGCTGGGCGACAACCTCGACATCGGCGGCGTGCTCGAGGGGCGCAGCGTCGACCGCCCACCGTTCACCTGCCGCGGCACGCTCCGGCTGGTGGCCGCCCGCGTCGCGGGCACGGTGGGGCTGTCCGGCATCCGGCTGCTGGCGCCCGACCGCGACGCGCTCTACGCCGACCGGCTCCGCGTCGGCGGCGACCTCATCGCCCGCGGCGTCGAGTGCGACGGCACCGTGCGCCTGCAGAACGCCGAGATCGGGATGACGGCCGACTTCTCCCGCGCCACCCTCCGCCGGCCGCGGCATCGGCCGGGAGTGGTTCAGCCACCGGATGCCGATGCAGCCTCGCCGGTGCCGGTGCCGGTGCCGGTGCCGGTGCCGGTGCGACCCTCGCTCGACGTGCGCGCCGCGAGTATCGGCAAGGACCTGCTGTTCCGTCACGCCACTGCCACCGGTGGAATACGGCTGCGGCGCAGCGATATCGGCAAGTCGGTGCTCCTCGACGGCGCCGTGCTCGGTGGCCCGGGAGCGCGCTATGCACTCAACGCCTATGGGCTCACCACCTCCGAGCTCGACGCCCGGCTCGCCACGCCGCCCGACGGGAGGGTGCTGCTCGACGCGGCGCGGGTCGGGCGCCTCACCGACTCCGCCACGCTGTGGGAGCCGCGCACGCCGGGTCAGGTCTCGGTCACCGGCTTCGTCTACGACTCGCTCGACGACGCCGCGCCGGTCGGTGCCCGCGAGCGGCTGCGCAGGATGATCGGCACCAGCACGGGCTACGCGCCACAGGCGTTCGAGCAGCTCGCCGGCGTGTACCGGACCGGTGGGCAGGAGGAACGGGCCGAGGTCGTCCTCATCGCCCGCCAGCACGAGCGGTACCGCGCCGCCGGCGGCGCCGCGCGTGCGTGGGGGCTGCTGCAGCGGGCCATGGTGGGCTACGGCTACCGGCCCGGCCGCGCGCTGTTCTGGCTCGCCGGTCTCTGGGCACTCGGTGGAATGTGGTTCTCCGCCAACGAGCTCGACCCGGTCGACTCGGCGCGGGCGCCGGTGTGGAACCCGTGGCTGGTCGCGGCCGACACCGTGCTGCCGGTGGTCGACCTCGGCCAGGACGAGAGCTGGCGCCTGGCCGGCGCCTCGCAGGCCGTCTCCATCGCGCTGCTCGCCGCCGGCTGGGTGCTCGCCACCGCCGTCGCCGCCGGTGTCGCGAGAGTCCTGCGCCGCTCCTGACTCACACCTGCCGTGCGCGCCGGCCCTCCCTCGGATGCCGCGTGCTCGTCTCGTCGAAAGGGGGTGGCCGACGCAATCAGGGCCAGGGGTGCCGGATGCGGCACTGCGGAGGGGTACCCGACCGTCGGCGGGTCGTGTGAGCATGGACGGGTGCACCGGGACGACATCGTGCGGATGCGGCGTGCCCGCGACCGGATGGACCGCGACTACGCCGAGCCGCTCGACGTGCCGGCCCTCGCCGCCGAGGCGCTGATGTCGGCGGGCCACTTCCATCGCACGTTCCGCGAGGCGTACGGCGAGACGCCGTACCAGCACCTGATGACCCGCCGGGTCGAGCGGGCCGCCGCGTTGCTGCGCAACACCGACCTCTCGGTCACCGACGTCTGCATGGCCGTCGGCTGTACCTCGCTCGGCTCGTTCAGTTCCCGTTTCACCGAGTTGATGGGGATGACGCCGAGCGAGTACCGCGGCGCCTCGCACGAGGCGATGAGCGGCATCCCGCCGTGTGTCGCGAAGCAGGCGACCCGCCCGTCGCGGGCGGTACGAGAGCGCACCGGCGCGCCGCGCGTCATCCGGTCAGGACCGACAGAAGCGCCCGGATGACGTGATGCCCGGCGTCGCGCTTCTCCGTTCGCTGGTATGCTTCAGTCATCACGACCGGTTCCGCCTGGCGCAAGCTGGGTCCAGGGCCGGTCTTCATCGTGTAGGGGTGGCGGTGGCAGATGCCAAACAGTTCAAGACGTACGCCGAGCAGGTCGACCTCCTCAAGGCCCGCGGCATGGATGTCGGGGATTCGGGTGCGGCGTCCGAGCTGCTGCGGAAGGTCAACTACTACCGGCTGAGCGGGTACTGGTATCCCTTCCGAAAGCTCGGCGCGAGGCCAGGACAGCGACAGGACGACTTCTATCCGGGCAGCACGTTGGCCGACGTCGAACGCCTCTACCTCTTCGACGCTCGACTCCGCGCGGCGACATTCACCGCGCTCGCGCCAGTCGAGCTCAGGCTGCGAGCTCTCCTCGGCCACGGTCTGGGCGAGGTCGACGAGTGCGCTCACCTGCGGCCTGAGCTGTTGGGTGCACGCGCCCGAGGCAAGGACTACACGTCGTGGCTGGGCAGTTATCGGAGGCTGCTCGCGGACTCCCGCGAGGACATCGTCGACCACCACCAGAACACGTATGCCGGAGTACTTCCCGTCTGGGTAGCTGTCGAGATCCTCCACTGGGGCGGTCTGGTCAGACTGTACGGATTCTCGCCGCGGCCTGTACAGGACGGCGTCGCCGGTGCTTTCGGTCTCCGCGCGCCCCAACTCGAGTCGTGGATGAAGTCCCTCAACGTGGTCCGAAACGTCTGCGCACATCACGGACGGCTCTTCAACCGCGTGTACGCCTTGATGCCCAAGCTCCCGCCGATCGGCGAGTATCCCGAGCTCGACCTTTCCGGAGCGTTCACGCGAACGTTCGGACAGCTCACCCTCGCTCAGTTTCTTCTCCGACGTTCGGGAGAGAGAACCGCGCTCCTTCCCGCCGTGCTGCGCTCGTATCCGTCGATAGCAGCCATCCCTATTACTCACCTGGGCGCGCCCGTCGACTGGGCCGAGCGCGACCTGTGGAGCAGCGGAGCATTCGAGTCGCGGGACTGAGTGCCGCGTTGTCGCACGGCGAAGGGTAAGGCGACGTGAGCCGCGAGCGCGCGGCCGGCCGGCGAGATCCGCACGGACTGGATCCGCAACCCAGCTCTGGCCGGGTCAGGGTTTACTGCGCAGCTTGAGGCGGGCGACGGCGTCGGTGGGCGACTCGGCGAGTCCTGACGCCAGCAGCTGCCGGTCGGCGCTGACCAGGGACATGTCCAGGTGCTCCGCCGCGGCCGCCCAGCTGGCGTCGTAGAAGGTGAGCCCGTGTCGGTGTGCCAGCCCCGCTGCGTGTCGCAGCCAGTCGGTGGTCATGACCAGGGGCGGGCCGAGGATGGTGTGCAGGTCGTCGAGCTGGTCCG
>JBOFBK010000427.1:0-3132 GCA_051645525.1 Dermatophilaceae bacterium | reverse complement strand
GCCGGCACCAGGTGGCCGACCTCGTGGAGCGCGATGGAGCCGGCGATGCCGACCGCCATGAACAGCACGCCGAGGGTGAAGTAGACCCACGTCACCGGAGAACCTCCTGCGTCTCGTCGGTCGGGCTGGCACCGAGCACGGCGCGGGCCTGGGAACGGGCCCACCGGTCGGCGGCGAGCACGTCGTCGATGCTCACGGCACCGACGCTCACGGCACCGACATCGTCCCGGTGCAGGTCGACGACTCGGTGCACCGTGTCGACGATACCCGTGAACGCGAGGAGGCCGTCGTGGAAGGCGTCGACGCACACCTCGTTGGCCGCGTTGTAGACCGCGGGGAACGTGCCTCCGGCCTGCCCGACCTGGCGCGCCAGCCGGACCGCGGGGAACGCCTCGTCGTCGAGCGGGGCGAACTCCCAGCTCTGCCCGACCGACCAGTCGCACGGCTCGTCGACACCGTCGAGCCGGTCGGGCCAGGAGAGCCCGAGCGCGATCGGCACGAGCATCCGCGGCGGCCCCAGCTGGGCGATCGTCGACCCGTCGTGGAACTCGACCATCGAGTGGATCTGCTGCTGCGGATGCACCACGACGTCGATGCGGTCGTACGGGACGCCGAACAGCAGGTGCGCCTCGATGACCTCGAGCCCTTTGTTGACCAGGGTCGCCGAGTTGGTCGTGACCACCCGTCCCATCGAGAAGTTCGGGTGGGCCAGGGCCTGCGCCGGTGTGACACCGGCGAGGTCGGCGCGGGTTCGCCCACGGAACGGTCCACCGCTCGCGGTCAGCACGAGCCGCCGCACCTCGGCCGCGCGCCCGCCACGCAGGCTCTGCGCGACGGCGCTGTGCTCGGAGTCGACCGGCACGATCTGGCCCGGGCGGGCGGCATCCGTGACCAGCGAGCCACCGACGATCAGCGACTCCTTGTTCGCCAGGGCCAACGTCGACCCGGCGGCGAGCGCGGCGAGGGTGGGCCGCAGCCCGATGGACCCGGTGATGCCGTTGAGCACGACGTCGGCGCCGCAGCCGGCGGCCACGGTGGCGGCCTCCTCCCCGACGACCACTTCGGCGCCGACCTGGGTCTCACGCGTCGCCTCGGCGACCGTGCGCCCCAGCCGCGCGGACCACGTGCCGACCGCAGCGCGCACGTCATCCACCTCGCTTCTCGCTGCGGCGAGGAGCGGCACGTCGTGCTCGACGGCCTGGCGGGCGAGGAGGTCGACGTTTCCGCCGGCGGCGAGCGCGACGACGCGGAACCGGCCGGGGTGGGCCGCGATCACGTCGAGCGCCTGGGTGCCGATCGAGCCGGTGGAGCCGAGGATCGCGACAGTGCGTGGGGTCACCGTGCCATTGTCAGCGGTCGACGACGGTGACGTGGAACCGGGGATGGGGATGCGCTGATGGTCGCGATAGCGGGAGCTGCCAGTCTGCCGATTGCCGGCGGTCTGCACTTCCGATACGTTGGCTGAATGATGGCAAAGGCGCCATCGGGGAGAGGGTACGAGAATGTCTAGAAGATTTGTCGCTGCGCTCGTCGTGGGAGCGGGTCTGGTCGCCCTGCCGCCGTCGGCTCAAGGTGATCCCAACAGCCCAGGGACGCAGGACGGGACTCGAAGCGAGGCGCCTATCGCTGCTGAGCTCGTGTCGACCGAAGTTTCCCCCGAGCCGAGTGGTCCGAGCACCGCCAGGGTTCCATCGACCGCGATCCCGTCGGGCTGTATGGGCTACACGGACGATCCCCATAAGTCCGCCTCGTTTGCGTCGGTTCACGGGCGTACCGTCTGTCCAACGATCAATATGAATGTCGTCAATATCAACCTCTACCGCTCGAGATGGTGGGGATGGGAGCATCTGGCGAACGGTGCCGACGGGCCGCGAAGCACCACGAGGACGAACGCGAACGCGAAGTGGTACTGCAGCGGCGTTGGGACCTATACCTGGCTCGGTGAGAGCTACCACCGCGTGACGATCGGCGGCCGCAACTACATTGCCTATACGGACAATGACTCACGATGGTACTGCTGACCAGTTCTCATCGCTCGACGCTGCTCGCCTGCATGCTGCTGCTCGCTACGTCGGCGTCGTGCGGGTCAGATCGACCAAGCGCGCGTGATTCTGGAACCAGCGTTCGACCGGCGGAAAGCCTGAGTTTCGCCGAGTACCAACCGCCGCCGTCGCAGCTACCTGTCGCTCGAATAGGGACGATGGCGTTGAAGCCGAGTCAGTACTTCTGGCGTCTCGATGGCACAGTTCGATCGTTCGGGCCTAGCGCGACGACTCCGCCCACCGTCAACGACGTTCCGCATCACGATAGGGAACGGTCGACTGTGACCCTCAGCAGCACTCAGTACCCACTAAGGGTTCGGCTCCTTCGCCACGAGCTCCAGAGTCCAGGCAGTGTGCCGTCATCCGACGACGGCACACCCTACGACTGCGAGAAGAACGCAGGTGGATGCAGCATCACCGTCTCGGGCCGAGGGACGGCTGTCGTCGTCGACGAGCCTATGGACAGCACGACCCTCTTGACGCTCACCGTGGAGTTTGCGACGCAAGAAGAATTCGACGTTCGTGAGGGCGTCCCTTCCTACACGGTGTCCTGGGTTCTTCGAGCGGCAGCATGATCACCGACGCTCAGCCCTCAGGGCACGGCGACCCGGGTGGCGCCGTGCTCGTTCGCCTGCTGCTCCCGGGCCGAATGCCCGACGGCCGATCTCTGCCGTGGTGGCGGATAGCCCGAATGAGTGGCTATACCGAGGTTGTCGACGGCTACACGGACTGGGTGTCGCTGGTCGAGCTCCGCAATGGGGTCGATGTCGGCGTGCTCCCGACCTCGGCTGCCGGATGGATCGACCCGGCGACGGCTGAGGGGCTCACTCAGGCGTTCGGCGAACACGCCACCCGGCCATGGCGGTGGGTCAGGGTGAACCATGTCAACACGGCCACTGATGAGGGGGTGGCCCACGCCTCATTCGCACACCTGCTCGACACGCTCGGGCCTCAACCGTTCGAGGGCCGGGCGTGGGGCGGTGAAGTTCGGCTGGAGGCGCCGCGCTATGCCGATTCCGTGCTGATCGGGTGCCCGGAGGAGGTGTGGCGCGCGATGGAGACGCTGCCGCTCGAGGTGCACCGCGTCAGC
>JBOFBK010000426.1:0-1423 GCA_051645525.1 Dermatophilaceae bacterium | reverse complement strand
CCGTCGGCAGACGGCCTTGGCCTCCTCGATCTGAGCGATCGCCGGGCCGGTGTTCCCGATCGGGAAGAACAGCTCGGGGTCCTCGTCGAGGCAGGCAGCGCGGTCGCGCCAGTCCATGGACAGTGCTCCTTGTCGGGGGCGTTCAGTAGGGGTCGAAGGTGCCTGCGGATACGGCGGCGAGTGCTCGCAGGATGCGTCCTTGCAACCAGAAGTGACGTCCGACACACAGACGTCCGTTGGGCAACGATACCTGGAGGTGCCCAATCCGGCTAGGTCCTACCGCTCGCCGTGCAACTTCCACCGCGATCTGCTGACCGCGCCGCCGTGCGCTGGTCACGACGGCAACGGACGAACGGACCTTGCCTGTTCCCGGCCGACGGCTGCCGAGCGGGACGCTACGTCGATGGTCAGCGGTGGGAGTCGGGCTGCGCGGTCGCACTACGCTCCGTGTCGTGCCTGACCAGCCGTCACGTAGCGCCCGACCACGTGGTGCGCCGTCGCGGCGTCGACGGATGCGTCGTCTTCCTGCGGTCGTGTGCGGCCTGCACGGGGTGCTGCTCGGCGGTCTCGGGCTTGTGGTTCTCGGTGAGGCCGTCGTCGGCGCGGGCGCCGCCTCTGCTCGGGTGGCGCCGCTGGGTGTCCTCGCGCTGCTCGCGACCGCTGCGCTTGCTGCGATGGCCCGCGGATGGTTCGTCGGCTCTGGATGGCAGCGCGCCCCGACGATCGTGTGGGGGATGGTTCTCGTCCCGGCCGGCATCGCTCTGTCACAGGATGGCGACCGGATCGTCGGAGGCAGCATGGTCCTGGTCGCCGTCATGACCGTGGCCGCAGCGGTGGTGGCGGGTCCGTCGGCCGAGTAGCACGGACCGGCCGACTCGAACGCGGATGGCGGAGCGGCGAAGCGGCGGAGGAGCGCGACGTCGATCCGCCGGTTGACTGACGACCCGCTCCCCGGCGGTCACGCCGGGGCGACATCAGCACCGTCGACGAGCTGGCTGCCCCAGGCGGTTCGGCCGCGGTCGGGTGCCTCGTCGGTGCCCGAGGCCACCGCATCGAGCAGCACCTGTATCTCGGTGACGCTGCCGGCGTGGACCAGCACGCCACGTCCGGCACCGTCGTGCGAGACACGCACCCGGCGGACGCCGAGCGGGTCGCCGTCGCCGGGACGTGGACGCAGGAGGACGCCGGCCCGGTGTCGGGCCAGCTCGACGTCGAGCCCGCGGAACCGGGTGGGCAGGCCGACCGACGACGTGACCGCGACGAGTGCTCCACCGTCACGACCGACGAGGTCGGCGATCTCCTGGAGCACCGGGAGCACCGGGGTGTCGTCGAGCCGGTCGGCGTCGTCGACCAGGACGAGGAGGTCGGCACGCTGCCGCCGCCGGGCGACGAGCCGGTCGGTGTCGGCAGGGCCGAGGACGTC
>JBOFBK010000425.1:0-2278 GCA_051645525.1 Dermatophilaceae bacterium | reverse complement strand
CGGGCCGGTGGTCTGGCTCGAGAGCCCGATGTCCCGGTTGTCGAGGCGGATGACGCGGAAGCCACGCGCGGCGAGGTCGTCGACGAGGTCGCGCGGCCACCCCACGAGCTGGGTGCCGAGACCCATGAGCAGGAGCATCGGATCGCCGTCGTCCGGGCCGTCGACCTCGTAGCCGATCTCGACGTCACCGCATCGTGCTGTCGCCATGCGGGCGAGTGTGGCAGTGGAGACAGGGCCTCCGCGACGACCTCATGGCCCTGACTAGGGTGGTGTGGTGACCGAGCAGCTCACCCTCGTCGTCGTCGGGCTGTCGGTGGTCCTCCTCGTCGTCGCCTCCGGGTATGCGGTGCGCGATCGTCTCGTCGACGACTGGCTGCTCGGCGTGGCCGCCCTGGTCGAGCTCGCTGTGATCGCTCAGCTGGTGCGCGGTCTGGTCGGTCTCGGCGAGATCGGCGATGGCACCGAGCGCGCCACCTTCCTCGCGTACCTGGTGTCGCTGCCGTTCGTGCCGGTGGGCACCGCGTTCCTCGCCATCAAGGAGAAGTCGCGGTGGTCGATGGGCGCGGTGGCCGCAGGTGCGTTCGCCGTGGCCGTGATGACCGTGCGGCTCCAACAGATCTGGGTGAGCAGTGCCTGACCCGGGGCGCCGGCGCGCGCTGGGCGGCCCGGGTGTGCTCATCGTGCTGGTCTACGCCGTGCTCGCGTTGGCCGCCACCGGCCGGTCGGCCGTGCAGCTCGCCCTGGAGGCCGAACGCGCGCCATTGGCCTATGCGCTGTCGGCGGTCGCGGCTGCCGTCTACCTGTTCGCCACCTGGTGCCTCGCCCGCGGTGGAGCGTGGGTGCGGCCCGGCACGGCCGCCTGCGCGATCGAGCTGGTCGGCGTCATCCTCGTCGGGGCAGCGTCCTACCTCGTGCCGTCGGCCTTCCCGGACCGCACCGTCTGGTCACACTTCGGCGGGGGCTACGGGTTCGTGCCGCTCGTGCTGCCGGTGGTGGGCCTGTGGTGGTTCCGGCGGGTCGGCCGCTCGGACCACGCTTCAGTCACGAGTCGCTGACCGGCACGGTCTCGTCCGCTCCGGGTGCCGACCGGTCGCCGGCGGGTTCGAGCACCAGCACGGGGATCCGCCGGGAGGTCTTCTCCTGGTACTCGGCATACTGCGGAAATGCCGCGACGCACCGCTCCCACCACTGGTCGCGCTCCGGACCGGCGATCTCGCGGGCGACGGCGCCCCATGTCTCGGTTCCGTCCTGAAGGGTGACTCGAGGGTTCGTGCGCAGGTTGGCGTACCACTGCGGGTGGGTCGGCGCACCTCCCTTGCTCGCCACCGCGGCGTACACACCCTCGTGCTCGACCCGCATGAGCGGCACCTTGCGCAGAGCGCCGCTCTTCGCTCCCCGCATAGTGACCAGGACGACCGGGCGATCCATGATCGAGACGGCGCGGGTGTCGCCCGCGGCCTCGATGGCCTCGACCTGCTCGCGGACCCACGTGGACGGGCTCGGGACGTACTCCTCATCGCTCATGGGCGCCTCAACTCCGGTCGGTCCCGGCTTCTTCCACCTGGTCGACCGCGCCGGCCAGCACGTGCACCGGTCGACGCGAGGCTGCTGAGGTCGCCAGCCCGAGAACGGCGGACACCCAGAGGCGCCGGCTCGGGTCGGAGGGGCGCGGCACCCGTGGGGCGTGGGTGGTGCACCGGACACCGTTCGCGTGTAACGTTTCATGACGATCGGCTCCAGCAGCCGACGACGGACCGGCGACAGCAAAGGGGCTGACCGACGATGACCACGACCCCACGACCTCGCTCTCGACGCCGTCCGATCTCGAGTGCGGCCGTGCTGGCCGCCGGCGCGGTCGTCCTGGCCGCGCTCACCCCGGCCCCCGCTGCGGCCGGCGCGGTGCCGGCATCGACCGACGTCGCGGCATCCACCGTGTCGACGCGCGCCCCGTCATCCGTCGTACCGACCGGTGTCACGTCGGCCGCTGCCGTGGACTCGGCCGGCAGAACCGCCGACCTCGGGCCGAACGTCGTCGTCTTCGACCCGTCGATGCCGGTTGCCGAGATCCGTGCCGTGTTCGACCGCGTCTACGCCCAGCAGGTCGGCGACGAGATGGGCAGCAACCGGTGGAGCCTGCTTTTCCGCCCCGGGACGTACGGCACCGCCGAGGAGCCGCTGCAGGTCACGGTGGGCTACTACACCGAGGTCGCGGGCCTGGGTGCCGATCCGGGAGACGTGCGCATCAACGGCAAGGTCGAGGTGTACAACCAGTGCGCCA
>JBOFBK010000424.1:0-1279 GCA_051645525.1 Dermatophilaceae bacterium | reverse complement strand
ACGTCGGGCCCGTCGTCGCGCATCGGGACCGGGAGCATGTCGATGCCGTAGGAGGCGAGCATCGTGAAGTGCCGGTCGTATCCCGGGACGGGGCACACGAACCGCACCGCCGGTTCGTCGCGCCAGGGCCGCGGCGAGTCCAGCCCTCCGTGGAGGAGCAGCTGGACCAGGCAGTCGTGCATGAGGGTCAGGCTCGCGTTGCCGCCGGCGACGACCTGGTCGGCGTCGACTCCGAGCAGCTCGCCGAACATCTCGCGGATCTCGCGGATGCCGGCGAGGCCCCCGTAGTTGCGCACGTCGACGCCGTCACCGTCGCGCGTCCCGTCGGGGAGAGTGAGAAGCCCGTCGGCCAGGTCGAGCTGAGCGGCACTCGGCTTGCCCCGGGTCAGGTCCAGGGCCAGGCCCTGCGCCTGCAGGGTGGCGTAGGCCGCTCGTCGGGTCTCGAGGTAGGCACGCAGCTGCTCGGGCGAGCGCTGGGCCAAGGGTGTGCGGTCGGCGATGGCGGTGGCTGCGGTGCTCACGGCCCCATCGTCGCAGAGCGGTCGCCTTACCGTCCGGACCAGCCGGACCCTGGGCCGGGGCCCCCGAGGCGGCATCCGCGCGTCATGCTGCCTGGGTGACCCCGGTGCTCGCTGGTTCGCGTGGCGGTGAGGCATTCACGTATGCTCGACGTCACCCCCGTTACGGTTTGGCACGCTCCGGCGTGACGGGTGTACCTGGGTCCACCACCCCACCGGTGGTCCACAGGGCAGTGGCTCAATTGGTAGAGCACCGGTCTCCAAAACCGGCGGTTGGGGGTTCGAGTCCCTCCTGCCCTGCGTCGCACGTGTGGTACGTCCACGGGTCGCCGCCTTACTCGGGCTCGGCGGTCGCGGTCGTGCCGCGCAGCATCCGCACCGCACCCGTTCGACGTGAAGAGGCACCGTGACCGACCTGGGTCAGACCACCACACCCTCCCGCCCCGCCAAGGGCCGGAGCGCGGGCGGCAACCCGATCTCCCGGCGGTTCCGCGCGCTCGGACTGTTCGTCACCCAGATCCTCGACGAGCTGCGCAAGGTGGTGCGGCCCACGCGCTCGGAGCTGTGGAACTACACCATCGTCGTCATCGTGTTCGTCACGGTGATGATGGCGTTCGTCTCAGGGCTCGACCTCGGGTTCGGCCGGCTCGTCGGGCTCGTCTTCGGTTCCTGACGCGCGTCGCGCCCCGAGCTCCACCGCAACAAGGAAGAGGTTCACCGTGTCCGACCACAGGGCCGACCCTGCCGTGCTCGCGTCCGAG
>JBOFBK010000423.1:0-2216 GCA_051645525.1 Dermatophilaceae bacterium | reverse complement strand
GCATCCCTGCCGTGGAGTGCACTGCCCGGGTTGCGTGGGCGGCCGGTCACCGTCGTGCCGTCCGCTACTCGTTGGTACCGGAGAAGCCACCATTCGGCGGCGGTCGGAGACATCGTCGCCATCGCCGGGCCGGGACTCCCGTACGCCCCGCACGAGATCGCCGCCGTTCGTCGGGCGTGGTCCGACGAGGTGCATTCGAAGACGCCCGAGAAGATCGGGACGGTCGCAGAAGTCATCGACGCGGTCCGCCACGCACGTGTGGTGCATCTCGCGGCCCACGGCAGGCACGAGCGCCAAGCTCCACTCTTCTCGTCGCTGTCAATGGCCGACGGACCGGTCTTCGTCCACGAGCTACCGACACTCGTCGGCGTGGATCACGTCGTGCTCTCCGCCTGCGATGTGGGTCGTTCCCAGGTCCGACCCGGGGACGAGCCGCTCGGCCTCACTGCCGCGCTGCTCGGGCTCGGGGCGCGCAGCGTGGTCGCCGCCGTCGCTCCGGTGCGCGACGACGTGGCGGCCGCAGCAATGGCGGAATACCACACGCAGCTCTCCGCGGGCGTCGACGCCGCGACTGCTCTGGCGGCCACCACGGAGAGACACCGGGCCGCTGAGGCATTCTGTCTCTACGGATCGGATTGGGCTGCAGGCAGATTCAGGTGACGAAGAAGAGCTCGGCGAGGAGCGTCTCCACGGCTCTCGCCGGCGACCTCATGACGGGGCGCCGACGGCGTGGGCAGCGGGCCACCGGACTCACGGCCGGCTTGATGCGTGGGCGTCGCGGACTCGACGTCAGATGAAGAGGGCCGGCTCGGCGAACAGGGCGTCGTAGGGGTCCTCGTCGGCGCGCTCTGGCAGGCGCACCTTCGCCGGGATGCCGGTTGCGACCGCACCCGCCGGAACGTCTTTGACGACCACGGAGTTCGCCCCGATCTGGGCGTCGGCGCCGATCTCGATGTCGCCGAGGACGCGCGCCCCGGCACCGATCGTGACTCGGTCGCCGACGGTGGGATGACGTTTCACCCCCCGCCGCAGGGTGCGGCCGCCGAGCGTGACCCCGTGGTAAAGCATGACGTCGTCGCCGACCACCGCGGTGGCACCGACGACGACACCCATGCCGTGGTCGATGAAGAACCGCCGGCCGATCGTCGCGCCCGGGTGGATCTCGACCCCGGTCACCGCCCGGGTGAGCGTGGAGAGCAGGCGCGCGAGCGGCCGGGCGGCGGGCGTCATCCACCACCGATGCGCGAGACGGTAAATCCAGATGGCGTGCAGCCCAGGCGAGTTGACGGCGACGTCGAGCTTGCTCTCGGCCGCGGGGTCGCGGCGGATGGCGGCGTCGAGGTCCTCGGTGATGCTCGCCCGGGCGCGCTGGAGCCAGGGCATGGTCAGTCGACGAGCCCCTCGAAGAGGATCGTCGAGAGGTAGCGCTCACCGAAGCTGGGGATGACGACGACGATGGTCTTCCCGGCGCTCTCCGGCCGGGCGGCCACCTGGGCAGCGGCGGCGAGCGCCGAGCCCGATGAGATGCCGACGAGCAGGCCCTCCTCCGTCGCGGCCCGGCGCGCCCACTCCACCGACGTCGCGGCGTTCACGTCGATGACCTCGTCGTAGACCTCGCGGTCGAGGATGTCGGGCACGAAGTTCGCGCCGATGCCCTGGATCTTGTGCGGGCCGGGCTGGCCGCCGTTGAGGATCGGCGACTCCTCCGGCTCGACCGCCACCATGCGCACCGACGGCTTGCGCGACTTGAGCACCTGACCGACCCCGGTGATGGTGCCGCCCGTGCCGATGCCCGCCACGACGACGTCGACGGCGCCGTCGGTGTCCTTCCAGATCTCCTCGGCGGTCGTGCGCCGGTGGACCTCCGGGTTGGCCGCGTTGGCGAACTGCCGCGCCAGCACGGCACCCTCGCGCTCGGCCACGATCTCGTCGGCCTTGGCGACGGCGCCCTTCATCCCCTCACTTCCAGGGGTGAGCACGAGCTCGGCGCCATAGGCGCGCAGCAGGGCCCGCCGCTCCTTGCTCATCGTCTCGGGCATCGCGAGCACCACGGTGTAGCCGCGGGCGGCGCCGACCATGGCGAGCGCGATGCCGGTGTTGCCGCTGGTGGCCTCGACGATGGTGCCGCCGGGCGCGAGCTCGCCGCTGGCCTCGGCGGCGTCGACGATGGAGACGCCGATGCGGTCCTTGACCGAGCTGGCCGGGTTGTAGAACTC
>JBOFBK010000422.1:0-18352 GCA_051645525.1 Dermatophilaceae bacterium | reverse complement strand
GGCGGATCGCCGAGCACATGCTCGAGAACGGCGTGTACGTCATCCCGTTCAGCTTCCCGGTGGTGCCGCGGGGCAGGGCGCGTATCCGGGTGCAGCTCTCCGCCGCGCACTCCGAGGACGACGTGCGACGCTGCGTGTCTGCGTTCGTGGCAGGGCGCGAGGCGAGTGATGCCGGATGACGAGCCCGCTACCGGCACGCGGCCACCGGCCCGCGGCCGACGTCATCCGCCGGCTTTGCTGGCGCCTGGACCGATGGGCTATTTGTCAGGCTATTTCTAGCCCGTTTTGTGGTCTATCATTGTCTGATGAAGACGGTTCCGCTCAGTGAGGCGAAGGACAAGCTCTCGGCGCTCGTCGACGAGGCGGACAGTACGCACGAGATCGTGCAGATCACCAAGCACGGCCGGCCAGCGGCGGTGCTGATGTCGGCCGACGACCTTGAGTCACTCCGCGAGACGCTGTTCTGGCTCCAGCAGCCGGGGATACGGGACGATCTGGCCGAGGGCGAGCACGAGTTCCGGGCCGGTGCGACTGCGACCGGCGACGAGCTGCGCAACCGTTACGGCCTCTCCGCGCGGTGAGCGACTCCAGCGGCGATCGCGAGGAGCCGTGGAACGTGATGGCCTCCAGTCGATTTCAGCGCGACCTGAACAGGCTGTCCCCACGAGTAGCCGCAGCGATCGTCGAGTTCGTCACCACGGCACTGCCGCAGAACCCCGCGCGGATGACGAAGCCGCTGGTCGGCGAGCTCGAGGGGTTTCGTTCGGCCCGCCGGGGCGACTACCGCGTGATCCTACGGCTCGACGAACAGGCCCAGATCGTCATCTTGCATCGGGTGGCGCACCGAGCTCACGCATACCGACCAGGGTGAACCGGCACGCGGCCACCGGCCCCGCGGCCGACGTCATCCACCAGCTCGCTCCGGGAACCTGACCCGTCCGAGCCTGGCAGCGGGAGCGGATCGATCGCGGGCGCGCGACCCGCGATCTCCGCCCTCCGGACACGTGCCGACGATCGCCGGTCGGTGTCACACTCGGCCCATGACCGCGCTGCCGGATCATCGCACCCCGCTCACGGCCGCCGAGTACGCCGCGCTGCCGGCGGATCACGATGCGCGGTACGAGCTCCAGGAGGGCTGGATCATGATGTCCCCGCGCCCCACGCCGCGGCATCAGAGGGCGAATCGCGAGCTCGTCGGACAGCTGTTGCCCCAGCTGCCGGATCACGAGGTGCTGCCAGGAGTGGATGTGGACCTCCGGCTGGCCCCACCCGGCCGGCCGGGCACGGTCCGCGTGCCTGACGTCGTGGTGGTGTCGCGGGCCGCTTTCGCCCGCGCTGACGTCGACGGGTCCCTGCTCACGGCGGGTGACGTCCTGCTCGTGGTCGAGTTCCTCTCCCCCGGCTCGACCCGGATCGACACGCTGGTCAAGCACCAGGAGTACGCCGAGGCCGGCATCGGCCACTACTGGATGATCGACCTGCACGACGGCCCGTCGCTCGTGGCGTGCCACCTGGCCGGCGAGTTCGGCTACCAGGACGCGCCGGCCGTCCGCGGCACGTTCACCACCGGGGCGCCGTCCCCGTTGCGGGTCGACCTCGACGCGCTGCTGAGCTGAGCCCGGCGCGGGAGCCGCGCGGCGTCATCCGTCGAGCCGGGACCGGGACAGGCCGACTCGCTCGGGCGTGTGGAGGCGCACGAGGATGCGGGTGGTGTCCGGTGGGACGCGGGACGGCGTGGCCAACGACACCAGCACCGCCACCGCGAGGGCGAGCGGAGCCGCCCAGGCCGCCGGCGTCTCGAGCAGCGCACCCGGCCAGCCGCCGAACGGGCCCGCCACGACGGCCAGCCCGATGGCGCCGCCCGCGGTCGTCCCGCCCACGACCAGCCCGGCCAGCGCGCCCCAGGTCGACAGCCGCCGCCACCACACCCCGAGGACGATGAGCGGCGCGAACGTGGCCGCCGCCACCGCGAAGGCCAGCCCGACGCTCGTGGCCACGCCGAGCGGCTCCGACATCCGGCTCACCCCCCACGGCACGGCCACCGCCGTGACCGCGGCGTACCGGAACCCCCGTATCGCCGGCAGGTCGCCGCCGGCGACGCGGGCCAGCCGCGGGCGGATCGCCTGGTCGATGACACCTGTCACCGACATCGCCAGGCCGGATGCCGTGGAGAGGAACGCCGCGAAGGCGCCACCGGCGAGCATCGCGGTGAGCGCGCTCGCCGCCTCACCGTCGAGGAAGGCGGGCGGGATGCGCAAGGTCAGGGAGTCGGTGCGCACCCCCTCCGGCAGTGCCGGGAAGGCCACCCGGCCGAGCATCCCGTAGATGGGCGGCAGCACGTAGAACACGCCGATCAGGGCGATGACCGCCACCGTGGTGCGTCGCGCCGCCACCCCGTCGGGGTTGGTGTAGTAGCGCACGATCACGTGCGGCAGCCCCATGGTGCCGAGGCACAGACCGAGCACCGTCGACATCGCCCGGTAGGTCGCGTGGTCGTCGGGGTCGTCGGACCAGGTCGGGATGCTCCAGCTCGGGTCGACCTCGGGTGCCGGCGCGCCGAGGCGCCACCACAGCGCGAGCAGCGCCCCGGCCGGAATCGCCATGGCGGTGAGCTTCACCCAGTACTGGACGGCCTGGACCAGGGTGATGGAGCGCATGCCACCGGCACCGACGGCCGCGGTCACCACGACCGCGACGACCAGGCCGCCGGCCCAGTCCGGGGCGCCGGTGACGAGGGTCAGGGTCAGGTTGGCGCCCTGGAACTGCGGCAGCAGGTACAGCCAGCCGATGACGACCACGAGCACCGACGACACGTGCCGCACCGCTCGTGAGCCGAGCCGGGCCTCGGCGAAGTCGGGCAGGGTGTAGGCGCCGGAGCGACGCATCGGCGCGGCGACCACCACGAGCAGCACCACATAGCCGAGCGTGTAGCCGACCGGGAGCCAGACGGTGTCGATGCCCTGCTCGTAGACGAGCCCGGCGACCCCGAGGTAGCTGGCCGCCGAGATGTACTCACCGCCCAGGGCCGAGGCGTTCAGCCGCGGGGAGACGGTGCGCCCGGCGACGTAGAAGTCGCTCGTGCGGCGCGACAGACGCAGCCCGAGCCCGCCGACGACCAGCGTGGTGGCGCACACCAGCGTGATCGCGGCGACGGCGAGGATGTCGGTCACCGCGGCCCGGCATCCGGGTCGACGACGTGCGGGCCGACGGCATCCGGGTCGACGGCGTGCGGGCCGACGGCATCCGGCTCGACCACGTCGGCGAAGTCGCCCTCGACCCGGTCTGCCTGGCGGGCGTACCAGCGGGCCAGCAGCCATGCCGCGGGGTACGGGCCGGCGCCGAGCAGCACCCACGCGACGGGCACGCCGAGCACCGACCAGCTCGCCGCCGACGGCACGAGCGCGTACGTCACGGGAACGGCGGCCACGCCGAGCACGAGTATCGCGATCACCGCGACCGAGAGCCGCAGCTGCGCTCGCATCAGGCCGTCGAGGTAGACGTCACCGAGTTCGGTCTGCTCGTCGAGGTCGCGCGCCACCGGCCGGGCCCGAGCGAGTGCGGCGTCGTGCCGCGAGCTGCGCACCCGGACCCGCGCCGGCGGCGGGTCGCTCGCGCCGCGCACGGTCACTTCTCCGGTGGGCGGCGTCCACCGAGCGGCCGGCGGAGCAGGGTGTCGCGGAGCTGCTTGGTGTGGCGCCGGCTCACCTGCAGCTCGATGTCGCCGACGAGGACGGCACACCGCCCGTGGTCGATGCGCACCTCGTTGACGTGCGGGAGGGAGACCAGCGTGCTGCGGTGGATGCGGACGAAGCCGTGGTCGGCCCACTCGTCCTCGAGCGTGCTCAACGGGACACGAACCAGATGCGAGCCGGATGCCGTGTGCAGCCGTGCGTAGTCGCCGTGCGCCTGGGCGTACCGAACCTGGCTACGGGTGATGAAGCGGGTGACGCCGCCGAGCTCGACCGGGATGGTCTGGTCGTCGTCGGACGACGGTGCCCCGGCCCTGGCCGAGCGGCCGGGCCGAGGTGCGCCACCGTCATCCGGGGCCGGCTCGGGCGGCGCGGCGTACCGACGGGTGCCCGGCTGGTGGGGCTTCCAGGCGCCCGCGCGATACGCCGGGCTCACCGGTGCGCCGGAGGTGTCCGCGTGGTGGCCGGACGGGTCCTGCGCCGCCACCACCCGGCGGATCGCCTCGGCGAGTCGGCCCTCGCGCACCGGTTTCATGACGTAGTCGGTGGCCGCGAGGGCGAAGGCGTCGACCGCGTGCTCGTCGTGCGCCGTGACGAAGACGACCTGCGGCCGCACCGCGAACCGCGAGATGACCCGTGCGAGCGCCATCCCGTCCAGGCCCGGCATGGAGATGTCGCTGAACACCACGTCGACGTCCCGCTCGTCGAGCACCGCGAGCGCGTCGGTGCCGCTGGCCGCGGTGATGACCTCGGCCACCCGGTGGTCGCGACCGAGGAGGTAGCCGAGGTCGGTGAGTGCCGGCAGCTCGTCGTCGACGACGAGGGCCGTGAGCCCCGCACCGGTGGAGGACATGAGCGGTAAGCCTACGGGCGTCGCGTCATCCGCGGGGATGCACACCGGGCGCGAACTTCGGCACCCGGAAGCTCACCCGCGTGCCCGCGCCGGGGGCGGTGTCGACGACGAGCCCGAACTCCTCGCCGTAGACCTGGCGCAGCCGGGCGTCGACGTTGCCCAGGCCCACCGAGTCGCTCATGCGCGTGCCGTCCAGGATGCGGCGCACGTGCTCGGGGTCGGTGCCGACACCGTCGTCCTCGACGCCGATCTCGGCCTCGGCGCCGAGGTCGGTGGCGGTGATGCTGAGGTGCCCGACCCCCTCTTTGCCGGCGAGCCCGTGCCGCACGGCGTTCTCGACGAGCGGCTGGACCGCGAGGTAGGGCAGGGTCACCGGCAGCACCTCGGGGGCGACGAGCAGCGAGACCTCGAGCCGGTCGCCGAAGCGGGCCTGCTCGAGCACGAGGTAGCGCTCGACGTTGCGCAGCTCCTCCGCGAGCGTGGTGTAGGTGCCGCCCGCTCGCAGCGCGTACCGGGTGAAGTCGGCGAAGTCGGTGAGCAGCTCCCGGGCCCGGTCGGGGTCGGTCCGCACGAACGACGCGATCGCGGCGAGGCTGTTGTAGATGAAGTGCGGGCTGATCTGGGCTCGCAGGGCGCGCAGCTCGGCCTCGACCACCCGGCTGCGGGTGCTGGCGAGCTCGGTGAGCGCGAGCTGGCTCGACACCCAGGCCGCGACCTCCTCGGTGGCCCGGGCCAGGCCCGGCGACGGCGCGTCGGTCCACGCCGTCAGGGTGCCCACGACGAGGTCGTCCAGCACGAGCGGGGCGGTGACCGCCGCCTGGACCGGGCAGGTGGGATCGGAGCACGCGACCGCGGCCCCGCCGTGCACGACGGTGCGCCCGCTCGACCGGGTCTGTGTGCCGACCTCGTGCGCCTGGCCGCGGTGGTGGTCGCCGACTCCGCTCCAGGAGAGCACGGTTCCCGCGTCGGCGAACGACACCGCGCGGGCGCCGAGGATCGACAGCAGCTGCCGGCCGGCGCGCTCGGCGGCATCCGGGGTGAGGCCGTCGACGAGGTGCTCGGACGCGAGCGAGGCCCGGTGCAGCGTGGCGTAGGTGGCGCGGTCGACATCGGAGAGGAACCCGCGCTGCCGGCCGCGCCGCACGAGCCGCAGAGCGACCCAGGTGACGAGCACCAGCCCGGCGACGAGTGCCGCCGTGGGCCAGTGGATGCCGCTCGTCATGCCGGCCACCCTAGGCTCGCCACCGGATGCAGGTCAGGGTGCGACGAGCAGGACGACGAGGAGGAACGGGTGCCCGAGTTCGACGAGGCGCTGGTCGGATGACGACCGCGGCCGATGCGGTGGCCTGGGCCGCCGCGCTCCCCGGGGTGGCCGGTCAGGTCGACGCGGTACGGGAGGCCTGTACGCAGCTCCGGTGGCACCCGGCACTACGACGCCGGACGCCTGAGGCCGCGGCCGAGTCGCTGGTGCGGGGGGCGGTGGCCAGCGCCGGGCTGGAGGGCGCGGTCGTCCCCGCTGCGCTGGTCCGTGACGTGCTACGCGGTGCGCGGTCCTGGGGGGCCGAGCCGGGCCCGGTGGAGCAGGTGGCTCGGGGTGTCGTAGCGGCGACCGCGGAGTCAGAGCACCTGGCGGGGCGGGTGCTGGGCGCCCCCCGGCCGGTGCTCGCACGACTGCACGTGCTGGCTGCTGAGGGCCTGGTGCCCGATGCCGAGCTCGGCCGGCCCCGGCTCGCGGGCGAGGACTGCCCCGAGCTCGGCGACCTGGGCCCTGCCCCACCGGCCGGTGAGGCCGTCGCCCGGCTCGGCGCAGTGGTCGATGTGCTCGTGGCGCTGCCGCGGCTGCCGGTGGTGGTGGCCGCGGCCGTGGTCCACGCCGAGATCATGCATGCGCGCCCGTTCCGGCGGGGTAACGGGGTGGTGGCTCGAGCACTCGACCGGGTGGTGGTGCGGGCCGGCGGGCTCGACCCCACCGGCGTGGCGGTGATCGAGGCCGGACACTCGGCCGGGGGCAGCGCCGGCTACCTCGGCGCGCTCGCGGCCTACGGCACCGGGGACGCCGCCGGTCTCAGGATCTGGATGGAGCACTGCTGCACCGCTGTTCGCGCGGGGGCAGCCGACGGGGAACGGGTGGCTGACGCCGTGCTCGCCGGGCGACCGGACTGATCGCGTCGTCCGCCGTGTCGGCGGCGCCGCCGTTCCGGCTCGCCATCCGTGGTGCGAAGTGATCGCGTATTGAACCTGTTCGGCGAAACCTTCGGATTCATGGTTTCTGAGGTGTTTCTGATGACGCTTTCGACAGGTAAGCACGTGGGCTTGCGCGCAGAGCCGGCATGAGCCACGATTGTCCTACTCGCTCCCCTTCGGGGTTGAGCGAACGGCGGACCGGCTTCTCCCCCCCGGAGCTCGGCTCGCCGACGGCCCCGGTTGTCCCCCCGACCGGGGCCGTCCTACGTCCGGACTTCGCCCGGTCGTATTCCGCCCCCGGGCACAGGGTCCCCGCCCCCGACCGAGGTCTCCTCCACCCCAGACTCCGTCCGGTGTCCGCCTCCGGGCACAGGGTCCCCGCCCCCGACCGGGGTCTCCTCCACCCCAGACTCCGTCCGGTGTCCGCCTGCTCCGTCCACAGGTGGGCAGCCGACGAGCGCTCGTCCACAGATCCGACACCGCCGCACGGTCGCGCTGGCCGCTGCCTCGGCCGAGGCGGATCGTCGCACCATGCACCTCAACGTCCCGCTCGTCCTGGTCGGCGCCTCGGGCGGTCTCGGCACCACCTCCCTCGCGCTGGCCACCGGCCGTCGGCTGGCCGCCACCGGACCACCGGCCGTCGTCGTCGATCTCGACCTCGACGGCGGCGGACTCGACGTCGCCGCCGGGGTCGAGCACCTGCCGGGCCGGCGCTGGCCCGCGTTCGCCGGGTCGCGCGGGCGGGTCGACGCGGGCGCCGTGCTGCGTTCCCTGCCCGCCGAGGGCGACTGCCACGTGCTCTCCGCCGAAGGTGCGACTCCGCGCCAGGTCGACCACGACGCCGTGCGCGACGTGCTCGAGTCGCTCCGCTCGGGCCCGGCCAGGATCGTCGTCGACCTCCCCCGAGACAGCCGACTCCTGGCCGAGGTCGCCGGTGGCGGCGCACGTGTCGTCGTGGTCGGCGGCCTGCGCACGCGTGCGCTCGCCGACGTCGGTGTGCTGCTCGGCCGTCTGGCGGAGGAGACCGCCGCCGGTCCTGCGTCGGACACATGGCTCGTGACCCGCGGCGGCCGGCCGGGCGGCGACGTCCTCGCCGACATCGCCGAGCACCTCCGCGTCGTCCACGTGCATCATCTGGGCGACGATGCACGGGTCGCCCGCGACGCCGAGCGGGGGTCATGGCCAGGCACGGGCCGCGATGCCGTCCGTCGTGCCGCCGATGTCCTGGTCGACACGTACGACGCAGCGGTGGCCGCATCGTGACCGCCACCACCGGGGTGACCCCCGAGATGCGCGACGCGATGGCCCGTGCGATCCGCGGCGGTCGACGGCCGACGACCGGGTCGATCGCCGAAGTGGTGGCGGCCGGGGAGCTGCTCGGTGACCGCAGCGGCGAGCGCGCGGCATCCGACCTCGTCGAGCGCCTCGTCGGGCTCGGCCCGCTGTCCTCCCTCGTCGCCGAGCCGGCGGTGACCGACATCCTCGTCAACGGCGACGGAAGCGTCTGGGTCGACCGTGGAGGCGGCGTGCAACGCAGCACCGTGGAGGTCGAGCCCGCCGAGCTGCGGCCGCTCGCGGTACGCCTCGCCGGTCTCGCCGGCCGGCGGCTCGACGACGCGCAGCCCTGGGTCGACGGCGTGCTGCCGGGCGGGGTCCGGCTGCACGCCGTGCTGCCCCCGCTCGCCGATGGTGGCCCGCACCTGAGCCTGCGCGTGGCGCAGCAGCGCCCAGGAGGTGTCGACGCGCTGGTCGCGAACGGATGTGTGCCGGCCGCCGCCGCCGGCCTGCTCCGGGGCCTGGTGGCGCGGCGGGTCTCGTTCGTCGTCACCGGCGGTACCGGGGCCGGCAAGACCACCGTGCTCGCGGCTCTGCTCGGCGAGGTCCCTTCCGACGAGCGCCTGGTCGTCGTCGAGGACGTCCGTGAGCTCGACCCTCGGCACGCGCACGTCGTGCGGCTCCAGGGGCGGTCGGCCAACGTCGAGGGGTCGGGAGAGGTCTCGCTCGGCATCCTCGTGCGGCAGGCGCTGCGGATGCGGCCCGACCGTCTCGTCGTCGGCGAGGTGCGAGGCGCCGAGGTCCGAGAGCTGCTCGCGGCCCTCAACACCGGGCACGAGGGCGGTGCGAGCACGCTGCACGCCAACGCCCCGGAGGAGGTGCCGGCCCGGTTCGAGGCGCTCGGTGTGCTCGCCGGCCTGCCGCGCGACGCCGTCCACGCCCAGCTCCGAGGTGCGGTACGAGCAGTGGTGCATGTCGTCCGCGCGGGTGCGGTGCGCCGCGTCGACCGGCTGGGCGTGATGCGTCCGGAGCCCGGAGGATCCGGACGGGTCGAGGTGGTCACCGGTGCCACGGTCGTCGCGGCCGGGCTGGTGCCCGGCCCGGGGGCGTCCCGGCTGCTCGATCTCGTTCCGGAGGCCAGGGAGTGCACATGGCTGTCGAGGTAGCAGCGCACACGATGCTGTGGGTGCTCGTCGTCGGCGTCGCCCTGACGTGGCCGCCTCGCGGGAGCCGCGCCGGTGCCGGTGGGCGGCCGGCCGGCGCCGCGGCGCGCCGCGGCGCCCTCGGCCTCCGCCTCCGCCTCCGCTCGCGGACTGGCCGGTCACGGGTCGACGAGGCCTGGGTGGCCGACTTCGCGGAGGTGGTGTCGGTGGGCCTTCGCGCCGGGCTCGACCTCGGCGCGGCTGCGACTGCCGCGGCCTACAGCCCAGGTGTCGTCGACCAGGCCTCGGGGCTCGGTCCGCGGCTCGTCGAGCACCTCGCGGCCGGCCGGGGCGTCGCCGTCGCCCTGGCGGCCGACTCGCCATCCGAGCGCCCACCGGGTCGCCTCCTCGACCGTGTGCGACATCCGCAGCGGTCGCGGTCGCCGGTCGACGACCTCCGGCAGCTCGCGGCGAGCTGGCGGCTCACCGAGCGGGTCGGTGCATCAGCGGCCGAGGTCACCATGGCCGCCGCTGCCGCGGTGCGTGCCCGAGTCGCCGCTCGACAGCGCGCGTCGGTGGTCCTCGCCGGGCCGCGTACCTCCATGTGGCTGCTCTCCGCGCTCCCCCTCGGTGGGCCACTGGTCGGCTCCCTGCTCGGACTCGGTCCGGCCGAGCTCTACGGCACACCGGCCGCCCGGGTCGTCGCCGGTACCGGTCTCGTCCTTACCGCCGCCGGCTGGCTGTGGTCCTCACGGCTGCTCACCCGGGCCGCCCGGCCGAGTCGCACCGATGGGACGCTCGGATGACGCCGGCGTCGGCAGCGCTGCTGCTCACCCTGACGGCGGCCGCCGTGCTCGTGCTGCCTGCACGGGAGCGGCCGGTGCCAGCGCAGGGTCGCGGCGGGATGACCGGTGCCGCTGCGACGGCCGCAGCTGGTGACGGCAGCGCCACGGTCGAGGACGCGGCATCCGCCGTCGGGTTGCTCGCGGCGACGCTGCGCTGCGGCGCGGGCCCGGTCGAGTGCCTCGAGGCGGTCGCCGAGATCGACTCGACGCCAGCAGGCCGCGAGCTGGCCGTCGTCGCCGCCGCTCACCGCTGGGGCGAGGCGCCCGACGTCGCCTGGGGCCACGTCGGGCCGGGGTGGTCGGCGGCGGCGGTGGCCTGGCACGCGGCGATCTCCGCGGGAGCCGCCCCGGCCGGGTTGCTCACCGAGGCGGCGGGCCGGATGCGGGAGGCCGAGGCGCGTCGCCTCGATGCGGCAGCCCATCGAGCCGGAGTGCTGCTCGTCCTGCCCCTGGGGCTGTGCTTCCTTCCCGGCTTCGTCGGCACCACGGTGGCCCCCGTCGTGCTGCGACTCGTCGGCGCCATGGGCTCGTGAACCCGTCACATCGCCGTGCCACGCACCTTGATCACGACGAAGCCAGCCTTGCAGTTGCCGGTGATGTCGCCCGGCACCCGGTCCTTGGTGAACCGGTACGCCGGCGAGCCGTTCACCGTCACCTGGGTCGTGCCGTCCGCCCGGGTGATCGTGCCGAGGGCCGTGCGAGGCAGGCCGACGGCCACCAGCTCGCGGCCACCGGCGAGCACCGGCCGCCACGTCTTCAAGCACGCTCCGGCGCACCGCGACCGCGGAGGAGAGGTGCTGTCCTTCCCCGACAGGTACAGCGTCATGCCCGATCCGTCGACGACGATGCGGCCCTGCTTCGGGGCCGTGGCCGTGGCGATCCTCAGCTGTGCCGGTGCGGCCGGAGGTGCGGCCGGAGGTGTGGCCGACGGGGCGATCGTCGGCGACGAGCTCGGTGCGGCAGCCACCGCGACCGCGGCTGCCCGAGACGGTGCCGGCAACCCGGTCTGGTCGAGCACGACGAGTGCGCCGGCGGCGACCACTCCGGCCGACGTGAGCACGACGAGTCCGGCGAGCAGGTGCCTGGGTGTGCGGTTCATCGGTGAGTCCCTCCTCGGGTGGGATCTGTCTCGCCCCTCACACGGATGTCGAGCCCGACCGGTTCACCACCGCGGTCGCGGCGTGACGAAACACGTCGACACCGCGCCAGAGGTCCGGCGCCACGGGTTGGGTAGCGTGCGTCATCGCGGGGCCGGTCCGTCATCCGTCGGTGCCGTCACGTGGATGACGAACCGGCTCGTGCGGTGAACCGTTCTCGTCATCCGCTCGTAGGGGATGACAGACGCGTAGCGAGACCGGCTCGCGCAGCGACACCGGCCGCGGACAAGGGGACGAGGGCGATGGCCAGCACGCGAGCTCGGCGGCGCTCCGCCGCTGACGAGGCGCTCGTCCGCGGGCTGTGGTCGGAGCACGGGCGATGTTTGTTGGCGTACGCCACCCGGCTCACCGGCGACCGAGGCGCGGCCGAGGACATCGTGCAGGAGACGTTGGTGCGGGCGTGGCAGCATGCCGACACCCTGGTGGAGAGCAGAGGGTCGGTGCGTGGCTGGCTGCTCACGGTGACGCGCAACCTCGCCACCGACCGGGCACGAGCCCGGGCGGCGCGGCCGGCGGAGGTGGCCGCTCCGCCTGAGCCGGTACTCGCCGACGCGCGGGTCGGCCCCGATGTCGCCGGCCAGGTGGTCGACAGGATGGTGGTGGTGGACGCGATGGGCACGCTCTCCGAGGAGCACCGGCAGGTGATCGAGCAGCTGTATTTCCAGGGCCGCACGGTCACCGAGGCAGCCTCGGTGCTGCAGGTTCCGCCGGGCACGGTGAAGTCTCGGTCCTTCTACGCGTTGCGGGCGATGCGCGCGGCCCTCGAGCCGCGCGGGCCGCAGACGGCCGGGATGCAGGGGGTGGCGTCATGAGTGCCCACCCGCACGACGAGCTCGGGGCCTGGGCGCTCGGTGCGCTCGACGCGGCCGACCGCGACGCGGTCGAGGCGCACCTCGCCACCTGCGAGACCTGCCGGGCCGAGTCGGAGGAGCTGAAGGCCATGAGCCTGCTGTTGGGAGAGGTGCCGCCCGAGGCGTTGCTCGACGGGCCACCCGAGGGCGGCGACCTCCTGCTGCGTCGCACGCTCGACCGGGTCGGCGCGGAGCGACAGCGCGAGTCGATGTGGCGGAGCACCGCGCTGGGAGCCGTGGCCGCCGCGGCAGCGGTGGCCCTGGTCGGTGGTGGGGTCGTCGCGGGCCGGCTCACCGACGAGCCTCCAGCCGTCGCCGCGCCGCCGGTCACCGTGACGCCGACGCCCAGCACCGTTCCCGGCACCCAGGTGCTCACGGCATCCGACGACGTCACCGGAGCGGCACTCGACGCGCAGGTAGTACCCGCGAGGGGCTGGGTGCGTATCTCGGTGCAGGTCAGCGGCATCCCGGCTGGTCAGCGCTGCCGCATCGTCGTGGTGTCGCGTGACGGCAGCCGCCAGGAAGCCGGGTCGTGGCTGGTGAGCGGCGCTCCCGAGGGCCAGACCATCCAAGGTTCGGCGCTGGTCGACCCGGCTCAGGTGGCAGCGGTCGTCGTCGAGAACCTCGCCGGTCAAACCTTCGTCACCGCTCAGCGCGCCTGACCCGTCACCGGCCGGGCTCGACGCGCTCGACGGTGACGACCCGGTCGATGCTCCGGTCGAAGGAGGCGATCCGCCCGACGCCGGTGCTCTCGGCGCAGGCCACCAGGTACGCCTCCGCGTCGTCCGGGCGATCGCGCTCGTCGACCTCGATCGATCGCAGCACCAGCGCGCGGTCGACGACGACCGACCTCGGAGTGAGCAGCGCACGCACGACCTCTGCCACCTGCGCGCGTGGAGTTTCGTAGAACGACTCCAGGACGTACACCGTCTCGGCCACGACCAGGTCCGGGTACGAGAAGCTCCGGTTCAGACCGGCAGACATCAGCTCGCGCGGCGCAGTGGCCGGAAGTGCGCTACCTGGATGACGTGTGCCGCCTCGCCGCGGCGGACGAGCAGGCCGCGCCCGGGCGGCATCCGCTCGGCGTAGACGCGGGGCAGGATCTGCCCCTCGCTGCGCTCGCCCGACATCAGCAGGGTGCTGCCGCCGGTGTCGCGCACGGACTGGAGCGCGGCGTCGAACATCGCCCGGGCGGCGCCCGCGACCGGCCGGGTGAGCAGCACGTGCAGCCGCAGGTCACGGGCGAGCGGCAGGTGCGGCAGGAGCGGCCGCAACGGCTCGGTACCCGCCGAGGCGAGCACGTCGTAGTCGTCCACGAGCACCACGACCCGGGCCGGGGCCGGCGCGCCGCCGGCCTCCCCCTGGCGAGCGGCGAGGTCGCGGGCGACCGCCTCACCGAGGCCGCGTGCCTCGGTCGCGGTGCGGGCGTGCGCGCCGAGGTAGTCGGGCGGCACCGCTGCCGCCGCCTCGCCGCGCAGGTCCATGACCGCGAACACCAGCTCCTCCGGGCCGTGCCGGTCGACGAGCGACTGCACCACCCCGCGCAGCAGCGTCGTCTTGCCGCAGCCCTGGTCGCCGAGCACGAGCAGGTGCTGGTCGCGGGCGCCGACCTCGAGCATCGCCGGGGCGAGCGTGTCCTGGCGCAGCCCGAGGGCCACGTGCTCCGCCGAGCCGGTCGAGACCGGCAGGTGCTCCGGCCGGAGGTCGTCGGGCAGCACCCGGATCGGCCGGGCTCGCGCACCGGTCCAGTCCGCGGCGACCCGGCCGGCGAGCCGCTCGATCAGCTCGCCGTCGGAGCGTGCGTCGCCGGCGTGCTCGACGGCCGACAGCGCGACCTGCGCGAACAGCCGGTCGTCGGTCAGGGCCCGGCCGGGCTGGTCGCTGCGCACCGTGGCGGCCAGACGGCGGTCGACACACGAGTCGCCCGGGTCACCCAGGTGCAGCTCGACATGCGTGCCGACGAACGGCTGGTGCGACATCCGCAGGTCGTTCCACCGCGCGAGGGCGAGCACGAGGTGGATGCCGAAGCTGCCGCCACGCTGCAGCAGCTCGATCACCGCGGGTTCGAGCGACTCGAACTCGCCACGGAGCCGGTCGAACCCGTCGACCAGCAGCACCACCTCGGCGGACTCCAGCTCAGGCACCCGGCCCGCGGCGTGCTCGGCGCGCAACTGGGCCACCGAGTCCAGCCCCCGGTCGCGGAACACCTGCTCGCGCTCGGCGAGCATGGCGCGCAGCTCGTCGAGCAGCCGCGCCAGCCGCTCCGGCTGAGAGCGCGTCGCCACCCCGCCCACGTGCGGGAACCCGGAGATGCGCGCCAGGCCGCCGCCGGCCAGGTCGACGCCGTACACGCCGACCTCGACCGGTGTGCGTGTCGTCGCCACCGACACGGCGAGGGTGCGCAGGAAGGTCGTGCGCCCCGACTGCGGCGCCCCGATCACCGCCACGTGCCCACCTGCTCGCGACAGGTCGAGCTGCCAGGGGCCCTGAGCCTGCGTCGCCGGGTCGTCGACCGTCCCGACCGGCACCACCAGACCGGTCTCGGATGACGCCGGCGTCCCGGCGTGCCAGGCGCCCGGAGCCACCGCCCGCGGCGACCTCGACGCTCTGACCGCCGCCACGACCTCGGCCAGCGGCACGCGGGTCGGCAACGGCTCGAGCCACACCGGGCGCACCCGCCGCTCCGGACAGGTGAGCCGCTCCACGCACTCGGCCAGCAACGACCGCGCCGGCCGGGGCCGGGGCGCCTCCGGCTCTGCCAACCCGCCGAACGTGGTTCTCGACGCCATGGCGTCGGGGTGTGTCGGTGGTGTCCGTATGTCGGCGCCACTGACCGGGATGGGCGCCATGGCGTCGATCTGCGACGTCGCGACCGGTGCCATGGCGTCGAGACGCGACACCGGGATCGGTGGCACGAGGTAGGGCTCCCGGCTGCGCGACGCCGGCCGCGCCGGGCCCTGCTCGACCGGGCCGGACACGAAACCCGCTCGGAACCGCGTGTACGTCGTCGTGTCGACCTTGAGGTAGCCGAAGCCCGGTGCCGACGGCAGGTGGAACGCGTCGGGCGTGCCGAGGATGGAGGAGCTCTCCGACTCCGAGAAGGTGCGCAGCCCGATGCGGTACGACAGGTAGGTGTCCAGGCCGCGCAGCTTGCCCATCTCGACCCGCTGGCTGGACAGCAGCAGGTGCACGCCCACCGAACGGCCGATCCGCCCGATGGTGGTCAGCACGTCGATGAAGTCGGGGTCGGCGGTGAGCAGCTCGCCGAACTCGTCGATGACGAGCAGCAGGTGCGGCAGCGCGGGCAGCTCGGGGCGGGTTCGGCGCCACTGCCGGTACTCGGCGATCGACGGGCACATCCCGGCGTCGCGGAGCAGCACCTGGCGACGCACCAGCTCGCCGGTGATGCTGGTGCGCGCCCGCTCGGTGAGCTGCGGGTCGTCGGCGAGGTTGTCGACGATGCCCGCCACCTGCGGCAGCCCGGCGCACGGGGCGAACGCCGCGCCGCCCTTGTAGTCGACGAGCACCATCGCCAGGTCCTCGGGCGCGTGCGTCAGCGCGAGCGAGGTGACCAGGGTGCGCAGCAGCTCGCTCTTCCCCGACCCGGTGGCGCCGACACAGATGCCGTGCGGGCCCATCCCGCCGTGTGCCGACTCCTTGAGGTCCAGCATCAGCGGCATCCCGTCGTCGCCGACGCCGACCGGCACCCGGAGCAGGTCGCGGCTGTCGCGTTCCTGCCAGCTGCGCTCGGGGCCGATGCCCTCGACGTCGCCGATGCCGAGGAGGTCGGTGACCCGCAGCGGCTCGTCGAGGTCGACGGGGCCACCGCGGCCTCGCCCGAGCCGGAGGCCGGCGAGGGAGCGGGCGAGCGTCTCGAGCACGACCGGCGGGCATTGGTCCGGAACGCCCTGTCGCACAGCGATTTCGGCGGATGGCGCCCCGCCCGCCTCGGCCGGGGTCGCACCGGATGACGGCGCGTCACCACCCGACCCGAGTACGGGCCGCGGGTGCCGACCGACCGTTCGGAGCTCCTCGACGGCGAGCCGGCCCTCGTGGTGCGCGACCCGCACCGCCAGGTCGGACGGCTCGTCGAGCCGGTCGCGCACCAGGTGGACCACCGTCACGCCGAGGTCGCGTAGCGACATCCCCGGGGTGGGGAGGGGAAACGGCTGGGCGCGCGACCCCCACGCGTCGACCACGACGACCAGGCGCGGGCGACCCCGCCACGCGTCATCCGCGTCGCCACGCGACCACGGGGCGGTGGCCTCCCGGGAACGACGGCGCAGCTCGGCCTCGAGCACCGCCGCCAGGTCCGGCGCCGACCCGGCGACCCGGCGGGCCGGCAGGGCCCCCTCGTACTCGGCCGGGTCGAGCACGTGCGGCAGCAGGTCGACCCCGGCCCAGTCGGCCGCCCGGTCCGGTGGCACGAGCAGGGCCAGCCCGACGTCGTCCGGGGCGTGCCAGGTCGCGACCTGGGCCAGCAGGGCCCGAGCGGTGCCGAGCACCGCCGCCCGGTCGCCGACGAGGGCGACCTGCTCGGCACCGTCCAGGCCGAGCGTCAGCGGCATCCCCTCGGCGACCGGGCACCGCCCGGCGACGTCGCGGGCCTCGGCGAGCATCGCCGGGTCGAACGGCCGCAGCGGGTCCGGGGCGGCCGGCACGCGCAGCGCCACGACGGCCGTCGCACCCACGCCGACCCGCACCCGGAGGAAGTCGCCGTCGCGTCGTCGCCGCTCCCAGAGGCGGGCCGGGTCGCGCACCACCTCGCCGAGCGCGGCCGGCGCGGGGTCGAGCACGAGCGCCGCCTGGCGCTGGTCACGGCGCAGCGCCCGCATCCGCACGCGCACCTCCTCGAGGTGGTCGAGGTAGCGCTCCCGCTCGGCCAGCCGGCGCCGGGCGTCCTTGCCGGTGCGGGTGAGCAGTACGACGACGACGGCGAGCAGCACCGCGAGCAGCAGCGCCGCGCCGACCACGGCGAACGCGCGGTTGCCGAGCCGGAACATGACGATCGACACCACCGACAGCACCGCTCCGGCGGCGGGCAGCATCGCGAACCCGCCACGCCCCGAACCGCCGTCGGCGTGGTCGACGACCGGCGGCGGGGCCAGCGACTCCACCGCGAGCGGGCCGGCCGGCCGGGTGGACCGGGGCGGCCGGTGCACCTCCACGGCGGTCACGGGAACCGCTCCAGCAGGTCGGCGTACACCCCGAGCAGCCCGAGCAGCAGCGGCACGGTGGTGAGCACGACCACGAGCTCGAGCTGGTTCGCGGCCCGCCGGATGACGGCGCGCACGTGCTCGGGTGGGCGGGCGAGGACGAGCACGAGCACCACCGCGACGGCCGAGCCCAGGACGAGGGCGAGCACCGCCGCCGGCCACTCGCCGGCGTGGGCCGCCAGGCCCTGGGCGACCACCCCGGCGACGGCGACCCAGAGCGCCAGGTGCTGGGCGGTGAGCGGGAACGACCGGGTGCGAAGCGCCGTGACCAGCAGCAGCGCGGCGGCCAGTCCGGCGGCCCAGCCGTCGCGGGATGCCGCGAGCGCACCGGCGGTGCCCAGCAGGGCGAGACCCACCGCGACCGTGCACCAGGTGAGCGTCGCGTGGGCGTCGTCGATGCGAGCCTGCACCTCGTGCCACGCCGGCCGGGCCCGATGACGGACGGCGTCGTCGACGGCGGCGAGCCCACCGGCGCTCGCCGCGAAACGCGGGAGCAGCCCGCAGGCCACCGTCGCTGTCAGCGCCCCCGCCGCGGCCGCACCGTCCGTGCCGAGTGACGACGCGCCGAGCGGCACGAGCAGCAACGGCGTGCCGAGCAGCGCGCCGACCCCCACCGGGCGCCGGCCGAGCACGAGCCCGACCGTCGTGCCGGTGCACACCCAGGCCAGCAGCCCGGCCGCGGTGACGACGGGCAGCACCCACCCCGCGGCGGTCGGCCGGTCGGGGAGGGCGGCGAGCGTCATCCCGGGTACTCCGATGCCGAGCGCGACCGCGGTGGCGGCGTACACCCCGGATGTGGCCTGGCCCAATCCGCAGCCGATGGCGACGAGACACAGTGCGGCACAGACGAACAGGGGCGCCAACACAGCCCCGAGCGGCCCTGCTGCCTGCTCGAGCGGGCGAGCGGCGAGGAGCGTTCCGGCGACGGCCAGCGCGGCCAGCGCGGCGATACCGGTCCACTCGCGGCTGCGGTCGCCCCACCGCCCGGCCCGCTCGTCCCGGGAGGCGCCGAGTGCCTCGGCGACATCGGCGACCTCGGGAGGGTGCGGCATCCGGTCGGGCCGCACGAGACGCACCACCTCGCCGTCGCGCAGGCCCGCACCCGAGGCGGTCGCCGACGGGTCCAGCGGCTCACCGGTG
>JBOFBK010000421.1:0-3338 GCA_051645525.1 Dermatophilaceae bacterium | reverse complement strand
CCACCGACCGCCCGGATGCCGCGCGCGCGTCGAGTGCCACCGACCGCCCGGATGCCGCAGGCCGCCCGGATGCCGTGCGTGTGCCGGAGCGCCCGGGCCGGCCGGGTGCCGAGCTGCTGGTCGTCGGTCTCGGGCCGGGCCCCGACCACTGGCTCACCCCTGAGGCGGCGGCCGCGCTGGCCGGCGTCGACCATGTCGTCGGCTACGGCCGCTACGTCGACCGCGTCCCCGAGCGGCCCGGGCTCACCCGCCACGCCTCGGGGAACACCGTCGAGCTGGACCGGGCTCGGTTCGCGCTCGACCTGGCTCGGGCAGGGGAGCGGGTCGCGGTGGTCTCCGGCGGCGACGCGGGCGTGTTCGGGATGGCCGCCGCCGTGTTCGAGGCCGCCGAGTCCGCCGCGTTCGCGGGGGTCGACATCCGGGTGCTGCCCGGGGTGAGCGCGGTGCAGGCCGTAGCGGCCCGTGCCGGCGCGCCGATCGGTGCCGACTTCGCCGTGCTCTCGCTGTCCGACCGGCTCAAGCCGTGGCCGGTGGTCGAGCGCCGCCTCCGGGCCGTCGCCGAGGCCGACCTCGTGCTGGCGCTGTACAACCCGGCGTCGCGCACGCGCACCGTGCAGCTCGCGGAAGCGCGGGCGGTGCTGCTCGAGCACCGCTCGCCGCACACCGTGGTCGTGGTCGGCCGCGACGTGGGGCGGGCCGGTGAGTCGCTGGAGGTGACCACGCTCGGCGAGCTCGACACGGCATCCGTCGACATGTCCTGCCTGCTCATCGTGGGTGCGAGCGCAACCCGGGTCGGGCGCGCCGGGGTGTGGACGCCGCGGTTCGTCCACGACGACGCCTGCCGGGATGGCGCCTGCCTCCACGGCCCGTGCCGCGACGACGTCGGACGGGACGACGGATGACGGTGCCCGTCGGGGATGCCACGCCGGATGACGCCGAGGGCCGTGGCGGTGTGGCGACCGTGCACTTCGTGGGCGCCGGGCCGGGCGCGGCCGACCTGCTCACCGTGCGGGCCACGCGGCTGCTCGCGCGGACCGATGTCGTGCTGTACCCCGGCAGCTACCTCGACCCCGGCGTGCTCGCCCACGTCAGCCCGCGCGCGGAGCTGGTCGACACCCAGCACCTCGACCTCGACGAGATCACCGCCCGGCTGGTCGCGGCCCACCGTGCCGGTAAGGATGCCGTGCGCCTCACGTCCGGCGACCCGTCGGTGTACTCCGCACTCTCGGAACAGGTTCGCCGCCTCGATGCCGCGGGCGTGCCGTGGGACGTCACCCCGGGCGTGCCCGCCTACGCCGCCGCGGCCGCCCTGCTCGGGCGCGAGCTCACCGTGCCGCTGGTGGCGCAGTCGGTGGTGCTGACCCGCGCGCAGGCCCGGTCGACCCCGATGCCCGACGGGGAGACCCTCGCCGCGTTCGCCGCGACCGGGGCGACCCTTGTCATCCATCTTGCGGTCACCCGAACCCGTGAGTTGATGGGCCAGCTCGAGGCGACGCACGGCGCGGACTGCCCGGTGGCCGTGGTGTACCGCGCCAGCCAGCCCGAGGAGCGGGTGCTGCGCGGCACGGTGGCGACCATCGCCGGCGCGGTCGAGGATGCCGGGCTGCGGCAGGCGACCGTCATCCTGGTCGGGTGGGCTCTGGGCGAGGATGACGCTGCAGGCGAGTCGCACCTGTACGACGTGCGCCGGAATCGGGGTGATGGACAGCGATAGGGGCGGTTGGTTGTCGGGTCAACCATGGGTAGATCGTCGGGTAATGTCAAGGCGTGATGTCGGGACAAGTGATCGAGCGCCGCATCCTGCCTGCCATCCGGGCGGCGATGCAGGCCAGCCCTGTCGTCGCGATAACAGGCCCTCGCACGGTGGGCAAGAGCACGCTCGCCGCCGAGCTCGTCGGGTCGACCGGAGGCACCGTCGTCGATCTGGACGACCCGGCGGTGCGCCGCCTGGCCGCCACGGATCCCTCCGTCTTCGTGCGCGGCCTGGCCGAACCGGTGGTGATCGACGAGTTCCAGCGTGTTCCGGACCTGCTGGCGGTGATCAAGGCCGAGCTGAACCGCGACCGGCGTCCTGGTCGCTTCATCCTGGCTGGTTCCGCCCGTCACGACGCGGTGCCGGAACTGGCCGACTACCTCACCGGTCGGGTCGAGCTGCTTCAGCTCTGGCCGTTCGCCCAGGCCGAGCTCATGTCACCATCCACGACCTTCCCCGACCGGCTGTTCTCCGGCATCCCGCCAGCGCGGCGACTCCGCGGTACACCAAGGGATGAGCTTGTCGCCGACGTCGTGCGCGGCGGCTACCCGATCGCCGTCGAGCTGTCCGATGCGGCGCGCTCCCGGTGGTTCGCCAATCTCGCCACGCTCGTCGTGGAGCGAGTGTCGGATGACGTGACACCGGTGCGCAGCGCGGGCACGCTCACGCGATTCCTCCGGCTGGCCGCAGCGAGCACGGCCCAGACGCGCAACGCCGCTGAGCTAGGCCGCGATGTCGACCTCGGGCGTGACCAGGCGGCGACCTACCTCCGGCTCCTGGAGCTCGTCTACCTGACGTTCACGATCCCGGCCTGGTCGGCGAACCTCACGAGCAAGGTCACCAAGAGGCCGAAGCTGCACCTCGTCGACAGCGGGCTCGCGGCCCACCTGCAGGGCCTCACCGTGGACGGGCTGCGACCGACCGACCCGGTGGGCGCGGCGCGGTTCGGTCCGCTCCTGGAGACGTTCGTCGTCACCGAGGTCATCAAGCAGCTCGGCTGGTCGGAGGTCGACGCCGAGCCCTTCCACTACCGCACCACCGACGGTGTCGAGGTCGACCTCGTCCTGGAGGCGCGCGACGGCCGGGTGGTGGCGATCGAGGTGAAGGCGGGTAGCACCCTCACCTCGGGAGCGACGCGGGGCCTCGTCCAGCTACGCGATCGGCTCGGCGACCGTTTCGTCGGCGGCGTCATCCTCAACACCGGCAACCAGGCACAGCAGCTCGCCGACCGGATCTCCGTGGCGCCGGTCGACGAACTGTGGGCCGGATGACATCCTCGGCGTTCGCGATCGCCCGTCCTGATGAACCTGACGCCTCGACGAGCCCCCGAGGGTCAGAGCGCGAGGACTTTACGCAGTCCGTCGTCGACGTCGTGCATGAGACCCGGCGGGAGCGTGCCGGCCCAGTCGGTGAGGTCGGCTCTGTTCAGCGTGACGAGTGCGGTGACGTTCACGACCGAGTCGCGAGGGAGCCCCGTGGCGGTGGCCGGGAGGAACACGTTGCCCGGCATGGTCGCCAGGGCGGTGTTCGAGGTCACGACCGCGGCGAGCACGGTCGCCAGCCTGCTGTCGTTGTACGGGTCGGA
>JBOFBK010000420.1:0-13450 GCA_051645525.1 Dermatophilaceae bacterium | reverse complement strand
GCCTCGCTGAGGCGTATGGAACCGCCAGATACTCCACCACGAACTCTCGCCGCTGATCCGGCGTGAACTCCGAGAAACTCATCAACTCATCTCCTGACAATCGAAGACGAACTGACTCACCACCAGACTGACAGACAGGTGACCACCCCCGAGTACTGCGCGGTAGCCAGCGGCGCAGCTGCGCTCCTACCCGCGATCGGATGACGCCAGCGGGCGATTCGGACCGGTCGCCGGGTGTGGGATAGGGTTTCGACGCTCCCGCGAGGGGCGAGCCACGGGCTGTGGCGCAGCTTGGTAGCGCACTTGACTGGGGGTCAAGGGGTCGCAGGTTCAAATCCTGTCAGCCCGACCAACCCGGCCCCGACCTGTTCCCCCAGGTCGGGGCCCGTTTGCGTTACCGCACCAAACCGCCGTCGTGTCGTCGGCCACCGGTGGGTCGCCCCCGTTCTGCCGCCATTCATGTCGAGGAGCGCGCTCGTTCGCCATCGACGTCGTGCTGTGAGAGCGGAAAGGACGGTGCCGGTCGGGCCACGGATCCCGTTCGGGTCGCCGCGGTCGGCATGGCTGGATCCACCGCCTCGGCATCCTGCGAAGAGCTAGCCTTCGGACCGTGCACCGCCGGATGCCGCCCGCCCACCTCCTGCTGCTCCTCGCCGGAGCACTCCTTGTCGCCGTGGGGATCGTCGTCGTGTCGGCTCTGCCGAGCGGGGGCGAGGTGGAGTTCGGGTGGTTCGCCTACGCGCCGTCGCCGGACGGTGACTGGCCGATCGTGGTGCTCTTTCCTCGACAGGTCCTCGGCGCCGCGGGGACAGCCGTCGGTGCGGTCCTCGTCGCCGGCGTGCTCGGATACCGCCTCGGGCTCCGGCGCACCACGACCGGAACCTGACCGTCGGCCGGACGCTCAGCAGGCGGCGGCGATCCGGCGCACGGCATCCTCGAGCACCCGGGGGGAGGTGGCGATGTTGAGCCGGGCGAACCCACGCCCTGCCGTGCGGCCGAAGGACGGCCCGGACGAGAGCGCCACCCGGCCGCGCCGTCGCAGCACGTCGGCCGGGTCGTCCCCGAGCCCGAGCGCACGGAAGTCGAGCCAGGCGAGATATGTGGCCTCCATCGGTCGGTAGCCGACCTCGGGCAGGTGCTCGTCCAGGAGGACCCCCAGCAGGTCACGGTTCGCCGCGAGCTCGTCGAGTAGCCGCAGCTGCCATTCCCCGCCGTCGTCCATGGCGGCGACGTGCGCGATCGCGCCGAGATGGGAGGAACCGTGGGTGTGCACCTCGTGCAGGCGCGAGAGCACGCCCATCGCTGCCTCTCCGGCGACGACGACCGCGGACTTGAGTCCGGCGAGGTTCCACCCCTTTGACGGTGAGATCACCGAGATCCCGTGCTGTCCGCCCGGCACGGTGAGGTACGGCACGAAGGCCGGCGAGCCGGGCAGGGTCAGCGGCGCGTGCACCTCGTCGGCGACCACCTGCACGTGGTGGCGGCCGGCCAGAGCGGCCACCGCTGACAGCTCCTCGCGAGAGTGCGTCACCCCGGTCGGGTTCTGCGGGCTGCAGAGCAGATAGGCGACGCGGGCGTGAGCCCGGGTCGCCGCCCGGAAGGCAGCCTCGAGTCTGTCCAGATCCAGACGGCCGGATGACGTGAGGGGCGCCTCGACCGCCTCTCGTCCGATGGCGTCGAGGAAGTCGTAGAACGCGTTGTACACAGGAGGCGACAGGACCACCGGCCCGCCCGGGTCGGTGACCAGCCGGAGTGTCTCGGAGACGCCGATCATCACGTCGGCCACGACGCGGGCGGCTGCGGGATCGACCGACCAGGACCACCGGTTCGCCGCGAACGTCACGAAGGACTCCACGTACCTTGGGCTCCAGCCGTAGCCGGTGTCTCCCCGACTCATCGCCGCCGTGACCGCCTCGACGACGGCAGGGCAGGGCGCTGCATCCATCTCGGCCACCCAGAGCGGCAGCACGTCAGGCGGATAGGCGCGCCACTTGACGCTCGTGCGGTCGTGGCGCAGGGTGGCCTCACCGGAACCGAGGATCGGGTCGGTCATGTCGGCACCCTACGGTCGTGGGTCACTCCCCGAACCGGCACTAGCATCGACCGTATGTCGACGGGGGCTCCTCCGGAGCAGGTCAGCACGCGGCTGCTCACCGTGCCCAATGTGCTCTCCGTCCTGCGACTGGTCAGCGTCCCCGCGTTCCTCTGGGCCATACTCACCGAGCGCGACGGGCTGGCTCTGGTGCTGCTCGCGGGGTCCGGCGTCACCGACTACCTCGACGGCAAGATCGCGCGTCGCTACGGGCTGGAGTCGCGGCTCGGGCAGCTGCTGGACCCGATTGCCGACCGGCTCTACATCGTCTCGAGCCTGGTCGGTCTCGCTTCGCGTGACATCGTGCCGTGGTGGCTGGTCGGTCTGCTGCTCGCCCGGGAGGTGTTCATGGCAGTGGTCGTGCTCGTAGCCCGCCGGCACGGCTGGCTCGGGATGCCGGTCCACTTCGCCGGCAAAGCAGCCACCCTCAACCTTCTGTACGCGTTCCCGCTCTTGCTGCTCGCCGACGGCGACTCGCTCGTGGCGCGACTTGCCGAGCCGGTCGGCTGGGCCTTCGCGTGGTGGGGGACGACGTTGTACTGGCTTGCCGGCGTGCTCTACGTCCTGCAGCTCCGGCACCTCCTCTCCGGGCCACGACCGGCGGTGGCGTGATGAGCGGCGAGAGACTCACGGAGAACGGCGCCCGGACGCGGCGGCCGGACGCATCGATGACCCTGCTCACGACGATGATGTCCCGCCCGCTCGACCCGGGCTACGCGGCGATGGCGGCACGCCGCGAAGCCAGGGGACTGACTCGGTCCACGAGTCTGCGCGCCCCTCGTCTGGTCGTCGCGACGCTTGCCATCGGCTTGGTCGTCGGTGCGTCGGCGGCCAGCCTGACTGCCGGGTCGTCGGGTCGCGCGAACAGCACCGACCTTGTCCGGCAGATCGAGGAGCGTCGTGCCGAGGCCGACACGCTCGGCGACCGTGCCGCCCGGCTCGAGAGCGAGGTGGCCGGGCTCGAGTCCGCGCTGCTGGGCGACAGTGCGGGGACTGCCAAGGCCCGCGAGCTCGCCGTTGCCGCCGGGACCGTCGAGCTCACCGGTCCAGGTGTACGGCTCACCCTCGACGACGCCCCCGGAGCGGATGCGGACTCGGACGACGGTCGCGACGCCGACAAGGCAGAAGGACGCGTGCTCGCCAAGGATCTCCAGTACGTGGTCAACACCCTGTGGCAGGCCGGAGCCGAAGCGGTCAGTGTCAACGGACACCGGCTCACCTCGCTCTCGGCGATCCGCTTCGCCGGTCCGGCCATCATCGTCGATTCCCGGCCGTTGAACCGGCCGTACGTGCTCACCGCCCTCGGCGACCCGGACCGGTTTCCGGACTTCTTCGCCGAAGGCCCGGGAGGGAGCTACGTGTCCACGCTGCAGAGCACGTACGGCATCCGCGTGGAGTCCAAGGTTGGCCGGTCCCTACGTGTCCCGGCAGTCGGGGGCTTGACGACGCGCTACGCGGCGCCGGGGGATACTGGGCCGGAATCACCGTCGCCGAGCCCGACCGCCACCCGGAGTGGCGCGGTCGCCCGGCCTACGAGTAGCCCGACCAGCCCGGCCCCGGCCGACGCCGAACCCGGAGGACAGCGCCCGTGATCCCTGCCATCGGCCTCGTGCTGGGCGTCGTCATCGGACTCCTGCTCCAACCGGCCGTCCCGATCTGGCTCCAGCCCTACCTGCCGATCGCTGTTGTCGCTGCACTCGACGCCGTGTTCGGAGGGGTCCGCGCGATCCTCGACGGCATCTTCAGCGACAAGGTCTTCGTCGTGTCGTTCCTGTCCAACGTCGTGGTCGCCGCCTTCATCGTCTTCCTCGGCGACACGCTCGGAGTCGGTAGTCAGCTGTCCACCGGGGTCGTCGTCGTCCTCGGTGTGCGCATCTTCTCCAACGTGGCCGCGATTCGTCGGCATCTCTTCGACGCATGAGCCAGCCCACCGTGGTCCCGCGCCCGCCGAGCGATGCCCGGCATGCGTGGGCGCGCCTGCGCCGTGCCGGGTCGCCACGACTGACCCGTGCGAACCTGCTGGCGATGCTGCTCGCGGGCACCCTCGGGTTCGCCATCATCGCGCAGGTGCGCCAGACCTCGCTCGAAGGCCTCGAGGGCCTCCGCGAGGACGAGCTGGTGCGGATCTTCGCCGATGTCGACCAGGACGGTGATCGGCTCACCGCCGAGATCAGCGATCTCGAGGCGTCGCTCGAGCGGCTCCGAAGCCAGAGCACGAACGAGGAGGAGGCTCAGCGCACGGCACAGCAGCGGGTCGACGCGCTCGGCATCCTGGCCGGCACCTCCGCTGCGACCGGTCCAGGCATGGTCATCACCATCCGCGATCCCGACCGGAAGGTCGGGCAGACCGTCCTGCTCGACGCGGTGCAGGAGCTCCGAGCAGCAGGAGCCGAGGCCATCCAGATCGGCACGGTCCGGGTGGTGGCCTCGACGTGGTTCGCCGATGCAGATGGCGCCGTCTCCGTCTCCGGGACGACTCTCCGACCCCCGTACGTCATCCGCGCGATCGGCGACGGGAACACCCTCGCCGGTGCGATGCGGATTCCCGGCGGTGTCGACGCCACAGTTCGGCGCGCAGGTGGAGAGGCCGAGATCGACATCCGCGACGAGGTCGAGATCGACGCGTTGCTGGCACCCGACCCACCTCAGTACGCTCGCCCAGTGCCCACCTCCACATCGTGAGCACCCCGTCGTCGTTCCTCGGAACCCCAGTCGCAGCAGGAGGATCATGACCGACCTCGAGTACCCGGACGCCCTGCGCTACACCGCCGAGCACGAGTGGGTTCGCGTCGACGGCGACACCGCTCGAATCGGGATCACCTCGTTCGCCCAGCAGGCTCTCGGCGACGTCGTCTATGTCAGCCTTCCGACGGTGGGCCACTCCGTGGTGGCCGGTGACACGTGCGGCGAGGTCGAGTCGACCAAGTCGGTGAGCGACCTGTACGCCCCGGTGTCGGGCACGGTCACCGCGGTGAACGCAGCCCTCGACACCACCCCCGAGCTGGTCAACTCAGACCCCTATGGCGAGGGCTGGATGTACGAGCTGATGCCGGATGACGCTACTGACATCGATGGGCTCCTCGACGTCACCGCCTACACGGCCGACCTCTCCTGATCTCGTTGTCACGGACGGCTTTCGGCGAGGCCAGGTGCCGGAGTGGGCAAGAAGAGGCGGGTCATCTAGGGTATGTCACTCCGATGTGGCTGTGGAGGAAGGAGGCGACATGAGCGTTGACGACCATGATGACGAACGCGACGGAGAACCCGACGCCCGTGACGGCGAAGCGGCACCCGGGCTCGAGCCCACCACGATGCAGCTCGATGCCGTCGACACCGCCGGGCCGTCCGACGTCGTCGAGTCCGATCACGTGCTCACCAAGGCGGATCTCGCGACGGTCGAGGCGCTGCGTCCGGGAACGGCCTTGCTCGTCGTGCTTCGCGGTCCCAATACCGGAGCCCGGTTCCTCCTCGACGACGACGAGGTGACGTCCGGACGTCACCCCGAGAGCGACATCTTCCTCGACGACGTCACCGTCTCGCGCAAGCATGCGGTCTTCCGGCGAGGTGCCGACTCCTACGTCGTCCGCGACATCGGCTCGCTCAACGGCACCTACGTGAATCGCCGGCTGGTCGACGAGGTGGCGCTGACGACGGGCGACGAGGTGCAGATCGGCAAGTTCCGGCTGGTCTTCTACGCCGCGGCTCGCCCCTGAGCCGAACTCTCCACCCGCGGGGCTCAGTTCGTGCATCGCGCGCAAGGTACGGTGGCCCGGTGAAGCTGTTGGACGTCCTCGGAGTGCGGGTCGAGATGCCCACCAACCAGCCGATCGTCCTGCTGCGCGAACGCGACGGCAGCCGCTATCTGCCGATCTGGATCGGTGCTGCCGAGGCGACCGCGATCGCCTACGCCCAGCAGGGCGTCGTGCCACCTCGCCCGCTCACCCACGACCTCCTGCGCAACGTCATCGAGGGCCTCGGCCACCACCTCACCCGGGTACGCATCACCGCGCTGCGCGAAGGCGTGTTCCACGCTGTGCTCGACCTGGACGGCGGGGCCGACAGCGGTGGTACCGACGTCGAGTCGCGGTCGTCCGACGCCATTGCGCTGGCACTGCGTGTCGGCGCCGACATCGTCGCCGACGAGGCTCTGCTGGACGAGGCAGGCGTCGAGATGGCGGACACCGAGGACGACGAGGTGGAGAAGTTCAAGGAGTTCCTCGACCACGTGTCGGCGGACGACTTCGACACCCAGGACGGCCCTGGGGGCACCTCGCCGGAGACCGGTCCGTCGTCGTAGTGGGGTGGTCGTCTCGGGCGACCGTCCGCACGCACCTCGCTCGTCGTCGGATGCCGCTCTGGCGGCCGTCGGATCATCTCGGTCGTGCGCCCGACACGCCGACGGAGGTGCCCCACATGGCGATGCGGTTCTGTCACATTCGTCCCTGAGATCACATTCGTCACATGATCGATGATGGAGCCGCCGCGAGAGCAGCAGCGCAGCGTATCGTCGTCGTTTCTGGACACTGAGGAGGTTGCCGTGGGCTCCACGGGCGAGGCCAGGCACGGCAGGATGCCGGTCGCGGCGCAAGGCGTGCTGTTCTCCGACCTCCCCGAGCTCGACGAGGAAGCCGGCTACCGCGGCCCGACAGCCTGCACGGCGGCAGGCATCACCTACCGCCAGCTCGACTACTGGGCACGAACCGGTCTCGTGGAGCCCTCCGTCCGCTCGGCGGGCGGGTCGGGTACCCAGCGGCTGTACGGCTTCCGCGACATCCTCGTGCTCAAGGTGGTCAAGCGGCTGCTCGACACCGGGGTGTCCCTCCAGCAGATCCGCGTGGCCATCGAGGTCCTCCGAGAACGCGGTGTCGACGATCTTGCACAGATCACCTTGATGAGTGACGGAGCATCGGTCTACGAGTGCACCTCGGCCGACGAGGTCATCGACCTGCTGCACCACGGTCAGGGTGTCTTCGGGATCGCCGTCGGCCGGGTGTGGCGCGACGTGGAGAACGAGCTGGCTCATCTGCCGAGCGAGCGCCCCGAGCACGAGACCGGGCTACCGCAGCCGGGTGACGAGCTCGGTGCTCGCCGCGCCGCGCGGCTTGCCTGACCTCCGGCTGCCGGACCGGCGGATCGTCGATGGTAGATTCGGGCTCGCTGCACACACCGTGTGGGAGAGTTCCCGGCGCGCCACGTCGGGGCGCCGAAGGGGCAATCCTCCCCAGAACCTCTCAGGCTCAAGGACTACACGGCACAGGCACCTCTGGAGCATGACGACACCGCTCGACCTGGCGACAGAGGGGGAGCGACGAGTCGCACCGTCTGCCCCGAGAGGTTCCTGTCGTGAACTCACCGTCATCCGCGTCACCCCACCACGTCGTGCTTCCGGCGTTCACCGGTCGCCACATCGGCCCTCGGGAGCGCGATGTCGACGACATGCTCAAGGTCGTCGGGCACGAGTCGCTGGCCGACCTGATCGAGACCGCGGTGCCTCGAGGTATCCGCACCGACAGCCCGCTCGACATCGAGGCGGCGGGCTCCGAGTCCGCAGTGCTGGCCGAGCTGCGTGAGGTGGCGGCGCGGAACCGGCGGGTCACCTCGATGATCGGCCTCGGCTACTACGGCACGCTCACCCCGGGCGTCATCCAGCGCAACGTGCTCGAGAACCCGGCCTGGTACACCGCCTACACCCCGTACCAGCCCGAGATCTCGCAAGGTCGGCTGGAGGCGCTGCTGAACTTCCAGACCGTGGTCAGCGACCTGACCGGTCTGCCGCTGGCCGGAGCGTCGCTGCTCGACGAGGCCACGGCGGCCGCCGAGGCGATGACGCTCATGCGGCGCTCGTCGAGAGTCTCCGCCGACGCGGTCCTCCTCGTCGACACCGGCGTGTTCCCCCAGACCCGCGCGGTGCTGCAGACCCGGGCCGCGCCGCTGGGACTCGATGTCGTCGTCGCCGAGCTCGCCGGTGTGCAGGACGCCGAGCAGCTGCGCGCGAGCGCCGGTGGGGCAGAGGTGTTCGGCGTGCTCGTGCAGTACCCCGCCACCGACGGCCGGATCGGCGACTGGCGCTTCCTGGCGGATGCCGCCCACGCCGCCGGCGCGCTCGTCGCCGCCGCTGCCGACCTACTCGCCCTCACGCTGGTGTCGCCGCCGGGGGAGTGGGGCGCCGACATCGCGGTGGGGACGACCCAGCGGTTCGGGGTCCCCCTCGGCTTCGGCGGACCCCACGCGGGCTACTTAAGTGTGCGGGCCGGGCTGGAGCGCACGATGCCGGGCCGGCTCGTCGGGATGTCGGTCGACGCCGTCGGGGCCCCCGCATACCGCTTGGCCCTGCAGACCCGCGAGCAGCACATCCGCCGGGAGAAGGCGACCTCCAACATCTGCACCGCACAGGTGCTGCTGGCCGTCATGGCGGGCATGTACGCCGTGTACCACGGGCCCGACGGCCTGCGCGGCATCGCTCTCGGCGTCCACGCGCACGCCCGCACCCTGGCCGACGCGCTCCGCGCCGGCGGTGTCGACGTCGCGCCCGGGCCGTTCTTCGACACCCTGGCGGTGCGTGCTCGCGGACGGGCCGCGGATGTCGTCGCAGCCGCCCTCGCCGAGGGCGTCAACCTCTGGCCCGCCGACGACGACACCGTCCTCGTCAGCGTCGACGAGACCACCGGCCTCCGCGATCTGGGCCGGGTGTGCCGGGCGTTCGGCGTCGAGGCGCCGGATGCCGCTGCCGTGCCGCACCCCGACTGGCCCGCGCAGCTCGTACGCACCTCGGAGTACCTGACCCACCCGGTCTTCCACGCCCACCGGTCCGAGACCGCGATGCTGCGCTACCTGCGCCGGCTCGCCGACCGCGACTTCGCCCTCGACCGCGGCATGATCCCGCTCGGCTCGTGCACCATGAAGCTGAACGCCACCACCGAGATGGCCGCGGTGACCTGGCCCGAGTTCGCGGAGCTGCATCCGTTCGCGCCGCACGAGCAGACCCGCGGCATCCGCGACATCGCTCGCCAGCTGAGCACGTGGCTGTGCGACATCACGGGATATGACGCCGTGTCGCTGCAACCCAACGCGGGCTCGCAGGGCGAGCTCGCCGGGCTCCTGGCAATCGCGGCCTACCACCGCTCGCGCGGCGACCACCAGCGCCGGGTCTGCCTCATCCCCTCCAGTGCGCACGGTACGAACGCGGCCAGCGCGGTGATGGCCGGGATGACGGTCGTCGTCGTCGGCACCGACCCGGTGAGCGGCAACGTCGACCTCGACGACCTGCGGGCGAAGATCGACCAGCACCGCGACACACTCGCCGCGATCATGGTCACCTACCCCTCGACCCACGGCGTGTTCGAGGACACCATCACCGAGCTGTGCGCCCTCGTGCACGACGCCGGCGGGCAGGTGTACGTGGACGGTGCGAACCTCAACGCACTGGTCGGCGTGGCCCAGCCCGGGCTTTTCGGAGCCGACGTGTCACACCTGAACCTGCACAAGACGTTCTGCATCCCGCACGGCGGTGGTGGGCCGGGAGTGGGGCCCGTCGCGTGCCGCTCCCATCTCGCACCGTTCCTCCCGAACCATCCGCTCGATGCACAGGCCGGGCCGTCGACGGGAGTCGGTCCGGTGGCGGCGGCACCGTACGGTTCGGCCGGCATCCTCCCGATCTCCTGGGCGTACGTCCGGCTGATGGGCGGAGCGGGGCTGACCCGGGCCACCGAGACGGCGGTGCTGGCGGCCAACTACATCGCGTCCCGGCTCCGCGACCACTACCCCGTGCTCTACTCCGGCGCCGGCGGCCTCGTGGCGCACGAATGCATCCTCGACCTCCGCGACATCACCAAGAAGACCGGCGTCACCGTCGACGACGTCGCCAAGCGGCTGATCGACTACGGCTTCCACGCACCGACGATGTCCTTCCCCGTGGCGGGCACCTTCATGGTGGAACCGACCGAGAGTGAGGACAAGGCCGAGCTCGACCGGTTCTGTGACGCGATGGTGGCGATCCGGGCCGAGATCGACCAGGTCGCCATCGGCGCGGTGTCGGTGGCAGACAGTGCGCTGCGAGGGGCACCGCACACGGCCGAGTCGGTCGTCGGCGACTGGGACCGGCGCTACGACCGGGCGACCGCGGTCTATCCCGCGGGCCTGGACCCCCGGATGAAGTACTGGCCACCAGTGCGCCGCATCGACGGCGCTCACGGTGACCGGAACCTCGTCTGCTCGTGCCCGGCGCCCGAGGCCTTCGAGGACTGAGACACCGGCGGCTCACCCTCGGTGCGCGACGCGCTGCGACGTGAAGCCGGCGACCAGACCCTCGAGGTCGAGTGAGCCGGTCGACCGCCCTGCGTCGCCCGGTGTCCGTGCGTCAGGCGGCGGGTGCGACGCCGGTGCGCACCTCCACCGTGCTGCCGCCGGCGTCCTTGTGCACGACCACCTGGGCGGTGATGCGCGCTCGCAGGTCGGCGACGTGGCTCACCACGCCGACGGCGCGGCCACCCTCGCGCAGCCCGTCGAGCACGGTGAGGACCTCGTCGAGGCTGTCCTCGTCGAGGCTGCCGAAGCCCTCGTCGACGAAGAGCGTGCCGAGGTCGAGGCCGCCCGACTCCTCGCGCACGGCGTCGGCGAGACCCAGCGCGAGCGCCAGTGAGGCCATGAACGACTCCCCACCCGACAGCGAGGTGGTGTCGCGGGACCGGCCGGTCCACTGGTCGAGCACGCGCAGCCCCAGTCCTGATCTCGCCCCACGGGCGGCCCGTTCGTCGGAGTGCTCGAGAACGTATCTGCCGTCGCCCAGGACGGCGAGGCGTTCGTTGGCGAGCGCGACGACCTTCTCCAGCCGTGCGGCGAGGACGAACGAGGAGAGCCGCATGCGCAAGGTGTTGTCGGGTCCGGTGCCGCCCACCGTGTCGGCGAGGTCGCGCACCGCGGCGTGCCGGTCGGCGAGACGGGCGACCGCCGCGCACGCCGCCTCGATGCCCGGCCGGGTCCTCAGCAGCACGGTCTGAGACCGGGCCGCCGTGTCGCGAGCGACCGCGGCGGCGAGTACCGCCCGCCGGGCTCGTGCGGCGGCGATCTCGAGGGCGGGTACGTCGGGTGCCTCCGTGGCCAGCGCCTCGGCGACCTCGGGTTCGTCGAGGATGGCGCATGCGGCCGCCACCTCGGAGTCATGGGCCGCCACGGTCTCTCGCAGTGCCGCGACCTCGGCTCGGGGGAGCTGGGCCTGGGCGGCGGCGTCCACGGAGGCGAAGCCGTGGTCGACTGCGGCGGTGTCGTACGCCGCGCGAGCCTCCGCCGCACGGAGCACCGCCGCCGCTGCGGCGTGGTGCGCGGCGACGAGGTCGTCCAGCACGACGGCGGCGTCGGTGTGGGCGCCAGGGGCGGTGGAGGCACAGGGGCAGTCCTCGTGGGCGTCGGCGCACGACCGCAGCATCGCCGCCGCGGTGTCGGACTCGGCGGTGAGCTCCTCGACGCGGGTGTCGAGCGCCGTGAGCGTCGCGGCCAGACCGGCCCGGGTGGCGCGGGCCGCGTCGGCTCGGGCGCGGAGCGCGGTCAGCGACTCCACGTGAGCGGCGAGCTCCGCGGCTGCATGCTCGGCGACGGAAAGCGCGGCGCAGATGCGCCCGCGCTCGCGCTCGGTGGACCTGCGGTCGGCGCCGCCGAGTGCGGTCCTGCGGGTCTCGGCAGCAGCGCGCCGGGCGGCCACTCGCTCGTCGAGCTGAGCCAGGGCGTCGCGGGCGAGGTCGAGGCCGGTCTCGGCGGCAGTGACATCAGCGGCGGTGACCGCGTCGGGTGCGGGTTCGGCGACCGCCGGATGGTCCTCCGAGCCGCACACCGGGCAGGGCGCCCCCGGGGTCAGGCGAATTGCGAGCTCGGCAGCCATGCCGTCGAGCCGGGCCTGGCGGGCGGCGAGCAGCCGGTCCTGTCGCTCGAGCACGGCGTCGCGTGCGGCCATCACCTCGCCACTGAGCCGCTCGAGCTCGGCCTGGTCGAGGTCGAGCAGCTCGTGGACGCCGAGCCGCTCCTCGCACTCCGCGAGAAGCAGGCGGAGCCGGGCGACGTCGGCCGGTGCCTCGGCGAGCCGGGCGGTCGCGGCCTCGGCGCCGGAGAGCTCGCCGAGCACCTCGGTGAGCTGCGCACTCACCTGCTGCTCGGCGAGTACGGCCTCGGCACGCCGACCGGTGGTGTCGTCGACGCGCTCCGTCAGACTCGTGGCGATCCGCGCGTGTCGGGCCAGCTCGGCCACGGTGCCGTCGAGACTGTGCACCTGAGCGGCGAGGTCCGACGCGCGGCCCGGGTCGTCGTCGAGGCCCAGTCGTGCCGCGGTCGCTCGCGCAGACTCGAGATCGACGGCCGCTGCACGGGCCTCGGCGCGGCTGCGTTCGTACGCCGCCGCGTGACCCATGGTGGCGACCGCCCGCTCGGCGGCGTCGAGGCGCACCACTCGGTCCCGCTGGGCGGCGGCATCCGCGTCGAGGGCGGCGAGCCGGTCGGCGGCCTGGTTTCCTCGCGCCCGGGCTGCGGCGATCGTTCGTCCCTGTGCCAGCGCCGTCGCGGCGGCGTGGTCGGCGGAGTCGGCGGCGTCGGCCTCGGCCAGGGCTGCGGTGAGCCGGTGGTCGAGCAGCGTCGCGAGCGCTGCGAGGCGGGACGGCACGGTGTGGAGCGGCGCCGCTGCCAGCCCCACCCCGGCACACCACGGGTCCTCGTCCAACTGGTCGGCGGGAGGTCCCGCCGCCGCAGAGTCGGCCGAACCGGGTGCGCCCTCCTGGGCAGGGACGAGCGCGTCGGCGAGCAGGTCGTCGAGGCGCAACAGCTCGGAGCCGAGCGTCGAGCGCGCGGCGTCGAGGCCGACGGCGGTGCTGCGGCGCAGCTCGGCCAGCCACTCCTCGACGTCGGCGAAGACGCCGATGTCGAAGAGGTGCTCGAGCACCGCGCGTCGGTCCTCCGGGGTGGCCCGCAGGAACGCGGCGAACTCGCCCTGCGGAAGCAGCACCACCTGGGAGAACTGCCGCAGCCCCATCGCGAGGAGGTCGTCGACGACGAGCGCCACCTCGTCGTGGCGGGTGGCGGCGACGGTCCACCTCCCGTCGACCCGCTCCTCGAGGAGCACCGACGCCTGCACCTTGCGGGTGCCGGTGCCCCGACGCTTTGGGCGCTGCCACTCCGGAGACCGGGTCACGCGCAGCCGGCGCCCGCCGGCGGTGAGCTCGAGGACGACCTGTGGCACGGCCTCGGGCGCCGCGTGGTCGCTGCGCAGGCCGCGCTTGGAGCGGGCTCCCGGCACGTCGGCGTAGAGCGCGAAGCACACGGCATCGAGGAGGCTGGTCTTGCCCGAGCCGGTGGGGCCGTGCACGAGGAACAGCCCGGCGG
>JBOFBK010000419.1:0-1297 GCA_051645525.1 Dermatophilaceae bacterium | reverse complement strand
TTCGTCACCGACCTGTTCAGCGCGTTCTACCCGCTCGCGGCGGCGAGCCCCGTCATCCGCGGTCTGCACCTGGAGGCGCACGGGCTGGAGTGGTCGGCCGCGCCCGACGTGCTCGCCCACCCCCTGCCCGACGGGCGGTGCGCGGTGCTGCATCCGCGGGCCGAGGACACCGCGGCCGGGCTCGAGTCCTCGCACCCCGGCGACGGCGAGGCGTGGCTGCGGATGACGGCTGGCTGGCAGCGGGTGCGCGACCCGCTGCTCGACGCGCTGTTCACGCCGTTCCCACCGGTCTCGGCCGGGTGGCGGATGCTGCGCGTGCTGCGCACCCACGGCGCGATGGACCTCGTGCGGCTGGCGCTGCTGCCGGTGCGCCGGCTCGCCCAGGAGGAGTTCGGCAGCGAGGAGGCCGCGCTGCTGCTCACCGGCAACGCCATGCACAGCGACCTCTCCCCCGACTCCGCCGGCAGCGGCCTGTTCGGCTGGCTGCTCGCGATGCTGGCGCAGGACGTCGGCTTCCCGGTGCCGCGCGGCGGTGCGGGCTATCTCGGGCTGGCGATGGCGCGGCGCGCGGAGGCGGGCGGTGCCGTCATCCGGTGCGGTGTGCCGGTCGAGTCGGTGGAGGTGACCGGTGGCCGGGCGAGCGGGGTGCGGCTGGCCGACGGGTCGCGGGTGCTGGCGCGGCGCGCGGTGCTCGCAGACGTGACCGCGCCGGCGCTCTACCGTGAGCTGCTCGACCCGCGGCACGTCCCGGCCCGGCTGCTCGCCGACCTCGACCGGTTCGATTGGGACGACTCGACGCTCAAGCTCAACTGGGCGTTCTCGGGGCGCGTGCCGTGGGCCGCCGACGGCGCGCGGGACGCCGGCACCGTGCACCTCGGCTGCGACGTCGACGGCTTCGTCGATCTCGCCGCCGACCTGAGCGTGGGCCGGATGCCGCGGCGCCCGTTCGTGCTCTTCGGCCAGATGACGACATCGGACCCGTCTCGCTCGCCGGAGGGCACCGAGTCGGCGTGGGCGTACAGCCACCTGCCGCGGGAGCTCGCCGCCGACGAGGACGCCGTGCAGCATCAGGTGGAGGTGGTCGAGGACGCGGTGGATGCCGTGGCGCCGGGCTTCCGCGACGGCGTGCTGGCCCGGCACGTGCAGACCCCGGGCGATCTGTCCGGCGCGAACCGCAACCTCCACCTCGGCGCGGTGAACGGCGGCACGGCGGCGCTGCACCAGCAGCTGGTGTTCCGTCCGACCCGCGGCCTCGGGCGGCCGGAGACACCGGTGCCCGGGCTGTACCTCGCGTCGG